>PMSS01000268.1 GCA_003167515.1 Acidobacterium sp. | reverse complement strand
GCGCTGAAGGACTTGAGGCCGTCGCGGAAGGTGGACTCGTCCTGAGCGGACTGAGCTCCGACCTGCTGGCTGAGAACCATGCCGCCAAGCGCGCAGACGGCAAAGAATACGATCAGGGAGAAGAGGGTGCGACGAGTGCGGATGGACATGCTGGTTGGGGATCCTGGCGCTCTGGTCCGTTGTGGGGCGGAGAAGAAGCGACTTTACAGGAAGTATAGCAGGGGTCCGGAGCCGGTAGCCGGTAGGCTGTAGCCGGTAGCTGGGACGTAGCCTGTAGCCGGTAGCTGGGACGAGCCTGGAGCTTGGAGCCTGGGTGTGGTAGCGTGATGCCATTCGATCCCCGGCATTCTATTGATATGGGTTCCGAGACAAGGATTCCGAATGTCGATTCGCTGGACAGCCGCAGGTGTTTTGTCACTGCTTTGGATCGCAGTCCTGGCCGCTGCGCAACAGGGTGCGAGCGCGCCGGGGGTCCAACCGGCGGCCCAGCCAGCGGCGCAGCAGGGGGGGATGGCATCGGGCGGGGCGCAGCGGGGCGTGCAGACGCTGGGGGAATCGGCACCGGCGAAGCACGGTCATCAGTATGTGGTGGCCATAGGCATTGACCATTACGACCACTGGCTGGTGCTGAACACGGCGGTGAACGACGCGACGGGCTTCGCGGAGATGCTGCGGAAGAACTTCGGGTTCGAGTACCTGGTGGAGCCGCTGACGGAGAAAAACGCGACACGGGATGCCATCAATAACCTGATCGATGAGCTGCGGACTCGCCTGCACCCGGAAGACGATCTGATTTTTTTCTTCGCGGGTCACGGTACGACGCGGCCCGATAAGGTTGGGGACCAGACGCAGTTGGTGGGATTCATTGTCCCGGTGGATGCGCGGGCGACCGAGGAGAACCACTGGAGCGATTACATCAGCACGGAAGAGCTGCTGAGCAACATCAGCGGGCTGCCGGCAAACCACATTCTGGTGATTCTGGACAGCTGCCATAGCGGGATGGCACTGGGGCGGAAGTTCACGACGAGCCGGGGAGACACGCGCTACGAGGAGGATCTGAGCCGGAAGGTGAGCCGCAAGGTGATTGCCAGCGCGCAGGGCGATCAGCAGGCAGCGGATGGCGGGCCGTTCGAGGGGCATTCGCTGTTCACTGGCTACATGATTCAGGGACTGACGACGCGCAAGGCTGCCGTGGAAGGTGCGAGTCTGGTGACGGCCAGCCAGCTTGGGCTCTACACACAACGCGAGGTGGGGGTTTTCGAGAGCTCGCGGCAGACGCCGATGTTTGGCGTGTTCGATTCCGTGGATGACGGCGGGGAACTGGTGATTCATCTGGGTGCGGGCGCGAACACGGAGGCAGGCGGGGCCCATGTGGCGAATGGGACGGCGGGCCTGACCAGTCTTGAAAGCAGCGAGGTGGCGAAGATCAGGAGCGACCGCAGTTACTGGCGGGACGACAGCACGCTGAAGAACTTTCCCGCGGGGCGGAGCGGAGCGCTGAAGCTGTGCGACAGCGGCGACAACTGGGGTTGCGAAGAGGCGGCAAAGAGTTTTCGAACCGGGTTAGGCGGGAGCACGGATTACTCGCGGGCAATTGATTTGGCGCGTCAGGCTTGTGAGGCGAAGGATTCGGACGCAGAAGCGTGTGTAACGCTGGGCGCGCTGCTGGAGGCGGGAGAGACGATCGAGCCGGACGACCAGAGCGCAGCGGATCTCTACAAGAAGGCGTGCGACCTGCGAAACCTGCGGGGATGCGTGGCCCTGGGCAGTCTTTACGAGGAGGGTCACGGGGTGGGCCAGGATTACGCGGCGGCGAAGGCGTTGTACGGCAAGGCGTGCACCGGCGGCGAACTGATGGGATGCAACTATCTTGGCGTGCTGTATCACAACAGTCTGGGGGTGAGTGCGGACGATGGGCAGGCTATGAGTCTGTGGCTGAGCGCCTGCAGCGGGGGTTTCACGGCCAGCTGCAGCAACCTCGGCCTTGCGTATTTGAACGGGACGGGCGTGAAGCAGGACGACGCGCAGGCTGTGAGCTTTTTCCGCAAGGCCTGTACGGGCGGGGAGATGGACAGCTGCAACTCGCTGGGCGTGCTTTACGAGCAGGGGCGAGCCGTCGAGAAGGACGAGGCGGAGGCGCTGAAACTCTACAGCCGCGCGTGTGATGGGGGAGCGACGCTGGGCTGCAGCAATCTTGGCGTCGATTATCTCTACGGTACAGGGGTGGCCCAGGACGATGCGCGGGCGGTGGCGTTGTTCCGGAGGTCCTGCGATGTTTCAGGCGGAGGGAAGTATGGCTGCAACAATCTTGCGCTGATGTATGACAACGGACGCGGCGTGGCGCGGGACGTGAAGCAGGCGGTGAGTCTTTATCGCAGAGCCTGCGACGATGGCCAGCCGATTGGCTGCCGGAATCTGGCGGGCATGTACCAGGGTGGGCGCGGCGTGGGTAAGGATCTTGGCGAAGCGGCGCACGAATATCGGGAAGCATGCAACGGAGGCGATTTGCCGGGGTGTGTGCAACTGGGATACATGCTGGCCTATGGGCAGGGCGCAGACAAGAACGAGGGAACGGCGGTGGGGCTGTTTCGCAAATCGTGCGATGGCGGCTTGCTGGGAGGTTGTGTCGCGCTGGGTGGAATGTTCCAGTACGGGCTGGGCGTGACGAAGGATGAGAAACAGGCGGAGACACTGTACGGCAAGGCGTGCGATGGCGGCACGATGACGGGATGCACCAGCCTGGGTGGCATGTATCAAAACGCGATGGGCGTTGCCAGAGACGATATGCGGGCAGCGAGTTTATTTCGGAGGGCGTGCGATGGGGGAGACATGAACGGCTGCATCGGACTCGGTTATTCGTATTACACGGGCCGGGGTGTGGAGAAAGACGTGTCGCAGTCGCTGGCCCTCGATCGCAAGGCGTGCGACAACGGGGCCATGGCGGGCTGCAGCAATCTCGCGTTTATGTACACGGCGGGGCTGGGCGTGGCGAAGGACGAGGCGCAGGTGCTGATTTTCAGCCGCAAGGCGTGCGACGCTGGGGATCTGAGGGGATGTGTGGGACTGGCGGCGCGGTATTACCTGGGCCGGGGCGTGGCGAAAGATGTGGCACAGGCGACTGGCCTCGATCGCAAGGCGTGCGACGGTGGCGAGACGATCGGGTGCACGAGCCTTGCCCTCATGGAATTCGTGGGGGCTCGCGGGATCAGCGGTGATGAGAAAGCCAACGTCCCATTGGTTGATCAGAGCCGCAAAGCGTGCGACGGCGGAGACATGACAGGGTGCACGACGCTGGGCGTTCTGCTGCGGAACGGGCTGGGTATGGCGCAGGATGACGATGCGGCGCTCGGGATGTTCCGGAAAGCGTGCGATGGCGGCGAGATGACGGCCTGCATGGGGCTGGGGTTTATGTATCACTATGGCGTGAACGTTCAGCAGGACGATGCGCAGGCTTCGAACTTGTATCGCAAGGCGTGCGAGAGCGGAAACCGGGCAAGCTGTACCTGCCTTGGCTTCGCGTATCAATACGGGCTGGGTGTGGCGCGGGACCAGATGCAGGCGGTCACGTTCTACGGCAAGGCCTGCGAGAAGGGCGAGATGACGGGTTGCCGGAATCTTGCGCTGCAGTACCAGAGGGGTGAGGGAGTGCCAAAGGATGCGGAGCAGGCTTTGAGTCTTTATCACAAGGCATGCGACGGCGGCGACGCGGGGGCGTGCGAGGAAGCGAAGTCGCAGGACTAGAGGGTAAGAGGGCGGCCAGGCGGCGTGGTCGTGAGCGAAAAGCGGCGAGAGGCTAGCGAGAATTGAGGAGGGACCTGGTCCTACTCACCCGCGATGCGTTCGAGTTGGGCGAGGTGATTGAGGTCGTGACCGGCCATCGTTTCGACGATGGTGGAGAAGGTCATGGCGCCGCGCTCGGGATGGGTGACGGGCTTGTTGGCGTGTTGGGGCAGCGCAGATTCGATGAGGAGCAGGTTCCAGCGGCGGAGGGCGGCGAAGGTGACGATGGCGTCGGTCGCGGGGATGTTGACGTAGGTTGCAGCCCACTTGTCCTGGTCGAAGGGCTGGACGACGTGGTGGTCTTCGGCGAGGGTTTGGCGGAGGCGGAAGGCGAAGACGGTTTCGCAGTCGGCGAGGTGGCAGAAGATGTCGCGCGGGCTCCACTTGCCGGGCGCGGGTGCGGTGGTGAGGCGGGCGGGGCCGATGGCGTGGGCGAGGGCGTGGAGGCGGTTGTGGGTTTCCTGAAGGACGGCGAGGGGTTTTTGGGCGCCGAGGAATTTTGCGTAGGGATTGAGGGTGTCGGTGGTGGTCATGGTGTGATTCCTCCTGCAGCCTGATCGATTTCAGCCATGCGACGGTAGACGAATTCGCGGATGACCGCGAGAGTGGCTCGAATTTGGGTTGAGTCCATTGCGTTGGCGGGCAGTGAATCGTCGTAGCGAAACGCAACTGCGTAGTCAAAGAGTTCCTTCAGGGGGATCGGGGTTGCAGGCAGGATTTCGCCGGAATCCTGGAGCTGTTGTTCCAGCAGCTCGAGATCATGAGTTCTCAGGTATCGAATTGCCTTTTCGGCAAGGAGTGCCTTCAGAAGCTTTTCAATTGTCTGTTGAGCGTGGAATCCGAAAATGGCGTGCGGGATACCGTCAAGCTGCGTAATCAGCTCGTCCTCCGCAGATTTTCGCAACAGCATCTCGGCTTGGGGATCCATGCGCTCCTTTCCGATAGAGGACCACTCCTTCTTCGGCTATGTCGTGATGCACGCTGTTGATGGACCTGCGCATACGTTCGTGGATTGTCTCGTTCGTCATAACGAGGTCGACGGACATGCGCAAGCCGGATACAGCTTTCCAGAGGGCTGAACGAGGGGGGAGATCGCTGTCCGGAAGGATAACCGCAAGATCGAGATCGCTGTCTTCTCGCGCCGTGCCCCTTGCGCGCGAACCGAAGGCTACGATCTTCACCGGGTCGGCGGCGTCGATGAGGCGCTGGACGGCAGTCCATACCTTTTCCTCGGTTACATTCCAGGAAGTGTCTCCGGTTTGTGGCAGGGCGGCGGACATCGCGGCCAGTATTCCACATTGATGGGCCGATTTGAAAGGAGCAGGAAAGGCGGTTAATATAGGAGCAGACGAGTTTGTCCGGTGGCGCGGTGTGCGGGCCGGAGAGATGAGTGGGCGCGAGCCCACTTTTTATTTGGTCTATTTTTGGGCGAATGGAGGTCCTCTTCGGCAGGCCAGGGCTTTCGACTCGCTCCGCTCGCTCAGGATGACCCGTTCGACTTCGTCGCTTGCGCGACTTCGCTCAGGGCAGGCTTGACTACTATTTATGGCGTTCGATGTCGATCGGATAAGGGCGACGGGACAGAGAGTGGCGGCGTCACATGGACTCGATGTGGTGGAGATCGAGTTTTCCGGGGGAGCGAAGCACCGGACGTTGCGCGTCTTTATAGAGAAGAACGCGGAGGAGCGGCGGAAGCTGTGGGAGCAGGCGGAGAGTGCGGGGGATTCCGGGGCAGATTCGAATCCACATCTCAAAAGCGAGATGCGGGGCACCCAGGGCCGCGGGGGAATGGAACAGCTGTCGGGTGTGACGCACGAGGATTGCGCAACGTTCAGCCGGGATTTCGGGACGGTTCTGGATGTGGAGGATTTGATTCCTGGGGGCGAGTACACGCTGGAGGTTTCGTCGCCGGGGCTGGACCGGAAGCTGAAGGGGATCGAAGACTACCGGCGGTTTCTCGGGTTGCTGGCGAAGGTGCAGACGTTCGAGCCGGTAGAGGGCAACCGACATTGGCAGGGCAGGCTCCATGACGTAACTAATGCTTCGGTGAAGCTGGTTTTGGAGCGGAAGGGCGGAGGACCAAAGAAAAAGAGCTCAGAGCTCAGAGCACAGAGCTCAGGAAAAGCGGGGCCTTCGGAAGTGGAAATTGCCCTGAAGAATATTGAGAAGGCGCAGTTGGTGCCGGAGTTCTAAAGGCAGGCAACAGGGAGCAGGCAACAGGGAATAGGGAATAGAAAAGCGCTGCGCAGTTAGCGTTCAGCAACAACAAAGATCAATCGGAAACAGGGACAGAGAGAGAAACAGATGGCGAGTGTGCTTTACGACAGTATTGAGGCGTTGAGCCGGGATAAGGGCATCGATGCGCAGATTGTGATTTCTGCGGTCGAGGACGCGATTGCGCTCGCGACGCGCAAGTATTACAAGACGCAGGAAAACATGCGTGCCGAGCTGGACAAGGACACGGGCGAGATTCGGGCGTATGTCTTCAAGACCGTGGTGGAGACGCCGGAGCTGATCGAGGATCCGGTAAACCAGATCGCGCTTGACGCGGCGCGGGAGTTGGCGCCGGAGGTGGAAGTGGGCGGTGAGATTCGCTACTACAAGCCGACCGATGTGCTGGGGCGTATTGCCGCGCAGATGGCGAAGCAGGTGATTTTCCAGAAGGTGCGTGAGGCGGAACGCGATACGGTCTTCAACGAGTATGCGCATCGCGTGGGCGAGGTGCTGAACGCGACGGTGAAGCGGGTGGAGCTGCAGGACGTGATCTTCGACCTGGGCAAGGCGGAGGCGCGGATGCCGCGACGGGAGCAGTCGCGGCTGGAACAGTTTGCGGTGGGCGAGCGGGTGCGCGTGGTGCTGCAACGTGTGGATCGTGCCTCGCGCGGGCCGCAGGTGATCGTGTCGAGGGCGGCGCCGGAGCTGGTGCAGAGCCTGTTCCAGAGCGAAGTGCCGGAGATTTATGACAACACGGTGACGATCCGCGCGATTGCGCGCGAAGCCGGCGAGCGGACGAAGATTGCAGTGATGTCGCGGGACAAGGACGTCGACCCGGTGGGCGCGTGCGTGGGCATGAAAGGCATGCGTGTGCAGTCGATTATCCGCGAGTTGCGCGGGGAGAAGATCGACA
>PMSS01000305.1 GCA_003167515.1 Acidobacterium sp. | reverse complement strand
TCATACCGCTCCGGATGGCCGGCCTTATGACGACCCGAATCTGCTCGGCAAACAGGTGATTGCCGCGGCGCGCTCCGTCGGCATACGCGTCGTGCTTTTGCGGAGCGCCTATCTGCGCTCAGGCTTTCAACTGCCCCGCGATCCCGGTCAGACACGATTCTTCGAGACGACGTCCGACGTTCTTGCCAACATGGACGCCCTTGCCCGCGAGTATGCAACCGATTCCACAGAAGTGACCCTCGGCGTTGCGCCGCACAGCATACGGGCCGTGCCATTCGATGATGTGCGCGAAATTGCAGCATGGGCGCGCGGCAGAAATCTCCCCCTGCACATGCATATGGCGGAGCAGGTGGCGGAGAATGATGCGTGCCTGCGCGAATACGGCGCGACTCCAGTCGCCCTGCTGGGCAAGTTCGGGCTGCTCGGTCCCGACTGGACTGCTGTTCACGCGATCCACATCAGCAGCGAAGAGACGGCCATGTTGACCGACGCAGGTGTGACGATCTGTTCCTGTCCGACCACCGAGCGCAACCTGGGCGACGGCATTATCGCTGCTGACCAGGTCATGAAGAGCGGCGTTCGCATCGCCTTCGGGTCCGACAGCCAGGCGCAAATCGATCCTCTGGAGGATGCGCGAGAGCTCGATTACCATCTCCGTTTGATCCAGCAACAACGCGCCATTCTCGATCAAATCGGTGAACAGGGACTGGCGGCGCGACTGTTTGACTGTGCAACCGTGAACGGAGCTCGTGCCCTGGCAGTGTCCTCAGGAGAATTGGCTGCCGGTTCCTTTGCGGACTTCTTTACCGTCGACCTACGCGACATTTCGATTGCTGGCCATTCGTCTGACGACCTGTTGCCGCTGATCGTTTTTGGGATGAACCGGACCGCCATTCGCGACGTTGCTGTGAACGGGAGGCTCATTGTTCGCGACGGCAAGCACCCACTCCAGGAAGAAATTGTCTCTCGTTACGAAGAGGTCTATGCCAGGGTTTGGCGCGATGCTCCTGGTGCCGTGCGATGAGAGGCGTTGTTGAGATTCTGTCGGACCTGATTCGTATTCCTTCCAACTCAGCCGTATCGAACCGCCCCCTCGTTGAATATGCGACCGCCGTATTGCAGAGGGCGGGCTGGTCGGCGCGCCCGTTGCCGTATCTGGATTCGGCGGGCGTAGAGAAGATCAACCTGATCGCGGCGCCGCCCGGGCAGAACGCAGCCGACCGTGATGTGAACCTGGTCTTCATGTGCCACACCGATACGGTGCCCTATGCGACGGAGTGGAATGAGGCGCTGGAGCCCATCCTCCGGGACGGCAATCTGCATGGATGTGGCGCGTGCGATGTGAAGGGGTTTCTCGCATGCTTACTGACCGCAATCTCCCGAAGCGCTTCCGACGAATGGCCAGACGGTTTGCGCCTGGTTTTGACGGCAGATGAGGAGATCGGCTGCATCGGTGCTTCTCGTCTGGTGTCTGACAGCGCACTGCGGCCTCGCCGCATGGTGATCGGCGAGCCCACGTCGCTGCATCCTGCGCGCGCCGGCAAAGGATACTGCCTTGCAGAAGTCACTGTGTTTGGGAAAGAAGCGCACAGCGCGCATCCGGGGCAGGGGGTCTCCGCGATTTACAACGCCGCGCGTCTCATAACCGCCATTGAGGAATTTGCAGCGAAATTGGCGCTTGAAAAGCACAGCTTTTTCGATCCCGGCTTCACGACCATCAATATCGGCACGATTGAAGGTGGTACGGCGAAGAACATCGTGGCGGGCCTGTGTCGATTTCAGCTGGAGTGGAGACCGATTCCGGGAGAGCAGGCAAATCGCGTCCTCCAATCCGTCAGTGCGATCGTCGAGCGCCTGCAAAGCGTGGACGCTGCCTTTCATGCCGAAATCAAACCGTTGCGTCAGCAGGTTGGCTTCGAAACCAGCGCCGGATCGGCTCTGGTCCAGTCCGCCGAAGCGCTTACCGGCAGACAGGCGATCTCCATCCCGTTCGGCTCCGAGGCAAGTATCTTTGCGCCGATTGCCGACGAGATCATTGTCATCGGTCCCGGCGATATGCGCACAGCGCACAGCAGCCGCGAGTGCGTTGCTGTTGCCGAACTCGATGAAGCTGTGGCCTGCCTCAGCGCACTGATGAAAACCGGGTAGGTCGGGACGCAGACGCGAAACTTCGATAGAGGCGACGCGGCTACTGCCGGCCCGCTGCAATTCCTAATCGTTGCTGATCAGGGAGCTCTTGATGCTCCGAATGCGGTTTCCGAGATTGAGGGTGGAGCGTACTTCAAAGCTCGCGCAATTGCGCCCGGAGTTCTTGGCAACGTAGAGCGCGGTATCGGCTCGGCAGAGAACATCCCGGATCGAAGGAGAATCCACTTCAGGACGGAAAGTGGCGACGCCGATACTGCAGGTGAGCTGAACGCGGTGTTCGGTTACTTCGAAAGGTCGCGACCGAATCGACTCCAACAGATCGTCGATGCGGCCGGGAGCGAGAAGGAAATCCCAGCCGGGGAAGAGGATCAAAAATTCCTCTCCACCGTAACGGCCCACGATGTCATAGCCGCGCATGGCGGAACGGAAGCGGTCGGCCGATTCACGAATCACATCGTCGCCGCAAAGATGGCCGTAGTTGTCGTTGAGACTCTTGAAATGGTCGAGGTCCGCAATCAGAACTCCGAGTGTAGCCCGGTCGCGGGTGGCGCGAGCGATTTCGCGCTCCAGGTGTTCCAGCATTGCTGCGCGGTTGAAGATGCCGGTCAGCGAATCGTGGGTCGCCTGGATGTGCAGTTCGCGCCGGGTGGCTTCGAGCGCCGCCTTCTCGGCTTCGAGCTGCGCGGTGCGCTCGGCGACGGTCCGAGTCAGCTCCTCCTGGCGACGTGTCAGAGCGCGCGTACGGAAAACAACGACGTTCCACGCCAGCAGCAGGGCGATCATTACGTAGCACGCATAGGCAACCGGAGTGCGGGCGAGCGGCGGCCGCAACGAAAAGTTGAACGAGGCTCCGGTTTCGTTCCAGATGCCGTCGTTGTTCTCCGCCTGCACGGTGAAGGTGTAGTAGCCGGGCGGCAGGTTGGTATACCAGGCGCTGCGGCGTCCGCCCGCATAGTTCCAGTCGGGATCGAAGCCAATCAGGCGGTAGCGAAAGCGTTCCCGCTGCGGCGCCACGAAACTGGGCGCGCTGAAGGATACCTCGAGATTGCCGGAGCCAGGGCCGAGGCGAATATGGTCTTCAAGCGGGATAGCACGGGAATCGAGCTCGACGTGCTCGATCCATACTGGAGGCACGACGGTGTTGACCGGGATGTGCGCCGGATCGATTACGGCCACTCCCTCGATGGTTCCGAACCAGAGCCGCCCGTCGCGGCTCTTCCACGCGCAAGGCATGCTTCCGTACAAAGTCTCGCGAGAGCGCAGACCGTCGGCGGTGCCGTACAGCACGGGATGAACAGCCCTTGTCGGCGAGCCCGCGGGCTGACTCAGCTCCGATTTTGCAATTCGGAAGATGCCTGTGTCGCCGCCGAACCACAGGCTGCCGTCATTGTCTCCGATGATGGACCCAATGGCGGAGTCGGGCATGTCCTGGTCGGGCGTCCAGGTAACGACGCGGCCGTCTCGTATATGACTGAGACCGCCGCTCTGGGTGCCTGCCCAAATGCTGCCGTCGGGATCGGCATAGAGACTCATCACGTGATCGCTGCGCAGGCCGTTTGCCGTGGTGAAAATCGTGGTAACGCCATGGTCGATGCGCTGGGCGCCGTCGCCATCCAGCCCAACCCACAGCGCACCGTCGGTGGAGAGCGCAAGCGCCGCAACACGGCCGGTGTCGGTGAGGTGCTGAATATGTCCGTGATCGAAGCGTGCCAGTCCCTTCCCCTCGAATCCAATCCAGAGAGTACCCTCGCGGTCCTCAAGCAGAGAATTGATAGAAGAATCCGCGGCCTCGGAGTCGTGATAGATCGACACCTGGCCGTCGTGGACGCGGGCGAGTGTGCCCTGCCGATAACCCACCCAAAGACTGCCGTCGCGCGTTTGGAGCAGCGAATAGACCGCCTGATTGGGCAGACCCTTGCGCTGGTCCCACACTTCCACCCGTCCATCGGGAAGCAGGCGGTCGATGCCCTTGTCATCTGCGCCAATCCACATCGTGCCGTCCTGGGCCTGCAGCACGTTGCCGGTGTAATTGCCGGAAAGGCCTTCAGGCGTACCGAACACAGAAAACTTTCCATCCCGGAGCTGGGCAACTCCGGCATCCAGGAAACCCACCCAGAGGCTGCCTTCGCGGTCCTCGAAAAGAGCCCGCGCGCAACGGTCGCTCGGCAACCCGCGGGAAACGCCATAAAAATCCAGCTTGCCGCGATACAGCCGTGCAATTCCGTGCCGGTCAAAAGCAATCCAGAGTGCACCGTCGTGATCCGCAAGCAGGGCGGTGATCTCGTTCCACGGAAGACGTTGTGGGAAAGCAGAGACGCGGCCGTTGCGGATCTGCGCCAGACCGTTGGCGAGCGTTCCAATCCAGATCGACCCATCCTGAACCGCGGCGAGAGCGACGATGGCGTTGCCAGGCAGTCCGTCGCGCGTGGTGAAGGTGCGGAAGCGGCCGTGGTCGAAGCGCGATAATCCCTTCGCAGTTCCCACCCACAGCGTCCCGCCGGCGTCGACCGTCATCGCGCTGATCGAGGTATCGGCCAATCCGTCGCTTGTGGTCCAGGTCTGCACCCGGCCATCGGCGATGCGATTCAGTCCTCTGGCCGTGCCGGCCCAGATACCGCCCTCGCGATCCTCGCAGAGCGCCATAATGTAGTTGCCGGAAAGTCCATCGCGGGCGGTCAGAGTACTGAACGCACCGCCAACTCCGGCAGAGGCCGCCGGTTGATAGTGGCTAAGCCCGCTGTCGGTTCCGATCCACAGGCTGCCGTCGCGGCTGGCCACCAGGCTCTGAATGAAACCCGACGCAAGACCGTGCGTGTTATGGCTCGTATAGGTGGTGAAATGGACGCCGTCGAATCGCGTCAGACCTTCCTGGGTTCCGAACCAGAGATAGCCGTCCGCGGTTTGCGCCATGGCCTGGACGGAGTTCTGCGGCAGGCCGGTCTCGCTGGTCCAGGAAGTCTGCATGTACTGCGTGATGGCCTTGGCCGGGTCGAGGGCGAACGCACTCTGCGCGGCCATAATCGTCACCGTGAGAATTGACGCAACCAGCACCGCGCCGCGTCTCGGCTGGCGTGGGCGGAAAGGTTCTGTCCTCCCGCCGCGAAAGGCGCGCGGCACCACAATCGCAGTTCCGGGTGCGGGGTGTTGACGACGAATTGGAGAGAACAAGCCCATAGCGTTCAGGGACTACGAAACAGCCTCCAGATCTTCGCGGGCAGTGCCGCGCGCTATGTCGGCGCCCCAGCTGTGTTGTTCCAGGGGATTTGGAGAGGGGTCGTAATGAGAAGTTTTCGTGGCATCGACGGAAACGGTCTGACCAACATGAATTCCGGCCTGGACAGGGTCCAGTGAGATCGGGAGCGCCCCGGTCTCATCCTGAGGCCAGAACCGGCCCCCCGGCTGATCGACATAGGTTACAACGCCAATGAGCCGAACCGCGGAGTTAACGGGTAAGTCCTGAAGCTCCTGGATAGTGTCGCGCCCCGATAAAAGAGACCACTGCCACAGCGCGCTGCAGACGATGGCTGTGCACAGCACGACTCCCAGGATCGCGGCCGTCCTGATCCCCGTGGCGCTCCTGCGGCTCATCGGAGAATGATGATTTGTGGATGCCGGTTTGGGCCATACCACTTTGGCTCTGGGCCGTACCCTAATGGAATTAGGCGACTTAGCTACGCTTTTCGGGGTGCGAAAGCGCTTGCCAGAATCGCCTCACCGGGCGGAACTCCCGCCGGCGATCAATAGCAGGCCTCAGACCATTGTCCTGACTGTCGCGGCCGGCTCAGAGCTCATCTCTGATGAGCGCCTGCCGATAATCGGAAATGGTGTCTTCGGAGAAGGCAATTGGAGGGGAATCCTCGTTTACTCCGGGGAACGCTCATCTGCAATCCGGGGGCTAACTGATTCTCTTCTATGAAGTTGGTCCGAATGGTCGAAAAAACCAGCGACCACACTGTGGCTCAGCAGCAGCTGGCGGCGACGCAGGAAGTTCTTCGCGCCAGCGAGCAACGCTATCGCGCCGCGTTCGAGACCAGCCTGGATGCCATTGCGATTTGCCGCATGGATGACGGCATGTTCGTCGACGTCAACCAGCAGTTCTTCTCGATTCTTGGATACGAGCGCGAGGAACTCGTCGGACAAACGTCGGAAGAACTCTATACCTGGACTGACTCCGACGGCGAGAATCACTGCGGCGAATTCGTAGACGTTGCCGGGAGATCCTCTCGCGAACTCGACATCTGGGAGAATCCTCACGACTGGGAGCTGCTGACGGGAATCCTGCGCCATGAATCCGTCTGCCGCAATCTGGAAGTAAGGCTCCGGAAAAAGGACGGGACTCTTATCTGGGCCCGGATCTCCGCTTCAATGATCGAACTGGATGCCGTCCCCTGCGTTCTGTTTGTCACCCGGGATATCTCCGCGGCCAAAGCCGCCGAGCAGGAGATTCGGAATCTCTCGCTTTACGACGGGCTCACACGCCTGCCGAACCGGCGCCAGCTACTGGAGCGTCTGCACGCCTTCCGGAACTCCCCGGCTGAGCACACCAGGAGTGCGCTGCTGTCCATCAACCTCGATCATTTCAGGGCGCTCAACGACTCGCTCGGTTCCGCCTTTGGGGACCTCTTTCTCCAGGAGTCGGCCCGGCGCATTGCCCGTTGTGTCCGTGAGGGCGACATCGTTGCGCGATCGAGTGGAGACGAGTTTTCGGTGATCCTCGAAAACCTGGGCGAAACCACGGAAGAGGCGGCTGCGCAGGCCCGGAACATCGCCCAAAGGACGCTGGCCGCTCTGAGCCAGCCGTTTCCGCTGGCGGGCCAGGAGTGGCGGTGCACGGCCAGCATCGGGATTACCGTCTTCGCCGGTCCCGACAATACCGCCGAGGAGATCCTGCAGCAGAGCGATATTGCCATCGATCATGCCAGGACGGCCGGACGGAACACGGTGCGCTTCTTTGCTCCCGCTCTGCAAACTGCCATCAACGAGCGCGTTGCCATAGAAGCCGATCTTCGGACTGCTATCGAGAGCAATCAGCTGACGCTCTTCTATCAGCCTCAGGTCCGTCGCGGGCAGCTGGCCGGCGCTGAGGCGCTGCTTCGCTGGAGGCACCCCCGCCGCGGTCTCCTGTTGCCTGCAGAGTTCATTCCTCTGGCCGAGGAGAACGGGCTCATCCTGCCGCTGGGCGACTGGGTTGTGGAGGCCGCCTGCCGGCAGGCGGCTGCATGGGCTCGTTTCCCGGGGATGGCGGGCATCAGCATTGCCGTCAATATCAGCGCCCGCCAGTTTCGCCAGCCCGATTTCGTCGGGAAAGTTCTGGACACACTGGTGCGTACCGGAATCCGTCCCGGAACCATCGAGCTTGAACTCACGGAGAGTTTGCTCGTCGATGATGTGGATCAGGTCGTTGCGCGCATGTCCGAGCTGAGAGCGCACGGATTGCGGTTTTCGGTCGACGATTTCGGGGTCGGCTATTCGTCGCTGTCCTACCTCAAGGTGATCGCCGAGGGAGTCGAATCGGAAGAGCAGCGCGATTACCTTGACCGGCTCGGATGCCATTCCTGCCAGGGATATTTCTTCGGCGAACCGGTGCCGGCCGCACAGTTCGAACAAAGGATGGCCGGGCCGTACGTCCCGAAGCCCTGAGTGCTCCGGCGCATGCCGAGTCCCAGGCCGCAGTCATTTTGCGCAGCGTGCCGGATTTTTCTCGCTGCGCCGCTCAAGCCCCAGGCGATTCCGCCGATATTCCGGTTATAGGGACATTCGGCCGGATGCCGCTGGCCTTCGCGTTCACAAGGGGCAATGGCAAAAAGCACAAAAGATGGAGTCGCGGGAGCGAACGTGGGCGGGCGAGCAANNAAAGCGGGTGAAACAGAGCGGGGAGAGCAGCCAGGCGGAACCCGCGGCGGCTGCCGCTTCGACGACGCTGCATGCCGCTCGTTCCGGCCAGTGGGTGGAAGCCGAGGCCATGCGCCGGTGGGCGATGGAGCAACTGGGGTCGCCGGCGGGCACGACCCGGGAACTGGTTGTGGACCTCGGCGGGCTTGAGCATCTGGATGCCAGCGCCCTCGAGGTTCTGCTGGCCATCCGCGCCGAACAACGCGTCCGCAATGGCGTGCTGCGGCTGGTGCATGCGTCCCACGGCCTGCGCCGGTGGTTTGAATACGCGGGAGCCGCCGGGCTGCTCGGCTGCGGGGACGGCGATCGGGCATCGGCGGCGATGGAGGAGTCTCACGCGTGCGCAAAGTTCTGATTGTCGACGATTCGCTTTCGATGCGGCAGATGGTCAGCTTCACGCTGCGCCAGGGAGGGTTCGACGTGCTGGAAGCCGGGCACGGCCAGGAGGCGCTCGACAAGCTGAGAAGCGCGGTTGTCGACCTGATCATCACCGATCTGAACATGCCGGTGATGGACGGCATCACCCTGATCCGCAACCTGCGCGCCCAGCCGGCGATGAAGAGCAAGCCCATCCTGATGCTGACTACCGAGGGGCTGGCCGCGAAAAAAGAACAGGGCAAAGCCGCCGGCGCCACCGGGTGGATCGTCAAGCCGTTCGATCCGGACAAGCTGCTGGCTACCCTCGCGAAAGTATTGCCGTGATGCTATGAAAATCGACCTGACCCAGTTTCGACAGACGTTTCTGCAGGAGAGCGTGGAGCAAATCGCGACCATGGAGTCCGGCCTGCTGGCGCTGCGCTCGACCCCGGATGACGCGGAGATCCTGAACGCGGTGTTCCGTTCGGCGCACTCCATCAAGGGCGGCGCCGGTTCGGTGGGCCTTGAGGCTCTGGCCCGGTTTACGCACGGGCTCGAGAATCTGCTCGACCGGCTGCGGTCGAGGGAGATGGCGCTCAACGAGGAGATTGTCGCTCTGCTGCTCGCGTCGATAGACGTGCTGCGCACGCTGCTGGCCGCCGAACCGCAGGCGGAACTGACGGACGAGGCGCGGCATCTGGCGGAGCGCATCGAGGCGCTGGCCGAGACGCCGATGCAGACGCAGGTTGAGAGAGAGGCCGGCCAGGACGGCCAGGACAGCGACGAGGCGCCGATTGCGCTTTACCGCATCGAATTCCGGCCGGACCGCGAAATATTTTCAAGCGGCACCAATCCCATCGTTCTGCTGCGCAACCTCGCGGAGCTGGGCGATGTGAGCGTCAGCGAGCTTCACGCGGAGAATCTGCCGCCGCTGGCCGAACTCGATCCGGAACATTGCTGGCTGGGCTGGACGATCGAGATGGCCAGCAGCCGATCCGAGGAGGAATTGCGCGAGGTGTTCGAATTTGTGGAACATCTGGCGGAGATTTCGATTCGCAGAATGGAGCCGGCCGCAAGCGCGTCAGTCGACGAGATTGCGCCTGCGCAGGGCGTGCGGGCTGAAGCGCCGGCAGCCCCGCCGGGAGGGTCCGCCCCGGTCGCGAAAGCCCGCGCCACACCGGCGCGGCCGGGCAGCGAATCGACCTCGATCCGCGTGGCCACCGAAAAGGTGGACCGGCTGATCGACCTGGTCGGCGAACTGGTGATCGCGCATGTAATGACCGCGCAGATGGTGGAGAAGTTCACGCCGGACTGCCTGCCGAAACTGCGCGAATCAGTGGCCGCCATGGAGCGCAATACCCGCGAGCTGCACGAGCGCGTGATGGCCGTGCGCATGCTTCCCGTCGGCACGCTCTTCCAGCGCTATACAAGAACCGTGTACGACATCGCGCAGGCCACCGGAAAACAGATCCGGCTGGAAATGTCGGGCGAGGACACCGAGATCGACAAGAGCATGCTGGAACAGCTCGGTGACCCGCTGACGCACCTGATCCGCAACGCCGCCGATCACGGCATTGAATCTCCGGAGGCGAGGATCGCGGCGGGTAAGCCAGCGGAGGGAACCATCAGCCTGCGCGCGTTTCATCGCTCAGGACGGGTGGTAATCGAGGTTTCCGAGGATGGTGGCGGAATCGATCCCGCGCTTGTGCGGGCCCGCGCCATCGAACGCGGTCTCATCGTCCCCGACGCCCTGTTGAGCGATGAGCAGGTGCGCATGCTCATCTTCGAGCCCGGTTTTTCCACGCGTACCGAGGTCAGCGAATTTTCGGGCCGCGGCGTAGGCCTCGACGTGGTTCTGCAGAATGTCCGGCAACTGAACGGCAGCGTGTCGGTCTCGAGCGAGACAGGCTGCGGAGCGACCGTGACCATCGAGCTGCCGCTGACTCTGGCCATTCTCGAAGGACTGCTCGTGCGCGTCGCCGATCGCACGCTGGTCCTGCCGCTGCTCTCGGTCGTCGAAACCGTCTCGCCCCGCGCGGGGCAAATCCAGCGCGTCGCCGAACAGGGAGACGTGGTCGTGATCCGCAACGAGTCGATCCCGCTGTTGCAGCTGCGCCGCTACCTCGGCCTGGCTTCGAGGGCGGAAACAGACGCAGCGGCTCGCAGCCTGATCGTGGTGGTCGAGGCAGGACACAAAAAGATCGGCCTGGTCGTCGATGAGCTCCTTGGCCAGCAGCAGGTCGTGGTCAAGAGCCTCGAACGGCACCTGCGCAAAATCGACGGCCTGATGGGCGCCACCATTCTCGGCGACGGCTGCGTAGCGCCCATCGTCGACGTGGCCTGTCTGGCCAACATGAATTTTTATGCGCTCGAGGCCGGTTTTCGCGACCTGCGCCACGACGTCCACGCACCAGGCTCAACAAAAATTTCATCCCCATCAGGGGAAAAAGGGGAATCCGCAAATGCAGTGGTTTAAGAATCTCAACGCGATGCCGAGACTGCTGTCGAGTTTCGGCGTGCTGATCGTGCTTATCGGAGCGATGAGCTACCTGGCGATCACCAGGCTGGGCGCCGCCAACCAGAGCATTTCCACGCTGTATCAGAGCGACATGATCGGCTCGATCCACACCGACAATATGGAGATCGTGCGCTTCTCGCTGGGCCGCACGATTCGCGATGCAATGCTGAATTCGACGGACGCTGCGCGGGTCAGTGCCGACGAACAGGAGGGGCAGGCGGATCTCCAGAAGTTCTCGATTGAGCTCGACGGGGCCGACAAGACCTTCTACAGCAAAGAGGGCATTGCCGCGATCCGCGATCTGCACACCGCTCTTCCGGCTTATGAAAAGGCCACGACGGATGTTTTCGAGAGGCTGAAGGCCGGGGATCTGGCCGGTGCTCGTGCGGACCTCGACAAGGCCAACGCTGCTGGCAAACCGCTGGTGGAGGCGGGTGATCGCGCGAAGGCTGTCAAGGAGGCTGCTGCGCAGAAGAGGTTCGACGACAACACGGCTGCTTACGACTCGGCGCGCACTCTGTTGATCTCGGCGACCGTGGTCGCGATCGCGCTGGGCTTCTTTATGGCCTTCTTCATCGCCCGCGGCTTCTCCGTCCCGCTGAGTCAGGCCGTCGGCGCTCTTGAGAAGGTCGCTGATGGCGACCTCACCGCCACTCTCGATGTCCACACCAAAGACGAGGTGGGACGCATGGCCACAGCCCTGAACAACGCCCTCGAAAAACTGCGCTCGACGCTTGAGGAAGTCAGCCAGGGCGCGATGAACGCCAGCGCCGCATCCGAGCAGCTGGCGGCCGCCTCGCAGACCATCGCCTCGGGCGCGCAGGAACAGGCGGCCAGCCTCGAGGAGACCTCGGCCAGTCTTGAGGAAATTACGGCCACGGTGCGCCAGAGCGCCGACAATGCGCGCCAGGCCAGCCAGCTTGCCTCCGGTTCGCGCGATGCGGCCGAGCAGGGCCAGGGTGTCGTGTCCAACGCCGTCACCGCCATGGCCGAGATCAACGCCGCCTCGGCAAAGATCTCCGATATCATCTCCACCATCGACGAGATCGCCTTCCAGACCAACCTGCTGGCTGTGAACGCTGCGGTCGAAGCCGCGCGCGCCGGAGAAGAAGGCCGCGGATTCGCCGTCGTGGCCGCCGAAGTCCGCAGCCTTGCCCAGCGCAGTGCTCAGGCCGCGAAGGAGATCAAAGGCCTCATTCAGGACTCGCTGCGCAAAGTCGAACGCGGCTCCGAGCTGGTGAACAAGTCCGGCGATACGCTGCAGGGCATCGTCAGTTCCGTCAAACGCGTCACCGATATCGTGGGGGAGATTGCCGCCGCGGCCGGCGAACAGAGTACGGGCATCGAGCAGGTGAACACCGCCATGACCCAGATGGATCAGGTGACCCAGGCCAACTCAGCGCAGACCGAGGAGCTTTCGTCCACAGCCGCATCGCTCTCCGACCAGGCGCAGGGCCTGATGGAGCAGGTGAGGACCTTCACACTGAGCAAAGGCGGAAAGCCGAGCCACACTCCGGCCGGACCCCGTCCCAGTGTCGCTGCAGGTCCTCCGCCGCAACTCAAACCCCGCAAGGGCTTCGCGCACCGCGCCGTTGCCGCTACCCGGAAGATCGCACAACCCGCTCCCAAACTGCAGCAAGCCGTTGCCGTGGCGCAACCCGGCGGTGAGGGCAGCGACGCGAGCTTCGAGGAGTTCTGAACCGGGCGAACCAGGGTGCGCCGGGCCTGCTCCGGCGCTCCCCGATGAAAGGAGCTTCTATGAACAGTCAGGCCGCGCAGCCGATTCCTTCGCACCACCACTTCCTCACGTTTCTACTGGAAGAGCGCGAATATGGGCTGGAACTTTTTCGCATCCTGGAAATCTGCGGGTACGCCCCGATTACCCCGATTCCCAACCTGCCGCCCCATGTCCGCGGCGTGATGAATCTGCGGGGTACCGTGCTGCCGGTCATCGATCTGCGCATGAAATTCCGCCTGCCCCAGGTGGCCTACAGCACGTTCACCGTCATCGTGATCGCCAAAGTCGAGGACAAGACCGTCGGCCTCCTGGTTGACGCAGTTTCTGACGTCCTGCAGGTGAAAGAAGACGAACTGCGCGCGGCCCCGGATTTTGGTCGCGCGGTGGATACCGCATTTATCAACGGCGTCTTCCAGACCCGGGACCACCTCGCCGTGGCCCTCAACCTCGAAAAGCTGCTCAGCGAAAACGAGCTGGTGCTCCCGGAACTGCCTGGCGCCTGAGCTATGGGCGAGCCCGAGCCGTGCGATTCCTTCGAACGGCGCAACCGCCCGGAAAGGAGCGAACTCCCGTGTCCCAGGCTGTCATGAATCCCTCGCTCCCGGTCATCGGGCCCAACGAGTTCCACCTCTTTCGCGAGCTCATCCATCGTCACACCGGCATCTGGCTGCGCGACGGCAAACAGGTGATGCTCGCCTCGCGCCTCTCCCGCCGCCTGCGCGCCCACCAGATGGCCAGCTTCGCCGACTACTATCGCTATGTCGAACAAATACAGGATGACGGCCGGGAACTTCGCGAGCTGATCAACTGCGTCACCACCAACAAAACATCCTTTTTTCGTGAGCCCCACCACTTCGCCTTTCTGTCCGGCCAACTGATTCCCGAAATGATGGCCGCCGCACACGGGTCGCCCCATGCCGCCGCGAAACCGGCCGTCCGCATCTGGAGCGCTGCCTGCTCCACCGGCGAGGAGCCTTACTCCATCGCGCTGGCCCTGCTCGAGGCGCAGCAACGCTGGCGCTGGCCGGCCTCAGCCTCCGCAATCGGCATCGTCGCCTCCGATCTCGACACCACGGTCCTTGAGAAGGCGGCCCGTGGCATTTACACCGAGGACGAAATCGAGGGCATTGACTCGACCCTGCTGAAGAAGTACTTCCTGCGCGGCACCGACGCGATGGCCGGTCAGGTCAAGGTGAAGAAACAAATCGCGGCCCTCGTCGAATTTGAGCGTATCAACCTGATGGACCGCACCTGGCCTCTGAGTGGCTCCTTCGACGCCATCTTCTTCCGCAATGCTCTGATCTATTTTCGGCAGGAAACCCAGGATCTCTTCCTGCGCAAGATGATGCGCTATCTGCGCCCCGGTGGCTATTTGTTTCTCGGCCACTCGGAGCACATTCCCTGGCTGCACGACGTGCTTGAGCCGTTGCGGCAAACCATCTACCGCCTGCGGAGCACGCAGCCATGACCCCATCCCTCCACATGTACGAACACCATCGCTTTGGGCCGAGGACTCTCCCGCACCCCGCTCAGCCGAGCTTCCTGCGCGCTCACCACGAGCCCACACGGCGCGTGGACATTGGCGAGGTGGCCGCCAGCGGCCGGCCCCTGCGGCTCCAGACCGTGCTCGGCTCCTGTGTCTCCGTCTGCCTCTATGATCCCGAAGCCTCGATCGGCGGAATGAACCATATTCTGGTGCCGAGTTCGCGTTCCGACTGCCAGTGCGCGGCGCGCTGCGGCGTGCAGGCCATGGAACTGCTCATCAACGCCCTCATGAACCTCGGCGCCGATCGCCGCCGCTTCGTCGCCAAGGCCTTCGGCGCCGCCAACGTGCTGCCCGTCTTTCAGAACCCGACCGTCGGCGATCTGAATGCAAAATTCGTCCGCCGCTTTCTCTCGACCGAAGGAATCCCGCTGCTGGCCGAGCGGTTGGGCGGCACGCAGGCGGTGCGCGTGGTCTTTCATGCGCACTCCGGCAGAGCCTTTGTCCATACCGTCGACGGCTCCCGCCTGCCGAAAATCGTGCGCGAAGAAACCTCTTATTTCAACACCGGCCCCACCGAGAGATTCGCGGTGGAGGAGCCGGTCCTCTTCTGACAGCAGGTGTCCGCTATGCCCGATCCGATCAAAGTTCTCATCGTCGACGACTCGGCGCTGATGCGCCAGTTGCTGACCCAGATTCTCATCTCCGATCCGGAGATCAAAGTCGCCGGCACGGCTGCCGACCCCTTTGTGGCGCGCGAGAAAATCAAAACTCTGCAGCCGGATGTGCTCACCCTCGACATCGAAATGCCCCGCATGGATGGGCTCACCTTCCTCGAAAAGCTGATGCGCGGTCATCCCATGCCGGTGGTCATGATCTCGTCGCTCACGCAGAAGGGAGCCGATACCACGCTGCGTGCCCTGAGCCTTGGCGCGATCGACTTCGTTTCCAAACCGAAGCTTGATGTCTCCGATGGAACCGTCGACCAGGCCGAGGAAATCATTGCCAAAGTCAAAGCCGCTGCTCGAGCCAAAGTGCGCAACAGCTCGCCCCCCCAAATCCCTGCGGCGGAAACGGCGTCGCGTCCCTGGCAGTTCTCCGCAACGCACAAGGTTGTCGCCATCGGCGCTTCGACGGGCGGTACCGAGGCGCTGCGCGAGCTGCTGGCTCCCCTGCCCGCCGATTTCCCCGGCATCGTGATGGTCCAGCATATGCCGGAGACCTTTACCGCAGCGTTCGCCAAACGGCTCGACAGCCTCTGCCGCATCCATGTGCAGGAGGCGCGCGATGCCGATCGCGTTCTGCCCGGGCATGCTTTGCTCGCTCCCGGCGGCCATCAAATGGCCCTTGTACGCCGCGGCGCGGAGTACGCGGTGCGCGTCTACCGCGGCGAACGCGTGAACCGGCACCTTCCCTCTGTCGACGTCCTCTTCAACTCCTGCGCTCAGCAACTCGGGAAGAATGCCCTGGGGGTTCTGCTAACCGGCATGGGAAACGATGGCGCTCAGGGGATGCTGCGCATGAAGCAGGCTGAGAGCTTCACCATCGCGCAGGATGAAGCAACCTCCGTCGTCTTCGGCATGCCGAAAGAAGCCATCCGCCTGGGCGCCGTCGACCAGGTGCTCCCGCTGGGTCAAATCGGATCGGCGTTGCTGGAGATGCTCGGCGGTCATCCACTTGTTCGTGAATGACGTGTGTCCCCTCAGGTGTTTCCCAAGCCTGCGCTGAAGAGCCTCGCCGCATCAGCCAAAAGGTTGAGGAAAATGCCGACCTGCGTGCGGTTGTGTGCTGTCGGCCGGCTCGGGGATAATCGCGTCGCTGTCCTGATCCACGGCCCAGTCCCCGGAACTGACTTAAAGCATGACTCTGACAAAGACGCCGGCTTGCGCGCGCCCGGCTGCGAACCAACTCGCATATCCGGGTTGGCGTGCACACAGCAGCAGCCGCTGCATTGGCCCTCGACGACTCTCCTCCGGCAACAAAATAAGGAGCGCCCTTTGAAAACCATTGAGCAGACGCCAACCTGGCTTCCCGCAGTTGAAGCCAATCCTCAGCCGAGTCCTTATGCGGATCTGATCCGGATCGCGAAGGAGGGAGGGCGCGAGCACTGGCAGATCTGGCACCTCTTCGCGTTTCGTCCCGAAGTGACCTCGCCTCTGGCCAGCTTCACGGAAGGGGTCATGCGCAGCCCGGCTCCCATCAGCGGTGGATTGCGCGAGCTGATTGCCGCTTACACCTCGTGGACGAACAAATGCGAATTCTGCTGGCGATCGCACGCGGCAGTGGCCGCGGAGATGCTGGGCAGCGAGGAACTGGTACGCGGCGTTCTGGAGGATGTGGAGACATCGTCGCTGCCGGAACCAGAGAAGGCGCTGATGCGGTTTGCGCGGAAGATGACGCAGGAGTTGCCGGAGATGCGCGAGGAGGACGTGGAAGAGCTGCGCAAGGCCGGCTGGGATGACGAAGCAATCTACTACACGATCATGGTGGTCGCGCTCTTCAATTTCTACAACCGGTGGGTGACAACATCCGGCGTTCACCCCGTCTCGGACGAGGTGCATCGGATGCACGGCAAACGACTGGCGTCGAGCGGATATGAGCCGAAAAACCGGCAGATGGGGATCAAGGCGTCAGGGAACGGCGCGTAGGTACGAAGTTCAGGCAGGAAACAGGGACACGCAGAGGCCACACAAGAGGCCCGGTACAAACTTCGATTCATTCTGGAGTCAATATGAGCAGGTGTCTGTTACGGATTCTTTCTGTGGGCATTTTTGCCGCGGCGGTTGCCCAGGCGCAGCAACTGGCGACGCTCAATGTAACGGTGAGCGATCCTTCCGGCAGGGTGATCGAAGGCGCGAATATTTCTGTCGACAGCGCGAGCATGGGCATTGCGCGCAGCCAGCCTACGAATCATGCGGGTCTGGCCGTGGTGACAGCGTTGGCGGCGGGCGACTACCGGCTCCGCGTGAAGGCGGCCGGATTCGCTGTGTGGGAACGGCCGCTGACGCTGACGGTAGGGCAGGATGCTTCGGTGCCGGTTCAGCTGGGAGTGGCGGCGGTGAAGGAAAGCGTGAGCGTGTCTGAGACGACGGGGTCGGAAATGGACACGGAGAAGACGGAATCGAGCCAGGTGATTCCGCCAAACGACATCGCGGACCTGCCCATCGCGGGGCGCGACTTTATCGATTTTGTGCTGCTCACGCCCACAGCCAACGTGGGGCGCAGCACAGCGACGGGCGCACAGTCGCCCTTCCAGGAGACAGTACTGCAGCTGAGCTTCGGCGGACTGAGAGAGACACACAGTTCGTATTTCGGACTGGATGGCACGGATTATTCGGTGAGCCTTTCAGGGGTGCAGCATGTGAGCCCGTCGCTCGACTGGGTGCAGGAGTTCCGGGTGGTGGATGGACCGTATACCGCGGATAACGGAAGAAACCTGGGATCGGTAGTGAACACCATCACGAAGTCGGGAACGAACGCGGTGCATGGGTCGGCCTATGAGTATTTCCGCAATGACGCAATCGACGCCGACAATCCGCTGTCGGCTCCTGGCCTGCACACGCTGCGCGTGAATCAGTTCGGCGCCGATGCGGGAGGGCCGATACGACACGCGAAGACCTTCTACTTCACGGGCTACGAAGGACAGCGGCGCGGCGAGTCGCCGATCTATTCGAGCTTCATTTTGGGATGCCTGAATGCGCCGAACTGCATGGGTCCTGGCACGCCGAGCATTAATCAGGTCAAGGAGCAGTTTGGATTGCAGCCGGAGGTGCTGAGCTCGGTGTTCGAAACCGATGACTACGACAAGGCGATGGGCAAGGTGACGCAGGTTTTCAGCGATCGCAACGTGCTGAACGTTGGGTACCTGTTTGCAGACGATCGCAAGGGAGATGTTCCTACTGCTGCGCCGGGGCAGGGGCTGCCGTCGACGTATCGGGACAATCCGGTGCGGGATCAGACGGTGTACGGCAACTTGCTGCATCTGTTTAATGCGCGCTGGACGTCGGAGAGCGTGCTGGATTTCGGCGACCGCCTCTTTCATATGATTCCCCATGGCGCGGGATTCGAACCGACGCTGGATGTATCGGACACGCTGGTGAGCGGCGGCTTCACGGGCAGCGTTTCTTATTACAAGGAACCGCACTTTGAGGCGCAGGAGAATCTGACCTGGGTCCACGGGGCGCATTCGCTGAAATTCGGCGGCGGCTTTGAGCCGGTATGGATTGCGGCCGATACCACGTTCTTCAGCCCGGGCGGCGCCATCTTCACGCCTCAGAGTTTCTTCGGCGCGGGTGAGTTTGCAGCGCCGCCATTCGGGCCGGGGACGCCGGTGCAGTTTCTGTTTCTCGAGCCGCGCTCTTATTTCGGACAGCAGATTCCGTCGCGGCCGGTGCCCTTTGGCGGGTCTCTGTATGGCGGCGCGGCTGCCCAGGATTTTGTGAATGCCACGGATCTGCACTTCTGGCACAAGCTGTTCAACGTGTATGGGCAGGATCAGTGGAAGGCGACGAACCGGTTGGCGTTAACGGCGGGAATTCGTTACGACGTGGATGGGTTTCCAAGCGCCAACGATGTGCGGGTGATCGGCCCGATGAACGCGACGAACTATGCGAACGTGCAGCCGCGCGTGGGGCTCGCGTATGCGCTGCGCGGGGGCAAGCAGGTCATCCGCGCCGGCTTTGGATTGTTCAGGGGCCCGTGGGATTACAGCGACCTGATGGTGGGGTGGCAGGGCGCGTCGGCGTTTACCTCGATGAATAATCCATTTGTGGCGGACTTTAACACCTCGAATGGAGTCGTGGGATTTGGGCCGTCAGGAGTGGTCGGCGTGTCGGGTCCTTTCCTGGCGTCGCAGGCGTTTCGGAGTTACACCTCGACGGGCACGTATCCCGCGCCCGGAGAGCTGCAGCAGTTCCCGCTGGGATATATCCAGCGCAAGTTTTCGAATCCATACGCGGAGCAGGCAAGCCTCGAAATCGAGAACCAGCTGGGCGCGGGATGGGTGCTGACCACGGGCTATCAGTTTGTGCACGCTCTGGATCTGCCGGTCTATTACAGCGTGAACGGAGTGCCGAATGGCACGCTGCCGGATGGCCGCCAGTCGTTTGCGCCCGCCGATCCGCGTTTTGGATTCGCGCTGATTGCGACGCCGACAGCCTACTCGATCTACAACGCTGGAATTCTGAGTGTGCGAAGGAATTTTGCCGGCCACTACAGTTTTCTCGCCAACTATACATATTCGAAATCGATCGACATAGCGACGGATGTGCAGCTGACGGATACGCCGCAAAACTATCTCGATCCGAACGAGGATCGGTCGGTGGGGGACAACGATATCCGTCATCGCGGCACGATAGCGCTGGTGGCGGAGAGCCCGTCGCACTGGCCGGCGGCCCTGCGCAACTTCAAAGTGTCGACACTGAACACGCTGCAGAGCCCGCGCTATTATTCGATTTTGGCGGGATTCAATGTGCTCGGCGACGGCTTTCCATTTGCGGATCGGACCGGCGACGTGGGACGGAACTCCTATCGTGGGGCGTCGAACTATGACAGCGATCTGCGCCTGCAAAGAGAATTTCATTTCACGGAACGCCTAAGCACAGAAGCGAGTGTGGAGAGTTTCAATCTGTTCAATCACCGAAACGTGCAAAGTATCGATCAGGTGTACGGGGCCGCGGATTTTCTGGGGCCGGTGCCGCAGCAATTCGGGGACGGGATCGGCAGTCCCGCGAATCCTACATTTGGGTCTCCGAATTTCGCGGGTCCGGCGAGGCAGATGCAGGCGTCGTTGCGGATGAACTTCTAGCGCAGATCAATTCCGGGGAGGAAGACAACGTCCGCCGCCAGCGCCTCCAAATTCACGCCTGATGGACCTTATTAATTCTGTGGAGCACCGGGCGGGGATGTCCGCAGGGCAACTACGCGCGCGTTGCCGTAGAGGGCGTCAAGGGCCTGTGCCTGGCTGGCCGTTGCAGCGGCACTCGCCAGGAACCACGCCCAATCCTGCTGCAGCGTGAAGAAATCGGCTGCAGGAATCGCTCCGGTCAGTTCGATACCTATAGGTTTGCCGAGGACCAGGCGCGCCAGGAAGTCATCCATGCGGAAGCGCCCGTTGCCGGTCCCCTGCGTGCTCACTGCCACTGCGTCCACATAAAGCAATCCCGGAAAGTAGTCGTCGAGCGGCCCGGGGCCGTTGGGTCCGAATCCCGGAGCCGCCGCCTGCCAGACCCAGACCAGATTGTGGACGTGGTCACGATCCACGAGCCGCAGATAGAGCTGCCGGTACAACTCCGCCGAGCCGTGAATCCCTTTGCGACCGGCCCACCACCAGGTGTTGCCGTTGGCCTCTGGATAAGGCTGCCACAGCACGGCGATCCCCGCGTCCTCAAGGGTTTTGAGCGTTTCCGCGACGTCGTCCACCTGAGTACACCAGCGTTTGTTCAGGTTCGTGCCCGGCGTCAACAGTTCGTTCCATTCAAAGTCGGTCAGCGATACTCGAACGCTCTTCGCTTCGCCCGCCGGAGGATCGTCGGTTGGACGCAGGGCATGCCAGGTGAGGGCAATGGCCGCACCGCGCGCGTGTTCCAGCTCCGCTTCCGCAACAATGGCGCGGCGCGCCGCCGCCGGATCAAGGCCGGCGTCGGAGGTGATCCCCAGTTCTGCGCCATAAATTGCGGGAGTCTTGTCCGTCGCGGCCGCCACCGCGCTGGTCGCGGTCGCTGGCGCCTGCGGACTATTCTCCTGACCGCTGAGCGTGCCCGTGGTTGCAGCGCCGTAGAGGCGCGCCAGCAGCGCCTTCGCGGTCTCGGTTGCGTCGGGAGTCACGGGTCCGATCTCGGGCCTTCCCTGGGTTCGTTCCGCAGTGGCCTGTCGAAGAGCCGCCATGGGCGCCGCGATAGCCGGATCGTCGCGGGTGAGTACCTGCGGCGCGCGATAGAGCGTGGTGAGCGCATCGACGGTGTTGGAGAAATCCACCAGATTGCTCCACACCATGAAGTACGCCCAGCGCGGCTGGGCGGCGAGAATCTGTGGCGTTGGCGCCATTCCCACTTCGCCCATGGCAATGGGCTTGCCTGCCGCCAGGGCCAGCATATCCGTGTAGTACTCCTGGTTGAAGGCGCCGTAGATGTCGATGGTGAGGACGTCGACGTATTGGGGTCCCGGATAGTAGTCGGCGATGGGACCGGCACTGGGGCTCGGCGTATTCACGTTCCACACCCAAACGAGGTTGCCGAGGTGATGGACGTTCACAAAGCGATCGTAGATTTGCCGATAGAGTGCAGCCGAGCCATCCTGGCCAGGCCGGCCACCCCACCAGAACCAGTTGCCGT
>PMSS01000394.1:11633-13862 GCA_003167515.1 Acidobacterium sp. | reverse complement strand
CCTGGATGATGACGGTCTTGCCCACGCCCGCGCCGCCGAACAGTCCGATTTTTCCGCTGCGCAGGTAGGGTTCGAGCAAATCGACCACCTTGATGCCGGTCTCGAACATCTCCTCGCGCGTTGACTGCTCGTCGAAGGCCGGAGCGGGATGGTGGATGGGATTGCGCTGCTTTGCGTTCACAGGACCCAGCGCGTCGACCGGCTCGCCGATAACGTTGAGCACGCGGCCCAGGGTGGCACGACCGACGGGCACGGTAATGGGACCGCCCTGATCGATGGCCTTCATGCCACGCACCATGCCTTCGGTCGCCTCCATGGCGACGCAGCGCACGCGCCCTTCCCCGATGTGCTGCTCCACTTCGAGGATGACGTTGATGGGAAACGGAACTTTGAATCCCTCGTCGACGACGCGCAACGCCTGGTAAATCGGGGGCATGGTCGCTTCTTCGAACTGCACGTCCACCGCCGGACCTGAAACCTGAACTACTCTTCCAATGTTTTCTGCCATAGCTTTTTCGTTTTCGCCTTATAGAGCGGCTGCACCGCTCACAATTTCGATAATTTCCTTGGTGATCGCCGCCTGACGAACGCGGTTCATGGTCAGGGTGAGCGAATCGATCATGTCCGATGCGTTGTTGGTTGCCGAATCCATCGCAGTCATGCGCGCGGCATGCTCGGCGGCAATCGATTCCAGCGTGGCGTGATAGATCTGCGAGGTCACGTAGCGCGGCAGCACGTCCGCGAAAATGACCTGGGGCGGCTGTTCGTAGATGTAGTCGACCTCGGCGGTGCCGAAGTTCTTCGTCTCGTCTTCGAGCTGTTTCTGCGCGGCATCCGCCTCATGCGGATAGAGGCTCACGCCCGAGGACAACGCGGCTTCCGCGGCGCGCTCGCGCTCTTCAAGAGTCGGCTCCAGCGCCTCAGCCACTTGCTGCTGGCCGATGGAGACGATGGGCAGCACGCGCTCAACCACCACGCGCTGCTGGATCACCGATTTGAATTCGTTGTAGACGAGGTAGGCCGCGTCGATTTCTTCGTGCTCGTAGCGGGCGATGATTTCTTCCGCTACTTCGCGGACTGCGTCGTAGGTCAGCCTGTCGAGGGCGGACGTTGGACCGGACAACACTTCGACGCCGCTGCTGCGCTGCTGGCGTTCGGGCCAGCGCCCCTCTTCGGTCGATTCATCAAACTGAGCTGCGGGATAACGCTTCCGAAACAAGTCGCGCCCCTTGCGGCCGATGGCCTCGACGTCGATTTCCTTTTCGCCGTTCTCGAGGATGAAGTTGGCGGCGGCCTTGAAGATGTTGGTGTTGAAAGCGCCGGCAAATCCTTTGTCGCCGGAAACGACGACCAGCAGAATGCGCTTCTCGGGCCGCGTGAGCAGCAACGGGTGACGGATTTCGCCGGTTTCCGGATCGTAGATTTCCGCACGGCGTTTCAACGACTCAAGCACGCTGGCCAGCATGGACGCGTAGGGCCGGGCCGAAACCGCGCGCTCCTGGGCACGACGCAGCTTGGCCGCCGAAACCATCTTCATGGCTTTGGTGATCTGCCGCGTGTTCCGCACGCTGCGGATGCGGCGACGTAAATCGAGGACGTTGGGCATGGTTTCTTAGTGCGCCGCTCCGACCGGCTGCTCGGACTTCTGCTCCTGCTCTTTTTTCTTCTCGGGCTCGTTGAGGGGTTTCACGGCGCTCTCTTTCAACTTTGCTTCTTCGTGGTCGGCAACGAAGTTCGCTTTGTATTCTTTGAGCGCGGCGTGGATTCGGTTGCGAAGGTCGTCGTCGAGAGCCTTCTTCGTGGCAATGTCGGTCAACAGCTGCGATTGCCCCGAGTCGAGATAGGGGTACAGGCCGTCTTCGAATGCTCGAATCTGCTCGACCTTCAGATCGTCGAGGTAGCCCTGGGTTCCGGCAAAGAGGATGATGACCTGCTTTTCCGCGGTGAGTGGCTGGAATTGCGGCTGCTTCAGCAGTTCACTCAACCGCTGGCCGCGGTTGAGCTGGTTCTGCGTCACCTTGTCCAGGTCGCTGCCGAACTGGGAAAAGGCGGCCAGTTCGCGGTACTGGGCCAGGTCCAGCTTCAGAGTCGAACCCACCTGCTTGATGGCTTTGATGGCGGCGGAGAATCCCACGCGCGAAACGGAGAGGCCCACGTTGACGGCGGGACGCTGGCCGGAGTTGAAGAGATCGGTCTCGAGGAAGATTTGTCCGTCGGTGATCGAGATGA
>PMSS01000394.1:0-11590 GCA_003167515.1 Acidobacterium sp. | reverse complement strand
CGGCGCAGCAGCAGCGAAATTTCGCGATACGCGATAGCGTGCTTCGAGAGATCGTCGTAGATGATCAGAGCATGCCGGCCCTTGTCGCGGAAATATTCGCCGATGGCGCAGGCCGCGTAAGGCGCGAGATAGAGCATGGGAGCCGGCTCCGATGCCGACGCGGCGACGACGATGGTGTGGCCCATCGCGCCGTACTCGTCGAGCGTCTGCACCACCCCCGCGATCGACGACCGTTTCTGCCCAATTGCGCAGTAGATACAGATGAGGTCGTTTTTCTCGTTGTTGATGATTGTGTCGAGCGCGACGGCGGTCTTGCCGGTCTGGCGGTCGCCGATGATCAGCTCACGCTGGCCGCGGCCGATGGGGATCATCGAGTCGATGGCCTTGAGGCCGGTCATCATGGGCTCGCGCACGGGCTGGCGGTCGATGACGCCGGGAGCGAGGCGCTCCACGGGCAGGGTCTCGGAGGTTTGAATCGGTCCTTTGTCGTCGATGGGGAGGCCGAGCGAGTTCACGACGCGGCCAATCATCGCGTCGCCCACGGGCACGCTCAGGATCTTTCCTGTGCGCTTGACCTGGTCGCCTTCGCGGACCTCGGTGTAGTCGCCGAGCAGCACCGAGCCGACCTGATCCTCATCGAGGCTCATGGCGAGACCAGCGATATCGTGGGGGAATTCCAGCAATTCTCCGGCCATGACCTTGTCGAGCCCATGCAGGCGCGCGATGCCGTCGCCCAGGGTAATNNGTTATTTCGTCTGCTTTGATCTGCGCCATGCTTTTGTTTTCCCTGCCCTGTCCACGAATCTTGTTTTCGCTCTTAATCTGTCGATCGAATTTCTAGCTGGCCGTCAATTCTTCTCTCAACCGATCCAGGCGGCCGCGTACCGAACCGTCATAAACTGTGCTGCCCACCTGAACGACGGCACCGCCCAGCAACGTGCTGTCTTCTTCGAACTGGGCCTCGACCGTCCCGCCGGTCAGCTCCCCGATCTGCTTCTCCAACTCGCGGCGCTCTTTCTGGTCGAGCTTTCTCGCGGAGACTACTTTGGCTTCGGAGATTCCGAGACGCTGGTTAATCTCGCGCCGCAGCTCGGCCGCCACATCATCGAAACCGGCAATGCGGTCGTTCCGGATGAGGACCGCGATGAAGTTGCGAGTTTGCTGGGCCATTTTGAGCTTCGCATTCAGCTTGTCCAGGACTTCGATCTTCTGCCCCAGCGGAAACGAAGGATCCAGGAAAAATTCACGCAGATCGTGGCTCTCATGCCATGCGGCGGCAAAGTCGCCGAGCTGCCGCTGCACGTCTTTAGCGTCCAGTTTCGTCTCAAAGATCACGTCGGCAAAAGCGCGCGCGTATCGGGATGCGTAGCTCGCCATTTACGCCTCGCCTCCGGAATTCTTGTTCAGCGACTTGCCAAATTCGCGGATGAGCGCACGATCCGCATCGCTGGAGAGCTGAATCCGGCGCATCGCGTTGTCGATGGCCAGGTCGGCGGCAAACTTCTTCAGGTCGCGCTGGGCTGCGGCCTGGGTTGCCGTGATCTCCTGCTCAGCGGAGGCGATAATGCGCTCGCGTTCGGATTCAAGGGCAGCGTGAATGCGCTTCTCGTCCTCGACGGACTCCTGCTCCACCTGCTGCCGGATGGCCCCAATTTCCGAATCCAGCCGCAGCAGGCGGGATTCAACTTCGGCGAGCCTCCGGTTGGCCTTCTCGGTAGCCAACCTCGCATCAATCAGTTCCTTCTGCAGGTTTTCGGTGCGCGTGCGAAACAGTTTTGGCAGAAACTTCCACAGGACGACGACGATCACGAAGATCAGAACACCGGAGTTCAGGTCCTCGAAAATCTGGGCCACCGTCTCCGTTTTCAGATGGGCGAAGCGGGCGATGGCGCGCACGGTCGATGAGTGACGATACTGGTCGATGTCGGAGTTGCTTTCGGGCTCGTCCATGTGCTCGCCGCCGGAACTCTTTGCGGCGGGCTGCGCGGAGCCAGAAGCTGTCTGTGCAGAGCCGGTAGCCACCTGCGCATACAGGCGTGCGCCCGGAATCCCCAACACAGTGCCCAGGACCAGCAGGCTCAGGATGCGGGTAATAGCTTTCACTGCGCGTTCTCCGCTGCCGCTGCGGGGAGAACCGCGGCGATTACCTGGGCAGCCAGTTGGCTCGCAGAAGCCTCGATCTGCTTTCGAGCATCAGCACTTTGCGCCGCCAATGCCGACTGCGCCGTCTGGACGCGTTGCTGGGCAGCCAGGCGAGCGGTGGCCACGGCGCTCTCGCGTTCGGCGTTCAACTGCTGGATGCGCTGCTCGCGGCCGCGAAAAATCTCGCCCCGCGCAGCCCGCAGCTTCGCCTCATATTCCTGGGAGCGAACGTCAGCCTGGGCGATGGCGAGAGAGGACTTCTCGAGCGCGCCGGCGGTCCGCTCGCGGCGTTCGGCGCGGGTCTTCATCATGGGCCTGTACAGAATGAAGCGGTAGCCCAAAACCAACACGATAAAAAGGATCAGGGTCGGTATCGCACCGAGCGCAAGATCACCAAGTTGACGAGACAATTGATCCATGAGTTGGCCGGCGGTGGCAGTCGGAACGACTGAGAAGGCTCAGGTAGAACCTTTGGTTCTAACAGAGGCAAAATTTCAGTGTCAAATGACCAAAGGCACTTACTTTTGCATCTGCTTCTTTGGGCTACAGCTCCCTGCGGAACAGCTTCGAGGAAAGCCGCAAAAATTGACATTGCGAGCTTGACCTGAACGCCTTCCGGCGTATACTGAGAATACCACCTCGACCCGGATCAGGGTCGGCGAACCGGGTGATCGGAGGTTCCCACCACTCTCCATCATCCGGTTTGTCTTGTCTGGAAGAGATTATTCACGCGCCAGCTGGCGAAAACGCCTGTAGCGCCCCAGTAACGACGCTGGTCCCGCCACATTCATCCGCACCAGATTCCCCTCATACTCGCGCTCGCGAATCATCGCGCCAGCCTCCAGCGCAGCCAGCACATCGCCCTCCGACTGCGGGATCTGAAAACTCTGTTCGAGGATCGGATCCAGCACAAGCTCCGCATCCATGCGGTTCATCAGGGTTTCAAGGCCGGTATGGTCCTTCGCCGAGGTCGCGATGGCTCGACCCTCGCTGGCAGCTACCAGCGCGGCGGCCTCTTCGTCGCTCAGCAGGTCCACCTTGTTCAGAACCTCCAGCCGCGGCTTGTCCAGCACATCCAGTTCGCCCAGCACCTTCTCCACTTCTGCTTTGTGCTCCTCACGCATCGGGTTGGAAGCATCGCGCACATGCACCAGGACCTCGGCCTTGCGCACCTCTTCCAGAGTCGCGCGGAACGATGTCACCAGCGTATGCGGCAGGTCGCGGATGAAGCCCACCGTGTCCGACAGCAGCACCTTTCTGCGGCTCGGAAGCTGAATCGCGCTGAGCTTGGGATCGAGCGTAGCGAACATGCGCGAGGACTCGAGGACGCCTGCACGCGTAATCGCGTTGAACAATGTGCTTTTCCCGGCGTTGGTATAGCCCACGAGGGCAATGGTGGGGACCGGGACCGATTCGCGACGCCTGCGCTGTTGGGTGCGGATGCGCCGGACGGCCTCCAGTTCGCCGCGCAGCTGCAGCACGCGGCGCTGAATGCGGCGCCGATCCGTCTCGAGCTGTGTTTCACCGGGTCCGCGCGTGCCGATGCCGCCGCCGAGCTGGGACATAGCTTTGCCGCGGCCGGTCAGCCTGGGCAGCATGTATTCGAGCTGCGCCAGTTCTACCTGGAGCTGGCCTTCGCGCGTTCGCGCATGGCGGGCGAAAATATCCAGGATGAGCTGGGTGCGGTCGATGACCCGGCAGGGCAGCGCGTTCTCCAGGTTGCGCAGCTGGGTTGGGCTCAGATCGTGGTCGATGATGGCAACATCTGCCTGCGTAGAAGCCGCGATCCCGGAGATCTCTTCCACTTTGCCGCTGCCCACGAGCGTCGCCGGGTCGGCTTTGGGACGATGCTGCACAACCTCGGCAGAAATGCTGGCCCCGGCGCTGATGACCAGCTCGCGGAACTCCGCAAGGCGCGAGTCCTCGTCGGTTGGGACAGGGTGTGGGCTGGGAGTTACCTTGGCCGCATCGCGCGCCTGGGCTGCGCCGCGGGTCAGAGATCGCCTCTGCGGCCCAAGAACGACCGTGACCAGCAATGCCCGTTCCGCGGTCGTACCGGTCGCGTTCAGAGGCATTGAAATCGTTGCGCCTGCGCGTCCGCCTCCGTCAGGAGCCGGACGCCTCCTGCACCGTTTGCGCGTTCGCGACGGCGACAGGCCCCGCCTGTGCGGTGTGCGGCGGACGGTGTTCTCCGTGCAGGACCGAGCGGGTGCTCACCACGGTTGAGATAGCGTGCTTGAAAATCAGCTGCTCCTGGCTGTTGTTCTCCAGCAGCACTGAGTATTTGTCGAAAGAGCGGATTTTCCCTGTGAGTTTCACTCCGCTCACCAGGTAAATCGTAATGGGGGTCTTATCTTTCCGAACGGTGTTCAGGAAGGTATCCTGAATGTTCTGCGCCGGCTTGTTTTCCATGAGCCGATCTCCTTTGCCCTTTAATTGACTCGACGGTGAAAACTGCAACAACAGGAAAAACTGCAGCGAAGCCGAAATGTTGGAGGCGCCGCACCCACCGTCAAGGTGTGTTACTTAACGATACGGGTTTCCGAACCATTTACGCAATATGCGCCGCAGTGGGAAAAAGGATCTGTTTAGTCTGTGGTAAACAACAGATATAGATAGGTTAAACCGCAGTGACCGGTTCCCGGACGCGCCGCCGGATTCTACCCGTGTCGCTTCCGATGGGATTTTTCGTGATGCGCGTGAGTCGCAGGCGCAACCGGCGACCGCGCGGGCTGTTCGCCAACCCGTCGCACCATCACTCCCTCCATGCGAAAGCTCTCCGTCACCGTTTCTCCAGGTTTAACCGTGCCGGTTTGGGGATCGAGAACGGCCTGCTCTCCGGTCGCGACGCGATACGAGAAGGCCGGCTCCTGGTTGGTCGAATCCTCTTCGGTAACAGTCACCGGCAGATATCCCGCGAAATTGCGCTCCCGATAGGCCGTCTCGTAACGGTGCTTCTTCACGTTCCACGTGTAGACCCGCACCTGATCGAAATCGTACGGGAGGCCATCCTTATAGGGTGCGAGTACGGCAACATATTCCGCCACTTCATTGCCGGGCACGTTCGCATCCGGATCGGTGACCTTGCGAAGAACGTACGCGCCGACAATTTTTTGGCCTTCCGCCAACCCGGCAATCGCGTCCGGCACATCCTCGTCGAGCGTGCGCGCCCGTATCCAACCCACGCGGCCGGTACTGTCGCGTATCAGCCAGTAGTCCTCAAGATTTGGCGGTGGTGGCGGCCCGGGCTTGTCTGCCCCGTTCGCCGGCTTCGCAATGGGCAAGGGGATGGCTTGCGGTGCGTCAGGCCTGGGCACAGAGGCCCGCATCAGCAACTGCAGCTTGTCATTCTCTGGCAACAGGTAAAAGCGGTCGGACGTTCTGCCGGGAGCGTCGCGGAGCCAGTAATCGTCACGCAGGACCGCGGTCGCCACTACGGGATCGTTGGCATTGTCTTTTTCGAGCTGGTTGAATTTGTCGTAGACCTGCTGGTCGATCACGCCGTGGTCCTCGATCCAGCCAATCTCGCCCTTGTCCGTCTTCACCTTCAGGAAGCGCCGGCCGTGCTCGATAACCTGCAATCGCTGGCCGTTGACCACCTCCGCGACGCGATTGCTGACCGCAGCCACGCGGTCGCGCAGGTACGTGCCCCGAGCCCAGACATAGACGTATTCGTGAGGCCCGTGCGTGGCGAATCGGCTACATCCGCCGAGCAGTATTGCCCCAACCAGGGCCAGCCCGGACAGCATCCCCAAAAAGGGGCGGCGCGAAAAGGGAGAGGAATTCAGCATTGCGAAAGGATCAAGGCCCGTCTTTTGATGGCGCGGGGTAACCAAAGGATACATCCATCTGGAGGAGACGCACCCGTGCCGAAAAGTTGTGCACGTTACTGGCGTGATGCGCCGTCTCACGTCCTCTACCGTTTTGCTCGTGACAATCTCTGGCGAGTCCCCCCGCAAACGGCCAGCCAAAACATTTTCCGCCCGGCCACGAAACTTCCGTGTCGCCGGTCACCTTATCCCTAACGGGGATCCCAGATCACGGCACCCACGAGGGTGAGGGCGAAGGCTCCAAATAGGCACCAGCCCATCCCCCTGCGCTTTCGGCTATGTGGAAACAGCCCACGATGCAGCGCGAGAACCTCAAATAGTCGCGACTTGAGGGAAATCCAGCGGATCCGATTCTCGCTCGGCACATCCCTGTTGACTTCTTCCATGATCGAATAGCCCTCGATGATGCCCGCCATCAGCTACCCGCTCTCAACGCTGAACGCTGATCGCTGATCGCTGCTTTCTGGGCGCTGTGCTCTGAGCCCTGTGCTCTGCCCTCACTGCGGCTTAGGCGTCAGCCGAACAAACCGCGGCGCGAGCTCCTCCCATTTCGACATCAGCCAGTATGCCCGCGTGCTGGCCGTCTTCTCCGCGTGCAACTGCACCAGTCCCAAAATGCTCTCCTTCGCTTCGGAATCCAGTGTGTCGTACGGCTCAGGGGTGAGAAAACCGGCGTGGTAGCGCTGCTGTGCCAGGAAAAGTCCCTCTTCGTCGAAAACCCATGCCTCGCCGCCCGTCATGCCGGCGCCGAAGTTCGTTCCCGTCGCTCCCAGCACCGCGACCAGACCGCCGGTCATGTACTCGCAACCATGGTCGCCAACGCCCTCGACGACGGCGAGAGCGCCTGAATTGCGCACGGCAAAGCGTTCACCCGCGCAGCCAGCCGCGAAGAGCGCCCCGCTGGTCGCTCCGTAAAGCGCAACGTTGCCGAGGATCGTGTGCAGCTCCGGCTGCAGGGCGGCGCGACCCTGACCGCGCAGGATAATCTCTCCACCTGACAGCGACTTACCGACGAAATCGTTAGCCAGTCCTTTAAGGATCAGTTCCATTCCTGGAACCGCGAAAGCGCCAAACGACTGCCCCGCTTCTCCGGTCAGCCGGAACGTCAGCGGAGCCTGGGGGTTCACGCCCGCTGACTGCAGCATCGCCAGTTCTCCGGCAAGCCTCGCCCCAAAGGTACGGTCCTCGTTGGCGATCAATGCATCGACGAGGAACGGCTCTCCAGCCTTATAAGCCGCGACGCCAGGCTCAACCCATGCATCATCGATGGGTGGGTGATCCTCGGGACGCAGATTCCGCCGCCCCTGCCAGTGTGTCGCGCCCGCTTTGCCGCCGTCGGGTGGCGCACCCAGCATCGGTCCCAGATCGAGGCAGCCGTCGAAACGCGTCTGCTCGAGCAGATCGGTGCGGCCAATGGCGGCTTCGAGCGAAGGCAGGCCCAACCCCGCCAGCAGCGCACGAATCTCCCCAGCCAGCCCCTCAAAGAAGCGCACCAGGTGCTCCGGCTTACCCCGGAACTTTGCACGCAGGTCTGGCCGCTGCGTCGCGATGCCGGTGGGACAGGTATTCAGGTGACACTGCCGCGCCATATCGCAGCCCAGCGCGACCAGAACCGCCGTGCCGAAGGCGAATTCGTCTGCGCCGAGCATGGCGGCGACGATGATGTCGCGCGCGGTGCGGAGGCCGCCGTCGGTGCGGAGGCGGACGCGGCCGCGGAGACCGTTGCGGATGAGCACCTGCTGCGCCTCTGCCAGCCCCAGCTCCCAGGGATTGCCCGCATACTTGATGCTCGACAGCGGCGACGCGCCCGTGCCGCCGTTATGTCCCGCAATGACGATGTAGTCCGCGTACGCTTTTGCCACACCCGCAGCCACTACGCCCACGCCGCATTCGGAAACCAGCTTGACGCCGATGGCGGCTTTCGGATTGATCCGGCGGAGGTCGTGAATGAGCTGGGCCAGATCTTCGATGGAATAGATGTCGTGGTGCGGCGGCGGACTGATCAGCTGCACACCGGGTTGCGCGTGGCGGAGGCGTGCGATGAGCTCCGTGACTTTGTGCCCAGGAAGCTGCCCGCCCTCGCCGGGCTTCGACCCCTGCGCAATCTTGATTTCCAGCTCCTCGGCATGCATCAGATACTGCGCGGTGACCCCAAAGCGGGCCGAGGCGACCTGTTTGACTTTGTTGTTCAGCAGCTCAGACGGGAACAATGTTCCATTGATCGGCAGCTGGGCTCCGGGCTCGTAGACCGCCGGGTCTTCGCCGCCCTCACCTGTGTTCGAGCGGCCGCCGAGCATGTTCATCGCGGCCGTGATGGTCTGGTGCGCCTCGGGGCTCAGCGATCCCAGAGACATGGCGCTGGCGATGAAGCGCCCAAACATCTTTTGCGCCGGCTCCACATCATCCACATGCAGCGGCGCCGCGGCAGCGCGCACCTCCAGCAGATCGCGCAGGACGGCCGGCTCCTTCTCACGCGCCTGGTTCGTGAAGGCTCCCCAGGCCTGCGCGGAATCGGCTGTCGCCGCCGCGGAGCGGGTCGCCCCGGTGATGGTCTGCAGCAGGCGAACCGTCTGCGGTTGCCAGCCATGCGGCTCCGACCTGTCCGCCTTGCGGAAACGAATCCATCCGTAGTCGGGAAGGTCTTTGGCCGCCGCCACAGTCACCAGCGGTCCGCCATTGTCGCCCGCTTCAGGACTGTCGCCGTTCGTTTCGCCGCCAACGTCAGTCAGGTTCTGTGTCCCCAGCCACAGCTCGCGCAAACTCGCTTCGAGCTCGGGAAATCCAATGCCGCCCAGAGGAGCGGGCGTGCCCTCAAAACATCGCTCCACCACATCCTTGCTGAGGCCGAGGCAATCGAAGAGGTGCGCCCCGCGGTAGCTGTCGACCACCGAGATGCCCATCTTCGACATGATCTTCGCGAGGCCGAGGTCGAACGCGTGCAGCAGATTCGTCTCGCCGTTTTCAGGATTCAGCTGCCTTGCGGTTTCGACCGCAAGCCAGGGGCAGATCGCTCCAGCGCCCATTCCCATCAGCACCGCGGCATGATGCAGGTCGCGGCAGTCCGCGGCTTCGATCGCGAGGCCGACCTTGATGCGCTCGCCGGCGCGAATCAGCGAATGATGCACCGCTCCCGTGGCCAGCGCCATCGGAATCGGAATCGCCTGCTCGCTGCATCCGCGGTCGGTCAGCAGCAGAATGGCTGCGCCTCCACGCACCAGTTCCCGGGCTTTCTCGCAAAGGTCGTCCAGCGCGGTGATGAGGTTGCAGGCCGGATTGAAAACGCAGTCCAGCACCGCCAGCGGCAGATTCCCCGCCAGATCATGCTTGCGGCGATGCAGCGAGTCCATTTGCGAGAGCGAAAGGAACGGCGAACTGAGCGACAGTCCAGGCAGCCGTTCGCGCGTACCTAATACATGCGGCCACGGGCCGAGCCGTGTGTGCAACTGGATGACGCAGGCCTCGCGCAGCGAGTCGATAGGCGGGTTCGTGACCTGAGCGAAACGCTGGCGGAAGAAGGCGTATACCGGCCTGGGCGTGCGGGCCAGCGGCGCAATCGGCGTGTCGTCGCCCATCGACCACACCGCGTCCTTGCCCTCCATCGCCATCGGCTTCAGGATCATGTTGACGTCTTCTTTGGTGTAGCCGAAGCCGATCTGCAGCCGGTTCAACTCCGCCGCATCGATCGCCGCAACCGGCAGGGCCGAGTCGAGCGTCGCATTCTCCAGCAACGCCTCGTACTCCGGCGCAGACTTGTCGAACAGCGCCTGCAGTTCGTCGTCCTCGTAGAAAACGTGCTTCTCGAGATCGGCCAGCAGCATCTGCCCCGGTCCCAGCCGGCCGCTGTGCACAATCTTCTCCGGATCCAGATCCACCAGACCCGCTTCCGATCCCGCCACCACCAGATGATCCTCGGTGACAAAAAAACGGCAGGGACGCAGCCCGTTGCGATCCAGTGCCGCCCCAATCAAATGCCCGTCTGTGAATGAAACCGCCGCTGGCCCATCCCACGGCTCAATGCAGTCGCCGTGATACGCGAGGAACGGTGAATGCCGGCCGCTGTCTGCCGGCGGCATCACCATCCGCACCGCCTCGGCGACCGTGCGACCGTTGCGCGCAAGCATCTCGATGACCTCGTCCAGGCTGGTCGAATCCGAACCGCTGGGCGTGAAAATCGGCCGCAAATCGTCAGGCAGAGTCGCCGCCCGAGCCGTCATCCGCGCCCGATTGCCCCAGATGGTGTTGATCTCGCCGTTGTGCCCCAAAATCCGAAACGGCTGTGCGCGATCCCAGGACGGCGCAACATTCGTAGCGTATCGCTGATGAAAAAGCGCGAACGGCGTGACGAACCGAGCATCGGAAAGGTCGGGATAGAACTCCGGCAGCAGCCGCGCATCGCACATCGCCTTGTAGACGATCGAAGACGACGACAGCGAGCACACGTAGCCCTCAGCCCCGCTCCGCTCAAATCGCTTGCGCGCAAGGTAGAGCCTGCGATCGCGCTCCTGGTAGGTCGCAGCGCCGGGGTTGGCGTCCGTCAGCAACACCTGGCGGATGATCGGCAGCGTCGAAGCCGCAATCTCACCCAAAATCTCAGGCCGCGTCGGAACTTCGCGCCAGCCCAGGATCGAGAAATCCTGCGCAGCAATTGCCTGTTCCAGCTCACGAACAGCCGCTGCGGCCGCCGTCGCCTCCGCAGACAGAAAAACCATGCCCACCGCTAAGGGTTGCGCGGGATCGAGAGAAATGCCGGTCGAAGCCAGCAGCAGTTCGCGAGGAATCGCCGTGTGGATGCCGATGCCGTCGCTCGACTTTCCGTCGGCAGCCACAGCACCGCGATGCGCCAGACGCGCAAGCGCAGTCAGCGCCTTCGTCAGAATGTCATGCGAGGGCTGGTTGTCGAGAGTAGCGACAAATCCGACGCCGCACGATTCAAAGTCGAAACGTGAATCGATCAGGCAGGGCCGGGAGCCGCCGGTCGACAGGGCCGGTGCAGCACGATTTCTCGTTCCCATATCCAACTATAACGGCCTTCCATATTCGTCTGAAGACGAAATTCGAAATATTTTCGCAAAATTGTGACCGGCAGCTGCGATTACCAGCGGGTGTAACGGGCGCGGCCTTGACAAATATCTGCTTGCATATTTATACATCATTGCTGTATTTTTATACATAGTGAGGCGCGGCGGGCCGCTCAGCGGCTGGCCGCCACTTTTTTGGCCTTCAGTTTCGGTTTCGATGAGTTGCGGTATGAGCAAACATGACAGACACAGCGCGATCCGGCAAATGGTGGCGGCGGAATCCGTCGCCCGCCAGGACGAGTTGAGGCGCAGGCTGGCGCGTCGCGGTTTCGACGTGACCCAGGCCACGCTCTCCCGCGACATTCACGAGCTGCGGCTGTACAAGGGGCCGAACGGCTATGCGGCGCCGAACGGCAACGGCCACATGGAGGAGGAAGAAGACGAACAGCCCGCGGTCGACGAAGTCCTCTCCAGCTTCGGCGTCGCTGTCCGCCAGGCGCAGAACCAGCTTGTCCTGCGCACGACCAGCGGCGGCGCGCAGCCCGTGGCTCTGGCCATCGACCACGAGGAATGGAACGACGTGGTGGGAACTTTAGCCGG
>PMSS01000392.1 GCA_003167515.1 Acidobacterium sp. | reverse complement strand
AGCTGGCGCAGAATGTTCAGGCGCATGATGTCTGCCTGCACCTTCGACGGCGTCTGGTGCGATTCGCCCAGATTGTTCTGAAAAATCGTCTCTACTTCCGAACGCTGGATGGCTTTGCCATTCACCGTAGCTACAGTGTTTGGGTCGTGCGCCTTCTGGCAGCCGGCACAAAACGCCAGCGCCACCCCGAGCCATGCGAACCGTAATTTGTGATTGAAAAAACCAGCGCCCCACCTGCTGGCCACATTCGATCGAGATGTCAAACAATTCTCCCCGTTTGCTGCGCCGCTTCGGGGGACTGCGGCTCACGCTTAAGAATAATGCCGTCCCGCCGCCCCGTTGCACTCATTCTGCCGGGCCCATTCTGCCGGACTCATTGCGCCGGCTTCTGCGCCGGGGGCTGCGGACTCGGGGCCGGCTGCTCCGGCGCTGGTACCGACAGCCCCTGCTCCGTCAAAGCCCGGTCGATCATGATCCACAGCTGATGCTTTTCCAGCTCTCCTGCCCAACGCTCTCCGCTGACAAAAAATGTCGGCGTCGCGTTCACTCCCACCTTGTCGGCGGCTCGCATCTCCGCCATGATTTTTGTGTCATCCTGTTTCGCTACGCACGCATCCAGCTTCGCCGCGTCCAGATGATCTCGCGTGCCCTCCTGATCCGCCAGCTTGTCCAGCATCGCCGTCGCTTTTGCCAGATCGCGATCCGGTCCGCTCACATCCTGCCCGTGTATGTGCAGATAATCGACGTAATTCCAGTAAGCTGTCGGGTCCAGCGCCGCCAGGCAGTTCGCGTTCACTGCCGCGTGCATCGCCCAGGGATGAATCTCCACCAGCGGGTAGTCCAGATAGACGAACTTCACCAGCCCTTTGTAACGATCCAGCGTCGCCGGGAAGAACTCTGCATTCAATTGTGCGCAGTACGGACACTCCAGATCGTCGAAGTTGACAATCGTCACCTTCGCCTCCAGATCACCCCGCACCGGCCGCCCATCCGTCGGCAGCGTCGCGCCCGGATCGGGCCCGATGTCCCACTTCGAGAGCCGCGCCAGCGTGCTCCCGTCCTTGGACAGCAGAAAATCCACAGTCTGTTTCTTCTGCGGCTGGCTGGGCAGTGAAAATGTCACCGCGATGGTGTCATATCCATTCACATCGCTCTTTTGCCGCGCCCCGATACCAATCTCATACTGCGGAGGCACGTTCAGCTCTGCCCGAATCATGATCTCGATCTTTCGCTCCAGCGCGGGCAGCGCCACCGGAGCCCCGGCCGCCGGAGTCGCAGCAGGCGCCGCAGCGGCGACTGTAGCGGCCGGAGTCTGCTGCGCCGCGCAACCAGCCGCCGCGATCGCCAAAGCGCAGCCTAAAAGAAAAGCCCTTTTCAACAAGAAAAACCCGCCTTCTTCGGCCAGAACGCCGGAACCAGCAAAATTGCTCATCTAATTATCGCAGTTCGCCCTGCCGCCTGTTGCCTGTTCCCTGTTGCCTGTTGCCTGCTCTTCAGAACAAGCTAATCCGGTGCGCCAGGTCCCCAACGTTAGAGAAACCCGCAAAATTCAGACTGTAGAAATACTCCGTGTCGTCGCGAATCGACCCCAGCGAAAACCGCCGGTACTGAAAATCGATCCCGCAGCAGTTCCAGTTGTATTGCCCCTGTATCGATCCATATTGCAGCTGTTGGTGGACCAGATCGTAAGCGGCATTCACTCCCGCGCTCGGGCCCAGTTTGTTCGCCGCTCCAAAAATCGTCGCCAGGTGAATCTGGTTATAGGGATTCGGCGCATTCGGCGATCCCGGCGCTGTCCTTGCGGTCGTCAACGGCGTGGTCCCGAGGGGCACGTTAACGTACGAATCCCCAAACTGCAACCGGTAAAACCCATGCTGATACCCCGCGAAGATGTTGCTCGATGTTATCTTCCCCTCTTTTACGTCGTAATCCAGATCCCACTCCACATCGGTGGCCGGCGTCGTCCGCATCCGCAGCCGCGAAATCACCGGCGTGGTGTGTCGCGCCTGGGTCAGAAAATCGATGCCCGTGAAATCCAGCGTCGTCTCCAGCGGATTCGGCGTCCCCCGCGTGATCGCATGGTCGAAGTCCGGTTCGAAATAGTACTTCTGCGCTATCCGCCACGTAATCCAGTCCCGCGTCCCGCCTCCACACATCGTGTCCGGCCCTAAGGCCTCATCGCCCGTGCACGGGTGCGGTTCGAGATGCCGCAAAAACAGCCTCTGCGTCACTCCATATTCCAGCTCGTTCGTGTTGCTGGCTACATCCGTATCGTCGAAGCGCAATATCTGCCGGAAATTATTGATCCCCGTCACGTACCGGTAGCCCACATCCGGCTCAATCGTGTGTCGCACTTCACCGCCCAGCCAATGCATCAGCCACGGCGAAGCGAAATCCCGCTCCAGCGCCGGTGGACGAAAATCGAACCCCGTCTCCACATCCGTCCGACTCGTCCCCGCCCCGCGCACCACCGGAATCTGCTCCAGATCCGCCGGATACTGGCTCTTCCCATACCACGTCTCGCGAAACGCAGCCTCCGGCCGAAACGTCCATCCGTCAAAGTGCAGCGGCATCGCCAGTCGTGGATAGAAATCCACCCTCGGCACTTCCGCCGACGTCCGGAAGCTCGGATAGTCGTAACGCGACAATGCGCCAGCGGATCCGCTCAGCCCCCACATCACCAGCGAAGGACTCATAGCCCCACCCAGCCGCCGGTCCGCCGCTTCCACATCGACCTCCGGCAGATGCAGAATCCTCACCTCGTCCCCCGCTATCGTCGAACTCTGGAAGTCCTGGTACCGATTGATCCGCAGGCTCTCCCACATGTCGCGATCCTCATGCGTCACAAATGCCTGCGACTTCACCTCTGAGTTGATCGCGATCGCGTAGTCCTCTTCAAACACCAGCCGGTACACATACGAACTCAGATACTCCGAGTCGATCACTCCCGTCGTATGCGGCGAAAAATCGTACCGCCCGTCCCCGGCAATATCGACTCCCCCTTGATTAATAGGCGGCCCCGGCGGATTCGCCAGTCCCCGGTCCAGCAAACTGTGGAAGTGGATGTTTGCGAAGTCCTCGCCCAGCCCCCGATAGCGAAACATCCCGTTCGGCGCCCATCCGCGCTTCGAATAATATTGCGAAGCCATTGTCAGATCCGCGCTGCGCCCCAGCGTCAGATAGAAGCCTTCACCCAGAATCAGTCCCTTCGTCGTGTTGTTCCCGATGTAAGGCAGCAAAATCCCCGACTCCCGCTGTTCGGCTACCGGATGCGTCACGTACGGCATATACATTAGCGGCACGTGGAAAATCTCGAAGAACCCATTGCTCGTCTTCGCCACTCCATTGTTCAGCTCAATAGTCTGCGACAGAATCCGCCAGTCCGGCTTCGGCAGCCGGCACGACGTCATCGTCCCGTGGATCACCCGATACTTCCCCTGCCCCAGCTGCAGCACCTCGCGCCCCGTCAGCGCAAATGGATTCGGCGCGGTGAACACCATGCGCCCGCGCGGATTGCGCTCCACTCCCAGCGTACCCACCACATCGAAGTAATCTCCGGTGTCCGCATCCACATTGATCGTCCCGTGATCCGCCTCGAAATGCTCATCGTCGGGTCCACCGTCGATCATCATGTGACCCTGCGCGTGGATCTCGCTGCTGCCATCGTCGTAGGTCGCGTGATCCGCATGCACGATGTAGTTGCGGTAATAAATCACCACATCTCCGTCCAACGTATACAGATTGCTGTTCTTCAGCCCCTGCTCCGACTGGTCCTTCGCCACCAGCTTCACCGGGACACCCTGCGGCGGCTGCGGAACCACGTGCGCCTCCGGCAGCGTGCTCTGCAGGCTGGGCTCATCAGGCAGATCCGCTACGCCCGTGGTTACTCCCGCCAGTTTTTCCTGAGACGATTGTGACGATGGGGGAAGCTGTGTGGTTACCGTCTGCGCCCATAGCCGCGGATGCAGAAGCAGGTACAGCGTGATACACCAAAACAGACGGGTTCTCATCGCGCGCGGCAACTCCAGCATAGCAAAGCAGGATGTTGACGTTCCGGCGCGCAGCGTTGTTTCGTCTGCGAACGCAGATCGAAAATCCACGAGGCTGCATTGAACGGTTCGGCTCCCAATCTACCTTCGCGCTCGCCCTTGCCGCCGTCGCCCCCACGCGAGCCTACCGATCCGACAGCGTCCACGTGGAAAACCGAAGTCAGCGACCGAGTCCGCGCACATCGCAATCGAAGCCGCCGCACGCCCTCTGATCAGCCCCTTTTGCCCGGCATGGAAGACGCCCTTTCCCCCTCCTCGATCGCCGCGCGGGTAGCCGAACGCTACTCCCGAGTTCCCTCCTGGCGCGCCTGGCTCGTGGCCCAGGCTGCTGCCCAGAAATCGGCCGCCGAAGCATCCGCCGCATCGACAGAAGCTTCCGCGCCCCCCGCTTCAATCGTCACACCAGCCCAACTCGACCCCACTACACCTCCGCCCGAAGCCCAAGCCGCACCGCCCAGCCCAGATCCCGAACCGCACCAGCCCGACCTCCTCCGCTATTCCGTCAGCATGGATTCTCTGCCCGCCCCGCGCACCACGCCCGCCGAGGCTCGCGCCGAAGCGAAAACCTTCCGCCAGATTCCCGACGTCGACCCGAACCTGAAAGACCCGCTGGAGGAAGCCTTCGTCGAACCCGCCCAACCCCTGCCTGCCCGCGTCCTCGCGTTTCCTCGAGAACTCGTCGCTCCTCGCAAGGCGCGTCCCCGCCTCGCAGAAGGCCCGCTGGGCGAAGATGGGCTGATTCCCGCCGCCCTCATTGCCGTCCCCCCGCCCGACGCAACCACCGCTCCTGAAGCACGCAGGCTTGCAGAGGGTCGGCAACCCGTGCCACACTCCCCTGCGGGAGAGACAGAACTCCGGATCCCTGCGCCTGCTTCCGAACCCGCCTCTCCATTGCCCAAACCATCTGCCCAAGTTCCGCCGGAATGGCGCTCGATCCACCTGGACACGGAGGCCCCCATCCGCGACTCCAACCCGTCTCCCTCACTGCTCGACGGCCCGCGACTCCACGTCGCCTCACTTGAAGACCGCGCCCTCGCCGCCTTTGTCGACTGCTCGTTCATTCTCTCCGCATTTCTCCTTTTTTCGCTGATCTTCGCCATCTGCACCACCAGCCTGCCTCATGGCCGCCCCGCCCTGATAGGAGCGTGTCTCACCCTCTTCGCTATGTGGGTGCTCTACCAACTCCTCTTTTTCAGCCTCACCAACGCAACCCCCGGCATGCGCTACGCCAAAATCGCCCTGTGCACCTTCTCCGATAAGAATCCCACCCACTCCGTCCTCCGCACACGCATCGCCGCCGTTCTTCTATCGGCTCTGCCCCTCGGCCTCGGATTCCTGTGGGCCGTCTTCGATGAAGACTCCCTCGGCTGGCACGATCGCATTACCCAAACCTACCAACGCAGCTATCAGCAGCGCTGATCCTCGTTCTCCTCGGCCGATCCTCATTTCATAGCAGCCGCGCGGTGACTTTAACATCAAGTTCTCATCACCATAAACTGCGCTGACAGCGGACTGGCGACTGGCGACTGGCAACCGGAGACTGGCAACTGGGGACTGTTCCCTATTGCCTGTTGCCTGTTGCCTGCCTGTAATCGAACTCCCACCGCTGCTTCCGATCCCCCGACTCAAACCGATCGTTCCACTCCAGCCAATAAGCATCCGCACTCCGCATCTCCGGATAATGCTCGCCCCTCGGATACGGATACCGGCTCATCCCATGGAACGGCATCTGCGCTACCGTAAACGGCGAAGCCTCCCACCAGTCCATGTCCTTCACAAA
>PMSS01000247.1 GCA_003167515.1 Acidobacterium sp. | reverse complement strand
GAACTCGCGAGCGGCGATGTGTTGATTCAGCCAGTGAGCCCAGCCGATGTGGGCCTGGACGTCGGCGGCGCGGGAACCTTTGGCGCGGACGAGGCCGGCGGCGAGGATGGCCATGATCTGATCGAGGGCAGGACCTGCGGCGGCGCTTTCGGGGGCATGGGAGTTCTCAACCCAAAGCATTGCGGCGGTGAGCTGGCCATCGAGCGCAGGCGTGTCGAGGGGGTCGGATTTGAGGATGCCGGCATAGGTCTCGAGCTCGGCGGGATATTGACCGAGGGTGGCCTCGGACTGCGCGAGCGCCATCTGGGCCTGGTGCTCGACTTTTTGGCGATGATGAGCGACCAGCCAGGTGACACCGCCGGCGATGCTGGCACCGAGGCCGATGAGCGCACTGATGCGGCCGGTCCAACTCATCACGAAGGGCCATGCTTTGCCGGTCTGGGGATCGTTGTCGGGCATTGGGTGTCTCGCGCAGGGGCAGGGATGGGAGTAACGATACGCGTTTTTTGAGGAGGCGGAGCCCCGGGTTGACGGGGAAAGAGCCGCGGTAGTAGCCTCATGTGTATGGGCGAAGAAAAGGCGAATATAATCCAGAGGGGCACTCTGTTCCCCGCGCTGTTTCCTGATCTGTTTCCGATTTTGGGGCAGGGGCCGGTGGGGATTGCGCGGCTGGCGGCCGAAGGTGAGAAGGCGGGCGAGGGGCATCGGGTGGAGTTCAGGACGATGACGCCGCGGTCGCTGCTGAACCGCACGGTGTCAAAGCGGATGCCCTGGATGGACTGGACGATTAATCCGTATCGCGGGTGCGAGTTTGGCTGCCGGTACTGCTATGCGCGATACACGCACGAATTTATGGACAGGCAAGATCCAGAGCTGTTTGAGCGGGAGATTTACATCAAGCAGCATGCGGCGTGGCTGCTGCGCCAGGAGCTGAAGGAGGTGCGGGCGGGGGAGCAGATTGCGCTGGGGACGGCGACCGATCCATACCAGCCGATTGAGCGGCGGGCGCGGGTGACGCGGAGTTTGCTGGAGGTGTTCGCTGAGCAGCAGGGGCTGCGGCTGGGGATTGTGACGAAGTCGACGCTGATCGAACGGGACATCGATTTGCTGTTGAAGATCGCGGAGCGGAACAGGCTGGTGCTGCACCTGACGATCACGACGCCGGACGCAAAGCTGGCACGGATCCTGGAGCCGCGGGCGCCGAGTCCTGAGTTGCGGTTTCGCACGGTGGAGCGGCTGCGGGCGGCGGGATTGCAGGTGGGGATACTGTGTTCGCCGCTGATGCCGGGGATAACGGATAGTCCGCGGGCGCTGGAGGGGATGGCGCGGCGAGCGAAGAAGGCGGGGGCGAGCTTTTTTGCGGCGCAGCCGTTATTTCTGAAGCCGTACTCGAAGCCGGTGTTTCTGCGGTTTATTCATGAGCATTTTCCGGAGCTGGAGAGGGCGTACGAGACGCGTTACAGGGACAAGGCGTTTGTCTCGAAGGCTTACCAGGAGCGGGTGGCGGCGCTGGTGCGGGCGGTGGTGCGGAAGCACGGGCTGGAACAGAGATTCAGCGAGGCACTGGAGGGGGCAGCGAAGCCGGTGTGGCCGGTGCAGGCGGAGTTGTGGGGTGCCTGGAGAGAGACGCGGACGGCGTAAATTCCGGCAATTTGGTTGCGGCGAGGCGTAGCGTTGCGTATATTTCGGAGAAAGCGAACGAGGCGAACGAGCTCGGGGAAAAGAGGAGTTTACGCAATGCCAGGTGAGCCAACAGCAGTAATCGGGAAGTCGGTTCAGATCCGCGGAGAGCTGAAGGGCAACGAGGATTTGGTGATTGAAGGTTTGGTGGAAGGGACCATCACTTTGAGTGAGAACCGGCTCACAGTGGGAGCGAACGCGCGGGTGACGGCGAATGTGACCGCGCGCGATGTGGTGGTGCAGGGATCGCTGCAGGGGGACATTCATGCGGCGGGACGGGTGGAACTGCGCACGGGCAGCCACGTAAACGGAGATATTCGCGCGGCGCGGTTGTCGGTGGAAGACAACGCGATCTTCTCCGGCAAGGTGGAACTGGATGGGACCGCGGCAACGGAGGGCGGGAAAGCAGGAGCGGCCGCACATCCGCCGAGTGCTGCTTCTGGCACGACCGCGTCGGGGACGGCGCTGTTCGGAGCTAATTAGAAAAAGGGAACAGGCAACAGGGAGTAAGGAGTAGGGAATAGGTGGCTCCGTGTCCGGTGAGGATGCGGAGCCACTATGTTTTGCGAGCAACTGAGCTACTGGACTACGTGGACGGTTGCGGTTAGTGGCGTGTCGGCGGAGGAGGAGCCGGCGAGGATGGTGTAGTCGCCGGGGGCGAGGGTGAAAGCGTTTTTGTCCGTATCGAAGATGGAGAGGTAGAGCGGGTCGAGCTGGAGGGTGACGGTCTTCGACTCGCCGGGCGCGAGGGTTACGCGATCCCACGCGACGAGGCGCTTGAAGGTTGACTCGCCGGTCGCGGCGGGCAGGACTGCATAGACCTGAGCTACTTCGGTTCCGGCGCGGCGGCCGGTGTTCTGCACGGTAAAGCTGACTTCGTGTTGAGAAGCTTTGAGGCCGGAGTACGCCCAGGTGGTGTAAGAGAGGCCGAAGCCGAAGGGGAAGAGCGGATCTTTGTGCTCGGACTCAAACCATTTGTAACCGACGCGGAGACCTTCTGTGGCGTCGTAGTCGAAGGGCGGGAGCTCGTCGGGACGATGGCGGCGCCCTTCCGGCATGCCGCCTGGGGCTGAGATGAGATTCATCCCCGGGATTTCGGGATGAGGAAGCTGGTCGTCGCTTTTGGCAAAGGAGATGGCGAGGCGGGCGGAGGGGTTCACGTCGCCGAAGAGAATATCGGCGAGGGAGCGTGCGCCACCGATGCCGGGATACCAGGCTTCGACGATGCCCTGGACTTTGTTGGCCCACGGCATGGCGACGGGGCCACCGGTTTCGAGGACGACGATGGTGCGCGGATTGGCAGCGGCGACGGCGTCGACGAGGGCATCCTGATTATCGGGCAGGGCGATGGTTTTGGCGTCCATGCCCTCGCGGAGGGGCTGGTTGACGAAGACGATGGCGAGTTGCGAGGCAGCGGCGAGTTTCGCGGTCGAGGCGGGATCGCTGCCGGGGTCAAACTCGATTTTTGCGTTGGGCGCGTGGGCGCGAATCTCTTTGAGCGGCGACGCGGGGAAGTAGACGACCTCGCCCCAGTGGGTTCCGCCGGGATGGGGATGGACCGCGTTGCCGCCGGGTGAGTCGACCTGCGCGGAACCGCCGCCACTGAGAACGCCTACGTCGGCGTGGGAGCCGATAATGGCGATGGACTGGAGGGATGCGGCGTTGAGCGGCAGGGCGCTGTCGGCATTCTTGAGGAGAACGATACTCTCGTCGGCGATGTGCTCGGCGTCGTCGCGGCCGCGGAAGGGATCGACGACCTGGGTGACGGGCGGCGAGTCGATGACGCCGTTGGCGAACATGCTGCGCAGGACGCGATGGACGGCGTCATCGAGGCGGGACATGGGGACTTGGTTGTTCTGGACGGCGGCTTTGAGCGGGTCGCCGAAATACTGCGAACCGGGCTGCTCCTGATCGAGGCCGGCGAGAGCGGCTTTGGCGGTGGAGTGCGTGCCGCCCCAGTCGGAGAGGACGAAGCCTTTGAAGTCGAAGTCCTTTTTGAGGACGTCGTTGAGGAGGTAGTCGTTTTCGCAGGACCAGTCGTCGTTGGCGTTGGGGGCGCCTTTAACGGTGACCTTGTTGTAGGAGCACATGACGCCGGCTGGATGGGCGAGGCCGATGGCGATCTGGAAAGCGAGGAGATCGCTCTCGCGGGCGGCGCGCTTATCGATGATCACGTTGACGATGTTACGGCCGGTTTCCTGGTCGTTGAAGGCGTAGTGCTTGATGTCGCCCATAACTTTGTTGGCCTGGACGCCGGTGGCTAGTTCGCCGACCATGGTTCCGGCGAGGACGGGATCTTCGCCGGCGTATTCGAAGTTGCGGCCGTTGCGGGGGTCACGCGCGAGATCGACGCCGCCGCCGATGGACATGTTGTAGCCGGTCTCGCGGAGCTCGCGGCCGATGACGGAGCCGTAGAGGAGGAGCGCGTCTTTATCCCAGCTGCAGGCAGCACCGAGGACGGACGGCAGGAGTGTGGCGTAGTGGCTGCCGGCGGCTGCGAGACGGACGCCAACGGCGGAGTCAGCCTGGTTGATGCCGGGGATGCCGAGGCGCGGCACGCCCTGGACGTAGCCTGCGCCACCGAGGGAGCCAGGAGGGATAACCGCGTCGGCGCGAAGGCCGTTCCATCCGGTGCCGTGGACGAAGTTCATTTTTTCGTCGAGGGTCATTTCTTTGATGACGAGGTCGGCGCGTTCATCGGGAGAGAGGGAGCGATCGAACCAGGGGCGGTTGTCGGGTTTGGGCTGGGGCGCGCCCTGGGCAGAGGCGGAAAGAGCGGCGAAGAGCAGTGCGGCAGCGCAAGGCAGGAGATGTCTCGCGGAAGACGGGATTAACAGCATGGTCACCTCAACGAAGGCACATGCTACTCGCCGGCACAAACGGGCGTCAAGGTAAAACGTTTGATTAATGAGCAAAGGAGGCAAGCAGAGAGGCGGGATACGTGGTCGTGTCTCGCATGTCGGGATCGATGATGTGCCGATCGCGGAATCCGCACCAAGGCTCTCCGCGGTTCATTGGATGATTCATCACATCGAAGTGACTCCAAGAGCAGCCCTCAGGGGCTGAAGCCCATTTGATTTTGGGCCATTTGCGGGACGACTGAACAGCTTGCGGAAAAGGGGCGGGCGAAAAAGAATATCTCTCAGCGGCTAAAGCGGCAGTGATTTTTGCAGAGCTTGCGGCGCAGCTGAACAGCTTGCGGAAAAATCGACATGGGCGCGGTGTGAGACTGAGCCGCTTTCAAAATGGTGTAGGGCGGTACTTTGGGGTGAGCTCGGAATAGAGTCGCGTTGACGTTCNNGCGTTTGCTTCTTGCTATGGGGTGAACCCGCCGTCGCTTGGTTTGGGTGTAGGGCTGGGTTTTGTGGGTTGGGGTTTTTCCGCAGGCTGTCAGGGACATCCAGCGTCGCACCGGTCAGCAATTCGTACAGACACTAGGCGCGCCGCGGATACCTGCCAAACGGCTGATCGTCTTCTGGTTGAGATCTTCGTCGCGGCCCGCGGCGAAGAGCGTCATCGCATCGGACCGGCCGAGCTGGTCCACGTAGTGCTTCTTCGTGATCTTCTCGAACCAGGCAAGGTCGCCTGCGTAGGCGCGCCATGTGGCTTCGCCCTTCGTCGCCTTCACCTCCGCAAGGTGGCATCGACGGCGGCACGAATGGTCATCGAGCGGCCCGCCTTCGGCGCGGCCTCTTCTTCGGGCCCTTCAATCTCGCCGACAAGAATTCCGGAATGAAGCTGCCAGGCATCGAGGGCTTCGCGCGGCGAGGTCCCGACCGGCCGCGTGCGGCGTACACCGTTCTCGCGCCACTGGAGGTAGAAGGTGCCGCTGGTTCCCCGGCGCGGCTGTCCTTCGACGATGACGAGCTCCGGTCTGGGGCGCCCGTTAACCCTGGCGACAGGGAAAAATTGCCATTTCCCGTGGTGCGGGAGATACTTCCTTAGGTTGGTTTTTCGCCCGATATTGTCAGCCATGTTTACTAGCCACTTCGTAATCGCGATCGCGGAATCAGGGGCGGAATCTGAGGCCCGGCCCCTGAGTGCTGTCGTAGCAAAATGGCTAGTAAGTTGGCTAGTAAGCGAAATTAAATCGCTTAAATAACTGATTCTAAAGGGCGGGAGTAGTTCAGTGGCAGAACGTCAGCTTCCCAAGCTGAATGTCGCCGGTTCGATCCCGGTCTCCCGCTCCAGTTACAACCTGCCGCCCGCGCGAGTCTTCAGAACACGCGCAGCAGCATCAGCACAACAATGATGAGCAGGATCAGCCCAATGCCGCCGCTCGGGTAATAGCCCCAGCCGCGGCTGTAGGGCCATCGTGGAAACGCTCCAACCAGCATCAGGATCAGGATGATAAGCAGAATAGTGATCATTGGTTTTCCCTTCGCGCGGGATTCTTCATCGCTCCCTGGCTCTCCATCTGGATGCGCACAGGTTACTGTGGAGATGTACGGACCTCGAATTAGTGCGCCCGCATTTCCGCCAGTTGCCGCGCCCTGCGGAACACCCGCAGCATCATCGCCGCCGTCAGCGTGCCGGTGTTAGTGTTTTGCAGCGACGGATGATAACTCGCCAGCAACCAGCGATCGCCTGGAATCCGATACTCCACGCCATGTCCGAACACCAGCTCACCGCGGCGCTCGATCTGCCTGGTGCGCACCAGATGCCCCACCACTCCGTCGAACGCAATCTTCCCGAAACACACAATCGCTCGCAGCTCCCTGAGCGCGGCAATCTCCTCATCGAGAAACGGCGCGCAGTTCGCGATCTCCTCCGGCAGCGGCTTGTTTCCCGGAGGAGCGCACCGAACCACCGCCGTGATCCATGCCCCCGTCAACCTCATACCGTCGTCTCGATGCGTCGACGAACCCTGTGAGGCGAACCCCGCCTCATGCAGCAGCGGATAAAGAAAATTCCCTGACCCATCCCCCGTAAAAGGCCGCCCCGTGCGGTTCGAACCGTGCGCCCCCGGCGCCAGCCCAACAAACAGCACTTGCGCCGCCGGATCCCCAAACGACGGAACCGGCCGTCCCCAGTACTCCCATCCCAGATACGCTCGCTTTTTGGTCTCCGCAATGGCCGTGCAATGCTGGCGCAGCCGCACGCAACGCTCGCACGCCACAACGCGCTGGTTCAGCACCTCAAGTTCAGACAATCCCACACCATGGAAAACGGCAGCCACTCCGCGATTGTAGCCGCGCCTCTCATCCCAATTCCGGGCGTAGAATGGGTGCGCTTCAGAAAGCGTTTACCAGTCTTACCTCTGTCCACGGAGATCACACCATGCTCATGCATCGAAAATTTGCTGCTGCCGCGGTCGTGGCAACATTCGCCCTTTTTGCGGGCTGCAGCCGCCAGTCTCAACCCGCGCCCGAGGCTCAGCCTGCGCAGCCGGCCGGTCCGCCGCAAATTGGCGGCGAGCCCGTAGTCAAACTCACCCGCCCAGCCACCAGCAATGGCCAGCAGCCCGAGTTCCTCTCCGTCACCGTGCTCCCCGGCCGCGGCATGAACGTCTTCCAGATCACCGCCAATGTCCCGGGCAAGGGCGAGATTCCCATCCTCGCCGCGCCCACGCTTGAAGAAGCCGCAGCCAAATTAAACGGTGGCCCCGACGTTCAGAACGGCAACGCCAGCTTCAGCTTCGGCGGAGCCTTCCTCGTCCCTTACCCCAACCGCATCATCGGCCCCTTGTCGCCCGACGGCGCCACCATCACCACCAAATGGCATGGCAAAACCATCACCCTGCCCGCCAACTGGCATAACAGCGCCGATCCCACCAAGGACAAGCACGCGATGCACGGCCTCATCCTCGCCTCGCAGGCTCAGGACGTGCAGACTCAGAGCATCGCCGACGGCCAGACCCTCACAGGCGTGATTCACGCCGCCGATTTCGGCGGCCACTGGCTCTCTCAGACCGACCTCAGTTTCGTTATCTCCCTCACCGGCTCGGCTGTCGACGCCACCATCGTCGCGAAGAACATCGGCAAGGAAGAAGAGCCCATGGCCATCGGCTGGCATCCTTATTTCGCGATTCCCAGCGGCGACCGCAAACAGGCTCTTCTTCACGTACCAGCCCAGCAAGTAGCGGCTATCAATAACTACGACGACGTCTTCCCAACCGGCGACCTCCAACCCGTCAAAGGCACTAAGTACGACTTCACCACGCCCAAGGGAAAACCGCTCGACGACATCTATCTCGACGATAACTGGTCGAAGCTCCAGCGCACCAAAGGAAACGTAGACGTGACTCTCGCCGATCCCGCCAGCAATTACGGAGTCCACATCCTCGGAGTCTCTCCCGAAATTCGCACCATCCAGGTCTACGCGCCGCCAACGAAACAGTTCGCGGCCATCGAAGAGCAGTTCAACTTCGCGGATCCGTTTGGAAAGGAGTGGGGGAGCATGAATACCGGCATGGTAACGCTGAAACCCGGCAGTTCAGTCGAGTGGCACGTCCGCCTCGCGTTGTTCCAACCGAACAAGTAGCTGAAAAAACTACTCGCGAGAATTGGGAGCCGATGCTTTGTTTTCATTGGTTTGCGGGGGGACTTACCCTGGTGACCTGCTCTAACTTCCTGAGGCCATGGTATTTGGGGGACGAGCGTCTTTGACTCATTCGTACTCGTGAATGACGCAATGGCGCTCGCGACGGGGCTATTTGATTCGAGCGAAGGCAGATGGCTCGCGAGCGTGAATGAGTCAATGGCGTGTGCGAATGATAGGTCCGCGCGTGTGAATGATTCATTGGCACTCGTGAATGCGTCAATCGCGAGTGTGAGGGCGAGTATGAGGTCAGGGGCGCTGGAGCGCAGGCGACCTGGGCGCAGCGGCGGCTTTGGCCGGTGGGCGGGGCGACGCGGGATTTGGGTGGCAGCGTTTCACGGATCATCGGTCTCTCCAGCAATAGAAAAGGCCGCTCGGAAGCGGCCTTGCTTTCTACCGTTGTAATACTGCTACTGCTTTTGTTCTTACCCTCTGTTTTTAGAATACCAAGGTTGAACGAAAAAACTGTCAACTTTGTTGGGGTGGTTTGGCGGGGAAGTCTTGTGGAATCAGAGACAAAACTTCGGTACCGTGCGCGAAAAGCTTGACAAATTTTCCACATTTGTGGGTTCAGCGACCTAAATCTGATTTGTGGGTGGGATCCGGCCGCCTGGGGCGGGTTCTGATGGTTGAGGCAGGGTCATTCCCAGAGTGGGACAGGGTGGTACCTTTGGAGGCGAGTATCGACAAGTTGGGTTGATTTTCTCGTGGTGAAGGCGTTTGCTTCTGGCTGTGGGGTGAACCTGGCTTGGGGGCTTTCAGGGGTGCTTTGCCGATGTCATTTCCAGAGTGGGACAGGGTGGTACCTTTGGAGGCGAGTATCGACAAGTTGGG
>PMSS01000264.1 GCA_003167515.1 Acidobacterium sp. | reverse complement strand
ACTGGATGAAGGCGACCAGCACTCCCAGCGTCGCCACCAGCCACAACCATCGCCACACTTTCATTGCCTCTGCCTCTTTCGGCCCGATCTACGGGCGCGTATCGTCCGCCTCTGGTTCGTTATAAACAAAATCGAATTGCAACCTGATCTGCGCCACCGTCACCCCTGAGGAAAACGCCGCAGGCGACGATCCCAGCAGAAAACCCGCACCCCGTACCGCCCTCATCGCTTTTCCTCCCAAACCGGCTCCATTCGACCACCCCACCCCAGGGAACGCAAGAGGCACTTCCCGCATCCACACCATTTAGGGTAAAAAGGTAAAACCATGGCTTGGATCACCCTCATCCTCGGCGCCCTCCTCATGGCCATCGGCATCGGCGGCCAGATTTTCGGTGTTCGCAAATCCACCACCCTCGCCCCCAGCGACCGCCGCACCCGCAACTGGATCTTCACCGTCGGCTCGCTCGTCGTCGGCCTCTGGATAGTCGCCTTCTCCGCCGCTCACTTCCTCCATCACCATCACTAAGGCGGCCAGTCCCTATTCAGCGTGCAGGATCACCTCGAATAGCATCATGCACACCGTCGTAAAAATCACATCGTAAGCGGCCAGCATCTTAATCCACAGAATCGGATCCGTTGCTCCCGTCAAAATCCCCGTCGCCGACATCACCATCCCCAGCAATGCCGGAATGAAGATGGGAAAAAGTATCAGCGGCAGTAACATTTCCCGATTCCGCGTCCGAATCGACAGCGCCGCAAAGAAAACCCCGTTCACAATCAGCGCCCACGTTCCCAGCGGCAGCACCAGCAACAGCAGCCACGCGTTCCCCAGCGCCCGCAGGTTGTAAAACATCACGAACACCGGCGCCAGCACCACCTCCACCACCATCACGAACAGAAAATTTGCCAGCGCTTTACCCAGAAACAGCGATGCCCCCGGCGCCGGTGTCATCCTGAGCGCGTCCAGCACCTGGTTCCGCAACTCGCGCGCCCACGCCTGATTCAGTGCGCTCACCGCTGCAAACATCGTCGCCACGCACAAAATCCCGCCCGCAATCTGCCGGCTCACCGCCCGCGTCGGATCGAATGCCAGGCTGAACAACACAACCACCAGCAGCCCAAAAAACAGCATCGAGTTGATCGCGTCCTTCGACCGCCACTCCAGCTGCAGATCCTTTTTCAAATGCGTCAGGAAATAGCTGGGTCTCACGAGATCTCCTCAATGGCGCCCGAAGGGGCTGCCGTCCGCAGGACTTTCGTCAGGTCCGCCACCGTCGCCTTCGCCGCCCGTAAATAATCCCCCGGACTCAGCACCACCTGCGCGCCCCGCGTCCCCGCAGAAACCGAAACCACATCGAACAGCTCGACGGTCTCATCGACGTAAACCGGAAAATCCTTCTTCGCCCCAAACACCGTCACCCCGCCCCGCACATACCCCGTCAGCGGCTGCACATCTTTCAGCGACACCATCTCCGTCTTCCGCGCTCCGCATGCAGCAGCCAGCTTCTTAAAGTCGAGCTCCGCATCCCCCGGCACGACGGCGAATACATGGTCGCGGTCGCTGGTCACACACAACAGCGTCTTGAAAACCTGCTCCGCCGGCAACCCAATTTTCTCCGCAACCAAGATGGCCGAGAACTCCTCCGGCGCAACCTCGTATTCGCGTATCTCATAAACAATTCCCAGCGAATCCAGGAACCGCGCCGCATTCGTCTTGGTCGGCGTCTTCGTCATCGAATCGATCCTTCGACAAAACGCAACGCGGTATTGACCGGGGTCCCCAATGCGCTCGGTTTTGGTGCGTTGGAGTGATCATAGGGTCCATCCTCCAGCGAAACCACAGCCCCGGCCTGCAGAGTCAGCACAAAATCCGCCAGCGGCTCAGCCAGCTCCCGCTGATGCGTCGTCAGCACAATCGTCCTCTGCTCCGTGCGAAACTTCTCGAGCAGCCGCAGCATCTGGTGCGCGCTGCCGATATCCATATTTGAGAACGGCTCGTCCAGCAGCAGCAGCTCCGGCCGCGAAATCAGCACCCGCGCCAGCGATGCCCGCTGCTTCATTCCCTGCGAATACTGCCCCACCGGTCGTGCCAGCGTCGGATCGAGCCCCACACTCCGCAACGCCTCTTCCGGCGCCACGCAATCGCGACCCCTATACAGGCTCGCAAAGTACCGCAAATTCTCCACACCCGAAAATTCGTCGTACAGCATCGTTGCGTGGCTCATGTATCCGATCCGCTCCCGCGCCTCCATCGGATCCTCAGCCTGTCCATCAGCCCCAAACACCCGCACCTTCCCATAACTCGGCTTCAACAATCCCGCCAGCGTCCGCAGCAGCGTCGACTTCCCCGCCCCGTTTTCCCCCAGCACCAGATAGCATCGCCCTCGCTCCAGCCGCACCGACACCTTCCGCAGCGCCGCGAACGTCCCATACAGCTTCGACACTTCATCGAACTCCGCGATGATGCTGCTCATAGCTCGTTGCTGCGCAGTCTACTCCACACACTCGAACACACGAATTCCCTGGGTACAAGCATGCGGCGTTTTAACCCGCTCCCTGTACCCTGTACCCTGTTTCCTGTACCCTGGTTTTACTGCCCACCCATCGCCGTCGACTGTGCAGTCCCCGCCGTCTTCTGCTGCCCCGGCTGTGCGGGAGCATACTTCGAGGCACACTTCGCCTGCAGGCCGGTCGCGTGGAACACCCCATCGCGCCCGTAGGTCCCAATCGCCAGCGCCTGGCTGTTGTCCTTAAACGTGTCCGGCGGCGGCTCTTCGCCCGTATAAGAAACCGTCAGCTTGCGATCCAGCTCCACAAGCACAAAGGACGCATGCGACCCATCGCGCACGATGCTCCCCGGCGCCACGCTCCCTGCCACCCGCAGGTTCCGCGTGTAAGCCTTCCCGCCCATCGACTGCAGTTCCTGAATCGTTACGTAGTAGCTCTTGTTGGCCTCGACCCCGGTCACCGCGAGATACGAAATCGCCCCCAGAATCACCACCACCGCCACCACGATCCGCACCGTCTGCTTGTTGCCGTTCTTCATGATGACTCTATTGTAAGCAGTCCGCCCGTAACCCCGCATGTGACATATATCACCGTGCGCCTCCCCGCGCCCCGCAAAACCCTGCGTTTTCCCGGAGAACCCGACCGGACACGCCCAAAACTCTCAATGAATCGTCTTCGGCTTCAGCTCGGTCGTATGCCGCACACCCACATGCAGCCTCACAATCTCGCCGGGCTCCGCATGCACGCGGAAAACCGCCGTCGTCCCCTCCATCTCCGTCGGCTGCGGATCGGAATCGACCCTCCATCCCTTCGGAACCGGCTGCTTCACCACGAACGCCACCGGCTTCATGGTCACGTTCTGCAGAACGTATTCCTGTTCGTTGACCTCCACATTGCGACGCAGCATCTCAACCCCCACCACCGCCTCTTCGCGATGCGTGGAATGGTTGATCGTTTCCAGATGGCAAATCGCAGGATCCCACCGCGGCTTGTTCTTCTCCGTCGCCGGTGCCGCCGGGTCCGGCAGCAATGCGCACCCCTGGTCGACGTAAATCGCTCCGTCACCTGCCGTCAGAGGCACCGAAGCGATCGTCATCTCCATCGCAGCCGGCGGCGCAGAATCCGGCTGCGCCTGCGACCCGCCCGCCGCTTGAGCCGCAGCCCCACCCATCCATAACAGGACCGCCAATGCCTCCACCCCGAACATGCGCGATATTCTAGTCCGTTCGCCCGCTCCGCAAAGCAAACGCCCGGCACCAAGGCCGGGCGTCATTGAGTTGCCGAATGCGCTACGCGGTGACCGGCTGCTCCGCAGTCACCCGCACCGGCGTCAGCCACCCAAACCGATCCGGCTTCAGCCCCGTCGCGATCCCCAAAAATTCGTCCTTCAGCTGCTTCGTGATCGCCCCCGGCTCACCATCCGCGATCTGGATCCGATCCACCGACCGGATCGGCGTCACCTCCGCAGCCGTCCCCGTGAAGAACGCCTCGTCCGCGATATAAATCATCTCGCGTGGTATCGCATGCTCCACCACCGGAATCCCGAAGTGCCGCGCCAGCGTCAGCACTGAGTCACGCGTAATCCCCGACAGCACCGAGCTCGACAGCGGCGACGTATAGATCACCCCGTTCCTCACCAGAAATACATTTTCCCCGGACCCCTCGGAAAGGTAGCCATTTACATCGAGCGCAATCCCCTCCTGGTAGCCGTTGATGTCGGCCTCCATGCGAATCAGCTGCGAGTTCATATAATTCGCCCCCGCCTTCGCCAGCGACGGCATCGTGTTCGGCGCCAGCCGGTTCCACGACGAGATGCACACATCCGCCGCGTCGCCCGCCACGTACTTCCCCCACGGATAGTTCGCGATGTATACCTCGATCGGCGACCCCTTCGGGTTTACGCCCATCTCCCCATACCCGCGCAGCGCGATCGGCCGGATGTAGCAAGGCGCAATGTTGTTCGACTCCACCGTCTCCACCACCGCCGAACAAAGCTGGTCAAGCGACCACGGCAGCGTCATCCGGTAAATGCGCGCCGAGTCCAGCAGCCGCTGCATGTGTTCCGGCAGCCGAAACACCGCCGCACCTTCCGGCTGCGCATAGCAACGAATGCCTTCGAAAACCGAAGACCCATAGTGAACCACATGGCTCATCACGTGAATCTGGGCCTTGTCCCACGGAATCAGATTGCCGTTGTGCCAGATTTTGGCCGTTGGCTGGATGGGCATGCCAATGCCTCCCCTTTTCAGCTCCAAAACATTGATTATATCCGCTGCCCTGCGCATCGTCGCCGCAGGTATCGAACCGGCAAATGACGCCGAAGGTCCACAGCGCCCAGGCTCAGCCTTCCGTCTCCGCCCGCAATATAAAAGGATTAAAATCCGTCTCCCGATCGAACGCGTCCACGCCCTCAGCCCGCTTCAGCCACGCCACCACCGCATACGTCAGTGGAGTAGCCAGCGTCTCATAAACCACCTTCGTCAGATACGACGACACAATCATGATCCCGATCGTGTTCCACGATGTATATCCCGCAAAAGCGATCACGATCACCAGCGCCGTATCCACCGCCTGTCCCGTCACCGTCGACCCAATCGTCCGCGTCCACAACCACCGCCCACCGGTCAGCAGCTTCATCTTCGCCAGCGTGAACGAGTTGGTAAACTCCCCCGCCCAGTACGCAATCAAACTCGCCAACGCGAACCGCGGCACCAGTCCGAACACCGTGGCAAACGCCTGTTGATTCGGCCATCCCGGCGCAGCAGGCAGCGCCACCGCCACCTCGCCCATCAACGCCAGCAACCCCATCGCAAAAAATCCGATCCAGATCGCCCGCCGCGAAGCCGCATATCCATAAACCTCGGTGAACACATCGCCGCAGATGTACGCGATCGGAAACAAGAGCTGCGCCCCGCTCACCCGCAGCGGCCCGATCTGACAAATCTTCTGCCCCACCAGATTCGAAACCAGCAGCACCACCACAAACCCGATGGTCAGCAGATCGAGATAACGAAACCGCCGCATAAGAACACGAGAATATCGCACCCCGGTTTCGAACCGTCACCAGTCCGTCCCACGGAAACAAAAGTGTCATCCTGAGCGAAGCATCCGAATCTCAGCGCGCCTAAGGTTCGGGGTCCCCAGCGAGCCGCTTTTGCTCGATGGGGTGACTAAGGTTCGGGGTCCCCAGCGAGCCGCTTTTGCTCGATGGGGTGATTGGGCGCGCGCTGAAGTAATTGGGCGCAAGCCGAAAGCCTGCCCTGAGCGAGTTGCCGCAAGGCAACGAGCCGAATGGGGACCTGCATTTTCATTTTGAAGCGGCGCCCACTCCAGCCAACACCACAACTCGCCGCGTCTTCCGCACCGCTCCCTGTCTCCCTATGCACGTGGCGCTTTCCCATGCGGCGCCGCGAATCTGGTTCGGCAATGCGCGTTCATCGCATGTTGATCTCCGCGACGGTCGCCACAGATCAGTATGGGATGTATTCATCAACTGCTGCGTCTGCCTCAGGCAGACCGGAGGATCGATGTTTCCTCGCATCAAGCGTCTGCTCGGCTGGATATTCGGACCCCTCTTCGCGCTCGCCATCGTGCTCACAGTGCGATTCTTCGAACGCGGCCTCCGCCTCGACATCCGCCGCGATCCAGCCTGGCGCTCCCACTGAGGCCCATTCGTCAGCCTCCGCCCTGTACCCTGCACCCTGTACCCTGTACCCTGTACCCTAACTTTGACTTTGCCCCCACCCCCCATTAAAGTCAGAGATGGCCCGCACTGCGGATGAGCCTGTCCAGGCCCCGCGAAACCAGCGTCCCCGTCGTCTAGCCCGGCCCAGGACACCGCCCTTTCACGGCGATAACACGGGTTCAAATCCCGTCGGGGACGCCAACAATCCGTTTTTAGTTGCGGTCGCTTCCAACACGCTGTAGAGCGAGGATTTAGAGCGGTTCAAAAAACCTGTTTCCGACGAGAAAGCCAAACCATCGTTGAACAGCAAATTTTGAACCCGTTGGCGTTGCTCTGGGTCGGCAATCTGCCAAGCGCGCGCAATGTCCATCAATTGCAATTCCGCGAATCGGACGAACGCATCCATCGTGGCACGCGACGAATTAATTGCCTGTAGCTCTTGCTCCAGTACCGCGATTTCCGCGCCAAACTCTGAATTGGATTGCTCGAATTCTGTCTGTGGGATTTCACCTCGCAATCTCATTCTCAGCAGTTCCGATTTGAGCCGCTTCTGCTCATCGATGCGCTCTCCCAACTTCTTCGCCTGCTTCTCTGCGTCTCCCTGCTTCTCAGCCCAAACGCGAGCCGCTATTTTGGGAAATTCGGAGAGCACTTTGGGCTCGGGACGCAATCTCCCCAGCAACGCGAGAAATTCACTCTCAAGCAGTTCCTTCGATATCTTGACAGCGCGACAACCCGCCTTGCGGCACCAATAGCGCGGATACCTCTTTCCTCTTCCCTTGGGGAATCCTCCGGTGATCGGAGTACCGCACGCCTCGCATCGCACGAGACACTTCAATGGCAGAGCGGGATTGAATTTCCGCTTTGGGGCCACGATGGGCCTTCTTCCCGAAAGTATGCTCTGAACTCGGTCGAACACTTCCTGACTCACGAGGGGTTCATGCAGCCCGCGCACAGGCGCAAAATCAGGGTCGCTCGGCAGCGTAACCCATCCTGCGTAGATAGGATTTTTCAATACGGCTTGAAGCGTTTGGGCCGATAGCGTCATGCCCGTGGTGGTTCTCAGACCCTCCTCAGAGATTCGCCTGAGCGCCTCAGTCTTCTTGTATCCCCCTGTACTCATCAGTTCGAATGCGAGACGGATCAGAGGCGCACGTTGCGGGTCTGGCCGAATGTTTGCTCCGGTTTTTCCGCCTATGTTGACGTAGCCGATGGGCGCACGCCATGGGAATCGGCCAAGGGTCACAGATTGGCGAGTTCTATCCCTCATTTTTTCAGAGAGCGAATTCGAGTAATACTCGTTGAACCCGCCGACGATGGTGGCCGACAGCTTGCCGGATGCGCTTTCATCGATGTTCGTCTCGTATGCCGACCGAACCAATATGCCGATTTTCTGCAAGTTTGCCGTGGTCTCTGCTTGGTCTTGCACATTACGCGCAAATCGGCTGAAGTCTTGCACCACGACGTATCCGATCTCTCCTCGGTGCGCTTTGCAAAACCGAATCATCCGCTGAAATTCGGGCCGGTCAGCGGTACGCGCAGATTCACCCGGATCGGTGAACACCTCTACGACAGGCCAACCCTGCTGCTGGCAGAAATCCCTGCATCTCTTTTCTTGATTTAGCAGGTTAACGGGACCGCTCTGCTCGTCCGTCGAAACCCGGACGTATATCACGGCCCCATTTCCCCGCCTCATTTTTCCCATCAGCTCGCCTCCGATGCGATGCCTAGTTTAGAGGGGTTAAAGCGGCTTTCTGCTCTGCATTTGCTGACCCATAGTTGGTTCTCTGCTCGGGCGTAAGGCTGCCGTAGATGCAGACCATGATGTCGGCAAGTTGCTCCAATTCTTCGTGCCGCTGCTGGCGAACTGAATCCGACGAATGGGGCGTGCCAGCGTACGCCTTGCTCGCGTGTTGTGATACCAACTACCTCCGAATTGGGTTACATTCCAGCAGAACCAACCACCGCTGAAATGGCGCGGGCGATACACCTACCCGCTTGCAATACTGAAGGTAGCGACGGTACCCCTCATCGGGTGTCTCTACTTTCATATGCCTTATTTTACTCGGTTGCTGTAGTACGATCTATACAACAAATCATGGCACAGTAATATATGAAGCAGCAAATCGAAAAGGTCCTCGGCATCCCCATTGCAGTTGTGCTTCGCGCGACACCTTGGATTTGGGAGCTAAAGTCTGACAAAGACAAGATTCGCACGACTGTTGAACCCATTCCCTTGCCGCAACGGTTTATTGCCCGCCCTGCTCCAGTGCCGATGGTCAAATGGAAGGGCATTGAGCTACCGGGACCGCCGCCCATCCCGAAAGATTTCGACGGACGTGCAATTCGAGACCGGTTCATGGAACTAAAGACCGACGAAGACCATCTGGCCTTCCTAAACCAATATGGGAAGTTTTCGCTCTTGGGGGAGTTTGAAAAGAGCCGGGGTTGGCGACGAGTTGACTTTGAGGGTTGGCAGACCGTCTTCGCGGAACTCGCCAAACGCGCACCTGAAACGTGGAGCGACTACGTAGATAGCCTGCTCCCGCTTCGACCCGGCTTCGACATCCTCGGCGTTCGCAGTGCACTTTTTTTCGGTTCACGTCATGAGGTGGAATTTCACTGGCACGGCCTTCCCCAGATCGGTTGGCGCGGGGCAAAGCACCTTGCTCTGTTGCAGGCCAGCGACGTGGTATCTGCTATTTTCGCCACCATCGAAATAGACCACCTTCGAGGGGCGAAATTCGGCGTTTGCGCCCGCACTGACTGCCCAAAATTCTTCGAGATCACCAGCCGCCACTCGCGGAAATATTGCAGTCAGTATTGTGCTCACCTCGAATCCGTACGGCGGACGCGAGGGCGACAACGGAAGAAGCGAGCGAAGTCCCGCAAGAGAAGCCGCGCAAGGCTGGGCCGAAGCTGACTTGGGAGGCCGTCACCCCCATGGGGTCTTGCCGGGGCCTTGGAAAAGGGTGGTGGTAGGGGAGGTAAAGCCCTCTGGCCCCCCTAGTATCCCTCCGAGAATTTTCGCTTCCTGAAACCGCTTCAGACCCCACTTTAGATACCACTTCACACACCACTCCTGACGATGCACATATCAAGTAAGTCGTTTATAATGAATATCATTAGAATATCATTCGCGCTCTTCCGAACCCCTCATTTGCGATATTTTGCGTACGTGCGGTTTTGAGGGCATCTATGCCGGGCCGCGAATTCAATCTAACAATATCAATAACTTAACATATTCTGAAGAATATGTGTTTACAAGCAGCATTTTATACGCGATACTTTCCCCATGAAGAGCGCTTTCGCCTACCTCCGAGTCTCCGGCAAAGGACAGTTGGAGGGCGATGGATTTCCCCGCCAGATCGCGGCTATCAGGAATCACGCTGCTGCACAGGGCATCAGAATCGCCCGCATTTTCCGTGAGGAGGGCGTATCCGGCACAAAGGACCTTGACCACCGTCCCGCCCTTCAGGAGTTGCTTGTAGCCCTTCACAGCAATGGCACCAAGTTAGTCTTGGTGGAAAGGCTCGACCGTCTCGCACGCGACCTGATGATCCAAGAGTCCATCATCGCGGACCTGAAGCGCAGCGGGTTCGAGCTTGTCAGCGTCAGCGAGCCAGACCTTTGCAACGACGACCCCAGCCGAGTCCTGATGCGCCAGATTCTCGGGGCGTTCAGTCAGTATGAGCGTGCCATGATTGTCCAGAAACTCCGGGGCGCACGTCAGAGGGTCCGTGTGAAAGTCGGGCGTTGCGAGGGTCGCAAGCCATTTGGTGCTAGAGCGGGCGAACAGCAAGTCATCGGGCGGATGAAGGAATTGCGGCAGCAAGGATTGGCAGTCGACACGATTGCTGAGGCGCTGAACGTTGCGGGACTAAAGCCCCGTGCTGGGGTCCGTTGGTACGCCACGAGCGTTTACCGCGTGCTCAAGGCTGTTGATTCTCTGTGAATGTTTCCAGACATTAGTTCCAGCGCCGCAAGTTCTCGCACAATGCGCACCGTTTCCACACTCACTGTGACCACTTTACCGATGAGGCGCACGATGTACTCGGGATCGTCTTCGCGGTTGGGATCGTTC
>PMSS01000309.1 GCA_003167515.1 Acidobacterium sp. | reverse complement strand
CGCGAAGTCGGCGGCGAGCCCGTGAAGGTAAACGGCGGCCTCGACGGCCTCGCCTGGATGATCGGGAAACTGCGCCAACAGGGCCGCGACGATGCCGGTGAGAATGTCGCCGCTGCCGCCTTTCGCCATGCCGGGATTGCCGGTGGTGTTGATGGCAATGCGTCCATCGGGATGGGCGATCAGCGTGCGCCAACCTTTTAACACAACTGTCACATTGTGCTTTGCGGCGAAGTCTCGCGCGAGCGGTTCGCGGTTCGCCTGTACTTCTTTTATGGTGATGCCAGCCAGGCGCGCCATTTCTCCCGGATGTGGCGTGAGAACAACGGTGCGGCCTCGGCCGTCGATTTTGTCAGGGTGTTTGGCGAGGATGTTGAGCGCGTCCGCGTCGAGAACCAGGGGCTGCGCGGTGTTTTCGATGAGGCCGAGGACGAACGCCTCCGGCTCGGGGCCGAGGCCGGGGCCCATCGCAATCACGGTTGCTCGCTCCGTGAGGCGGCGTAGTTGATCGGGTTCGAGGTTGGAGCGATCGATTTCGCCGCTGAGTCCCTCATGCAGCGGGAAGGTCATCAGCTCTGGCGTGATGGCAGCGACATTGGGCAGGATCGAGTGCGGGACCGCGGCGGTCACGAGGCCGGCTCCGGCGCGGAGCGCGGCGAGAGAGGCCATGGCGGGAGCTCCGGATTTGCCGCGGCCACCGGCGACGATGAGCACGTGTCCATAGAGCCCCTTGTTGGCGTCGGGCGTCCGGGGCTTCTCGGTGAGGAGTTTTGAAGAGCCGGCCCAGGTAAGTCGCGTCGCAGACTCGATAGCTTCGTTGGGCGAGCCGATGGGAGCGACGACGATGGGGCCGTTCGCGCTGCCGGTAAGATTGCCGGACATGTGCGCCAATTTTGGCGCGGTGAAGGTGACGACAGCGTTGGCGCGAAAGGCGTCTTCGACGGAGAATTCGCGCGAGTCGGCATCCCAGCCTGAGGGCAGATCAACGGCGACTACCGGTGCGGAGAGGGCATTGATCTGATCGCGAAGCGCCGCTGCGACGCCGTGCAGAGGAGGTTTGAAGCCGGTGCCGACGATGGCGTCGAGAAACAGATCCGCGGAACGGAGCGCGGTTTGAATCTCTTCTGACCCGAGGGAAGCTTCGTCTGGCACGAGCAGCGGAGCCAGGGGCATCTCTTCGAAAGCAGCCTTCGCGTCCCCCTTCAGATCGGCGGGGTAACCGAGCAACAGGACACGCACTTTGCGTCCGGCTGCGTCGAGTTCGCGCGCGGCTACAAAGCCGTCGCCGCCGTTGTTTCCTTTGCCGCAGAGGACGGCAATGTGCCGGCAATCGGGAAACTCGCGCAGCACGAAACGAGCCACGGCCGCGCCAGCGTGTCGCATCAGGTCAAGAGAGGCGATACCGTAGCGCTCGGTCGTCAGGCGATCGACGGTGCGCATTTCGTCGGCAGACAGTATTTTCATCGGCAAAGACGATGGTAGTCGAAGGGCGCGTCGCGACGCACTCGGGCTAGCCCATGTACATGCCACCGTTCACGTCGAGCACGTGGCCGGTGATGTATGCGGCATCGTCGGAGGCGAGGAAGCAAACGGCGTTGGCAATGTCGGCGTCGGTGCCGGCGCGTCCCAGGGGAATCTGCGCCAGCATCGTCTCACGCTGCTTGTCGTCGAGCACGGCGGTCATTGCCGTTTCGATGTAGCCGGGGGCGATTGCGTTGGAAGTGATGTTGCGGGAAGCCAGCTCACGGGCCAGTGATTTGGTCAGGCCGATGAGTCCCGCTTTGCTGGCTGAGTAATTGGCTTGTCCGGCCTGACCGGTCTCGCCGACGACGCTCGAGATGTTGATGATGCGTCCCCAGCGGGCCTTCAGCATGGGCCGCAGCACGGCCTGAGTCATGAGGAATGTGCCGGTGAGGTTGGTTTGAATCACCTCGTCCCAATCCGCGCGCTTCATGCCCAGAGCGAGCGTGTCGCGGGTGATTCCGGCGTTGTTCACAAGAATTTCGACGCTGCCAAAGTGAGCGATGGCGGCTTTGGCGCAGTTTTTGATCGATTCTTCACCGGCGATGTCGAGCGCAAAAACCGCAGCTGCCCCGCCCGCCGTGGCGATTTCCGCGGCTACTTCGTTCAGTTTTGTTTCGTTGCGCGCCGCCAGTCCGACGCGCGCGCCTGCTTTGGCCAGCGCCAGAGCGCAGGCACGTCCAATACCCTGTGAGGCTCCGGTAACCAGAGCCGTCCTTCCCTCAAGTGATGACGACATGGATATAGCCTACCGCAGCCGCCGAGTGGCCGGGATGGCTTGGATTGCGAGTAAGCTGTTGCCAATGCCGACGCTTTACAACCGCATCGCGAATCAGAACCTCGATCGGCTGAGCGCGCTGAGCGATGGTGTTTTCGCGTTCGCGATGACGTTGCTGGTGCTCGATCTGCACCTGCCGGCGGCGGCCGCGGTGCACTCAGAACATGAGATGTGGCGCGCGCTCGGGGTGCTCGGGCCCAGTCTCGTCATGTATCTGATGAGCTTTCTCACGCTCGGCATTTTCTGGAACGGCCAGCAGACGCAGCTCAACTACATCGAGCGCGGCGATCGGGATCTGGCCTGGATTCATCTGGCGTTTCTCTTCACGATCACGCTGATGCCTTTCTCAACGCGGCTGCTGGCGGAGTTTATTCATTTTCGTTCGGCGCTGCTGATTTATTGGGGGAATATTCTTGCTCCCGGATTGTTGCTCTATGCCAGCTGGAAATATGTCACGCGCCACGAGATGATCCGGCAGGACACGCCGCCGGAAATTCGCGCCGCAATCTGCAAGCGGGTCGTGGTTGCGCAGACGCTTTATGCCACTGGCGCGGCGTTATGCATCATCGGAACGCTTTGGAGCGTCGCGTTCATCCTGGCTGTGCAGCTGAACTACGCGATCGCTCCTCGGCTGACCAGGCGGCGAGAGCCCAGGGCTGCGGCTCAGTCAGAGTAATGTGACTCACGGTCCTGCGGGAACAGGCGCGGTGGCGCGGCGCGCGGCGCGCGAGGGCAGCTCTTCCGGAGCCCAGATGTAAACCATCAGCTCGCGGCTGTATTGCAGCAGGGGCTTGGTATCGGGCAAACGGATGTCATGCGCCTGAGGCAGATCGTTGAGTTCGAAGTCAGCCTCGGCCAGTTCGAGCGGCCAGGGCAAATGGTGGATGTTAACGCGGGCAATGTCGCCGTGGCGCGTCGCTGTGAACAGCGCGTAGCGCTCGGTGAGGAAGCTTTCGATGCCGCCCTTGGTGCAGGGCTTGCCCAGGCTGCGGTAGCGGGCGCGAAAGCGCGCGGGGCGGCGGGTCAGGAGTCTCTCGCTGCTGTAGTGGAGCACCCGGCTTTCGTCCGGCTCGAATTTCATATGGGCCCAGTAATAGGGCAGGTGAAAGAACATTCGCGCCACAGCGACGGCGAAGGGATTCGCTGCGTCGAGCGAGAAAAAATAAACGCCCGCCTGGTTCGTATGGCGTTCGCGCACGTAGGTTCGGAGGTTAAGTTCCGGGAAGCGGTTCGCGCCGGGGATGGCGGGGAGGGTCCGAACGCGGACCTGGTCCATCCAGAACGGAACAATGCCGACCCACCCCGAGCCGTCGAAGGTGTCGACGGTGAGTTCTTCAGGGAGAAGGTGTGTCAGTTCGCTGGCGGGAAGCGGCCAGTGCGCGAAGAGCAGGTCGTTCCACCGTTGGGTCATCACCCAGGGAGACTTTGGGAGGGGCCACGGACGGTGATCGGTGGTCGAGAGGATCTTATTCATGCACGTGGGCCGTTCCGAGGCAGCGACCGACGCGAAGGCATCGGCCAAAACACTCCCTATGGTACCCGTTCTTTCTTTTCACGAACATAACAATGACGCCTTCCAATCCTCCCATTGACCTCTTTGATTCCGCCAAGGAGGCCGACGATATCCGCATGTTTTGGGTTTAGCATTCCTGCATGACTCCGATGACAGAGACTCCTCCAGCGCGCGCGGAATTGCCGGCGGTGCCCGAAGCTTGCAACAACGAGGCTCGCAACAATCAGACCGAAGTTTTTGCCGTGCTCGGAGCCGACCCCGAAGTCCTGGCCTATGCCATGGCGAAGTATTCGCGCTCGGCGCTTTCGATGAAGGAGTCGCTGCGCGAGATCAGCAGTCAGCGGGCCGAGCAGTTCCTCAACACGTTTTATTTCCAGTATGGGCATCGGTCGATCGCCGACCTGGCGCACGTCGCGTTTGCGGTCGAGAGGCTGTCGCTGCTGGCCGCAATCGTACTGGTCGACGAGCAGCGCTGGGATGGGCAGGAGCGTTCAACGCGCTATCAGAATTTCCGCAAGAGCGGCTGGTATATGCCGGATTTTGGCGCTGATGCGGAGTCGGCGAGCCGCTTTCGGCAGACGGTTGAGCAGCTGTTTTCGGGGTATCACGGGGTTTTCGAGGAGGTTTTTGCTTCGCTGAAGGAGCAGGTGCGGAAGCCAGAGGAGATGAAGCAGGATGCCTATGAGCGCACGCTGCGGGCGCGAGCCTTCGACGTCGCGCGCTACTTGCTGCCGCTGGCCACGAACACCTCGCTCGGGCAGATTGTGAACGCGCGGACGCTGGAGACGCAGATTTCACGCCTGCTCTCGAGTTCCGTGGCGGAAGTGCGGCAGCTGGGCGAGCGTCTGCAGGCCGCGGCCTCGGGGGCTGCCTGGAATGTTTACGGCGACGACCTGGCCGCGCTGCAACGGGAAATTGCGGCTCTCGATCCTGCGCTGGGCGAGCGCGCCGCGGCGCTGCTGACGCGCGAGGTGAGGACCGCTCCAACGCTGGTGAAATATGCCGCGGCCAGCGAATATCAGATACGCACTCGGCGGGAGCTGCAGCAGGCTGCGGCAGAGCTGTTGGCCCACGAGGCGATCGAGGCGGCACCGCTGGTCGACCTGATTGAGGGTGCGGATTCGCTGGAGATCGATCTGGCGACGACCCTGCTCTACGGACAATGCCATCATTCCTACCGGCAGATTCGGGGTCATGTTGCCGCGCTCAGCGAGGCTCGGCGCAACGAGATTATCGCGCTCGGTATGCGGCATCGCGGGCGGCACGACGAGTTGCTGAGGGAATTCTCAGCCGGGCAGACGTTGCGCTTCGACATTCTCATGGACATTGGCGGCTTCCGCGACATGCATCGTCACCGGCGCTGCGTGCAGGTGTTGCAGGGATTCACGTCCGCGCATGGCTACGCGATTCCTGAAGGCGTGCCGGAGGCGGGAGTGCAGCCGCTCTATGACCAGACGATGCAGGCGGCCCATGCGGCCTACGGCGCGCTGGCTGGCGGATCGGGAGCGGAGGCAGCCGAGTCTGCACAATATGTGCTGCCGCTGGGCACACGCAATCGCGCACTGTTCAAGATGGATTTCGCTGAGGCGCTGTATATATCGGAGCTGCGGTCGGCCCCGCAAGGGCATTTCTCTTATCGCCGCGTCGCGTGGGAGATGTATCGTGCAGTGGAGCGGCAGCACCCGGCGCTCGCACCGTATTTCCGCGTCACGGATGCCGACGAGCCGGTGGACCTGCTGAAGCGCTAAGGACCAGCCGTCCGGACGCTCGCTCCTTCCGGATGAAATGGAAAAAGGCTGCCCCCACAGAGGCAGCCTTTTCTCTTCAGGGCCAAGCCGATGCTCAGGCGTGCGCGTAGGAAGCAATAGCGCTGGCTTCGTCGTCCTTGATGTCGAAGACAGTATAGAGCTTGGTGATCTGCAGAAGGTCGTGGACCTTGCGCGTCAGATTGAGCAACTTGAGCTCGCCGCCCTGGTTGCGGACGGTGGTGTAGGCGCTCACCAGCTCTCCGATGCCGGAGCTGTCGATGTAATTCACATCGCCCAGGTTGAGCAGGATCTTCTTCTGTCCTTTGCCGAGCAGGTCACGGACCGAATCACGTAACTGCACGCTGCCCTCGCCGAGAGTTATCCGTCCGGAAAGATCGAGAATCGTTATGCCGTCCACCTGACGGGTGCTGATTTTCATGCTCACGAGAAATTCCTCCTTGGAAAACTTGTGTATGGAAATTTAGGCGCCGGCCGGAGCGGCTCCGAGGTGCTTGATCAGCGTCAGCTCGGTTCCCGGATGCAGTTGCCTGAAGTGTACCTCATCCATAAAGGAGCGGATGAGGAAGATACCGCGGCCGGAGCCGCGCAGCAGGTTTTCGGGAGCCAGGGGATCGGGCAGGGTGGCAGGGTCGAGGCCTTTGCCTTCGTCGGTAATGCGGATGACCAGGGAAGCGCCCGTGTTTTCAAAAGAGGCGGTCATGCGTTTATCCGGATCGTAAGCATTGCCGTGCAGCACCGCATTCACCGCTGCCTCGCGCACCGCCATGGAGATGCGAAAAATCTCGTCCTCGTCCACTCCGGCCTTGCGGGCCATCTGTTCGGCGGTCTGCTCGACTTTGTTGACGCTGTCCAGCGAGGAATCCAGAGTGTAGGTGACGCGACTTGCCTGCTGTCCTGTCAAATGCCCTTCCTCGCTTTGCGACTCGCGGGTCTTTCCGCTGGACTTTTTCCCGTAGGCGAAGTTTGCTTGCTGGCGCGACGGATGTCAAGCGGGGAACGGGGCTGGCGTGGAATCGGGGCCTACTGCGGAGGGTCATTCATGCTCAAGGATGGGAGGGCTGGCCAGAACCACCGACGTTTCCACCTGGCGCTCGGGAATTGTCCAGTAGGTCCGGAGCAATTTGGATTTGAGGTCAGGCGAAACCATGGTGAAGCCGTGCCGCTGATAAAAACGGAGCCCAGACCGCGGCCACCCAGGTGCCCACCAGCAGCTGGCGATCGGTGCTTCGTCGCATGTGCTCGAGCAGCGCACTGCCGACTCCCAGCCCCTGGTGGCCGGGCTGGACATAAGCGTGGCGAATGAGATCGACGTCATCCACTGGCTGGATGCCCATGACGCCGAGCAGGACGCCGTCCGCCTCGTAGCCCGAGAATTCAACTCCGGCCGCGATTTCGTTTTCCAGCTCATCGGGCTGCATGTATGGCTCGTGCCAGCGATCCGCCGGGATCGCATCGCGATAGACTTCCGCAGCGGAATTGACAATGGCCAGGATCGCACTGCGCTCATCGTCACGGCATGGGCGGATGCTGGTCACGATGCAGACTATTTTCGCATTTCCAGTCGTCTCGCGAATGAGCCTTGAGTGCCGGTCGGCGGGCCGAGGTCGCATGCGAATTCTCCCCCCGGTAAGATAAGAAGAATCCATGCCCGGCCTCGAAGCCCAGACCCGTAAGGACAGCGCTCAGAGCGCCAAAGCCGCGCCCAGGCCACCGTCTAAGCCCGGCGCGGCGCAGCAGGATGACGACGTCGTCGGCAAGGCATACGACAGCCGGCTGATGCGGCGGCTGATCACTTACCTCTTCCCCTACAAATGGGCCTGTATCGCCTCGATTGTGGCGATTCTGCTCAAGGCGGGCGCGGATGTGCTTGGGCCGTACCTGACCATGGTGGCGGTGGACCTGTATCTGACACCTGCGTGGCAGAAGACCCCGCAGGAGGCCGCTGTGGTCGCGGCGCGCGGGGTCCAGCAGCATGCGTGGATGGCACGCTGGCTTCGTCCTCATTCCGGGGGCGGCGCGTGGACCGGGGTGACGGAGCTGGCTGCGATCTGGCTGGTGGCGCTGGTCTTCAGTTATGGGCTGGAGGCACTGCAGACCTGGCTGATGCAGTGGACCGGGCAGAAAGTCATGTTCGATTTGCGGCGCCAGATTTTCCGTCACATGCAGCGGATGCACATTGCCTTCTTCGACCGCAATCCGGTGGGCCGGCTGGTGACACGGCTGACCACCGATGTCGATGCCCTGAACGAGATGTTCACGTCCGGTGTCTTTGCCATTTTCGAAGACGTATTCGTGCTGGCCGCCATCGTCTTTGTAATGCTGCGCATGAAGTGGTGGCTGGCGCTGCTGGCCTTCTCTGTGTTGCCGCTGATCCTGCTGGCGACGCGCATCTTCCGCAAGTACGTGCGAGACTCCTACCGGCGCATTCGGGCGGCGATTGCGCGGATCAACGCTTACACCCAGGAGTACATCAGCGGCATGTCGCTGGTGCAGTTGTTCAACCGCCAGGAGCGCGCGTTCCGGGATTTTTCGGCGATCAACCGCATCCACATGGAGGCGTTCAAGGACAACATCCTGGCCTATGCGCTCTACTACCCTGCGGTGGAATTTCTGAGCTCGTTTGCCATTGCCCTGATTATCTGGCTGGGTGGAGGCGGCGTGCTGCGCGGGACGGTGTCTCTGGGAATCCTGGTGGCCTTTATGCAATATGCGCAGCGGTTCTTCCGGCCCATTCAGGACCTGAGCGAGAAATACAACATCCTGCAGGCGGCGATGGCGGCCAGCGAGCGGGTTTTCAAGCTGCTCGATACTGCTCCGGAGATCGTCTCGCCGGCCAGCCCGAAGCAAGGCGATGGCTCAGGCCGGATCGAGTTCCGCGATGTGTGGTTTACCTATCAACGGTTGGACAAGGAAACGGTCGCGCGCATCGCCGCTGCGACCGGAGCCGAGCTGCAGGCGATGACGGGGGTCGAGTGGGTGATGCGGGGTGTTTCGTTCGTGGTTGAGCCGAACCAGACGGCGGCCATTGTGGGGCACACCGGGGCGGGCAAGACCACCATTACCAGCCTGATGATGCGCTTCTATGACGTCCAGCACGGACATGCGCTGGTGGACGGCGTGGATGTGCGCGAGCAGGATCTGACGCGGCTGCGGCAGCGCTTCGGCGTGGTGCTGCAGGATCCGTTCCTTTTCAGCGGAACGGTGGGGGACAATATCCGGCTGGGCACGGAGAGCATTACGGACGACGACATGCGGCTGGCGGCGGAGCAGGTGAATGTGGCCGACTTCATCCGGAGCCTGCCTGGGCAATACGCGGAGCCGTTGCGGGAGCGCGGGGCGGGACTATCAACTGGGCAGAAGCAGTTGATTAATTTTGCGCGGGCGCTGGCGC
>PMSS01000150.1 GCA_003167515.1 Acidobacterium sp. | reverse complement strand
AGGTGCGCTTCTTGCGCTTGCGATCAAGCCGCGCCAGATCCTCGCGTGTCGGCGTTTCGATGCCCGACGCTTTTGTCAGACCGGTTAGAAACTCTTCATAACTCTCGCCTGTGTCCCGCCGAACGATCGAGCGCATCGCCGCACTGGCCTCAAGAGTGGTTGCATCAATGCCAATTCGCTTGCCCTCAAGCAATGCCCGATCGGCAAGCAAGCCAAGCACCCAGGAAAATACTTGCTGATGTGTCTCCACATCGATCAAACGACGAGTACGGGAAATCGTGGAGTGATCGGGCGTTTCCTCATCCAATGCAATGCCCACAAACCGACGCAGGCTCAGCGAATCCTTCAACCGCCACGCGATGCCGCGTTCAGACTCGATGCCCTCGAAATAACCGATCATCAGCGAGCGGAAATAGATCCCCGGCGTTAGCCCAGGACGGCCCAGCTTCTCGGCGTAAAATCTTGCGCACAACTTCTCCACGAATGCGTCGAATCCCTCGCGGTCGAGGACCTCGTTCAGACGAACATAAAACGGGTGACCCGGACCAACAGCCATATCCGTATACGCTACCCAGAGATCCTCTTGTCGCTCCCGATCCTTGCGTGTTCCCATCGCCATGACCTGATTTTAAGAATCACTCCTGTGGATGGCGCCCAAATCTTGTGCGAAGGTATCAGGACTTGCACCACAGGCAGCTAAGGGGGTAGTGTCCACTTATTTTTAAGTGGACACTTGTTGAGTGGGTTTAAGCGGCTTGGGATGAGTCGGTCTGGAGAGAGGCGGCGACGTTCCAGGGCAGCAGTTCTTCGATGCGGTTGATCGGATGTTCTGTGATCGTTGCCAGAACCGTTCGCAGGTAAAAGGCAGGATCGAGGCCGTTCAACTTAGCCGTTCCAATGAGCGAATAGAGCGACGCGGCTCGGTGGCCACCGGAATCGGCACCCATGAAGAGATAGTTCTTACGGCCGATGGCCACGGCACGTAGTGCTCGCTCCGCGGCGTTGTTGTCGATCTCGAGTTGTCCGTCATCCACGTAGCGCGTGAGGGCTCGCCAGTGGGAGAGGGCGTACCGGATAGCGCCGGCGGTTTCGCTTTTGGTCGAGAGCGAGCGAAGCATCTTCTCCATCCACAGACGCAACTCGTCGAGCAGCGGCCTGGCGCGAGCCTGACGGACCGAGCAACGAAGTTCGGCGGGCTTGCCGCGAATCTGCTCCTCGATTGCGTACAGCGCACCGATGCGGTCGAGTGCCTCGGTTGTGGTGGGCGACGCGTGAACCACATGGACATCGTGAAATTTACGCCTCGTGTGAGCCCAGCATGCGACTTCATAGATGGTGCCGTCGCCATAAAGATGGTGGAACCCTGAATACGCGTCTGCCTGGAGCGCGCCCTTGAAATCCTTCAGATGTCGTCGCGGATGTTCGCCCTTGCGGTCCTGCGAGTAAGCAAACCAGACGGCTGGTGCGGTTCCGAGTCCCGCGGGGCGATCATCGCGCACATAGGTCCAGAGCCTGCCGGTCTTCGTCTTGCCGTTGCCGGGAGCAAGTACGGGAACCGGTGTATCGTCGGCGTGGATCTTCGATGCTCGAAGAACATGCTTGCTGATCTCATCGACCAGCGGAGCAAGCAACTCACTGGCCGCGCCCACCCAGCCGGCCAGGGTTGAACGATCAAGATCAACACCTTCGCGAGCATAAATCTGAGACTGACGATACAGCGGCTGGTGGTCAGCGTACTTAGAAACCAGCACCTGGGCAAGCAGGCCTGGGCCAGGCAATCCGCGGTCGATGGGCCTGGCAGGAGCAGGTGCCTCGACGACGCTCTCGCAACCTGCGCAAGCGAACTTAGGGCGCACATGACGAATCACCTTGAAGCTTGCGGGAATGCGCTCCAGCTGTTCAGAGACATCTTCGCCGAACTGGCGCAGCGCACCACCGCAATCGGGGCAGCAGTTGTGCGGGGGAAGATGGGTGACGACTTCCCGCGGAAGATCTTCTGGAAGAGGCTTGCGCTGGGGGCGGGAACGACGCTTCGGAACTGTCGGAGTCGCGGGAGGCTGCGCCGCTTCGGCTGAAGCCTGTGCGGCTTCTTCGGCAGCTTGGGCGGTCTCCAGTTCTTCAAGCCGGAACTCAAGCTGTTCCAGTTCTCCGGTCAGCTTCTCGCTCTTCCGGCCGAAGATCATACGCCGGTACTTCTCGATGACCAGCTTCAGATGTTCGATCTCATGTGTGTTCGATGTGAGTTCCTTGTGCTGTTCCATCGACTCCGAGTGCTTGGCGATCACCAGCGCCTTCAACGCTTCAGGATCGAGCCCGTCGAGGTCAGGCAAGGAAGCAGGAATCATGACCGCAGTATGCCATGAAAGTAAGTGGAAAACAGAGATAAAGCCCGCATGAATACAGGGGAATCACGCTTGTTACTTACACCGCGATCTGCGGCGTGAATGTCCTCTCAGGCCGTCTCCAGTCGATCCCTTCCAGCAGCATCGACAGCTGCGCTCGACTCAGAGAAACGGTTCCGCTCTCCGCCTTCGGCCAGATGAATCGGCCTCGCTCCAATCGCTTGGAAAACAGACAAAGGCCATCTCCGTCCCACCACAGCAGTTTTACGATGTCGCCTCTGCGCCCGCGAAACACGAAGACATGTCCGGAGAACGGTTGCTGCTCGAGAACGGTCTGCACTTGCGCACTCAGACCGTCGAAGCCACGCCGCATGTCGGTCACACCGGCGGCGATCCAGATCCTGGTTCCGGTGCGCAGTTCGATCACTTGCGCAAACTCTCAAGGATCGATCTCAACAGCGCCGGATCGGCACCGCTCTCCACGCTGATCATGGCACGGCCAGGAAACTCGATGTGAATCGAGCCGCACCCAGTCGACTGTTGCTCCGCGGCAGGCTCACAAGTCTCCGTCTCGCACGCAGCCGATACCATAACCGGAAGCAAAGCTGTGGATGGAGCGGCTGGATCTGCCAACTCGCCACTCTTGAAGGCGCGACGCCACGCAAATACCTGGTTGGCGTTTACCCCGTGTGCCCGTGCCACCAACGCCACACTGGCGCCAGGCTCTAACGTCAGCTCTACAATCCGACGCTTCTCTGCAACCGAACGCCATCTGCGGACCCGACGTCCTGTCCCCATCTCCTCTGAATCGACCATGACCACATAGTCGTACTCATACCCAATCTCATGAAAGAGGGGAACTTCGAACGCTTACGATTCGGGACCGGATGGCCGGCC
>PMSS01000470.1 GCA_003167515.1 Acidobacterium sp. | reverse complement strand
CACGGCTTCAGCCGCGCCGTTAGAACTGCAAAATCAGCCCGGCTTTAGCCGCCGAGGGATGGTCTATCCTCATCCCCGAATTCTTGCATAGCCGACGGCGGCCGAGAAAAAGCCCGCCCTCACATGTGCGCAGGATCGCCTCTCTCCGCATCCACGCCCAGCTCCGCCAGCGCCTGTTGCGCCCGCTTTGCATCGAATTTCCCGTCCCGCGCCAGCTTCGCCAGCGTCGCGGCCACCACCGACTCCGCGTCCACCTCGAAATGCCTCCGCAGATGCTCGCGATTATCGCTGCGCCCAAAGCCATCCGTCCCCAGCGAAACCAGCTGCGTCGTCAGCCACGGAGCCAGCTGGTCCGGCACCGCCTTCATATAATCGCTTGCCGCAATCACCGGCCCTTTCGCCTTGCCCAGCGCCGACACAATATACGGTGTCTTCTCCGCCTTCGTCGGATGCAGCCGATTCCACCGCTCCACGCTCAACGCCTCACGCCGCAGCTCGTTGTAGCTGGTCACGCTCCACACATCGGCTTCGATGCCGTATTTGTCCGCCAGAATCCCCTGCGCCCGCAGCACCTCGTTCAGAATCGGCCCGCTGCCCAACAGCTGCGCCATCACCTTCCCGCTGGCGACCGGCTTGAGCCGGTAAATCCCACGCACAATCCCTTCCCGCGCGCCCTCCGGCATCTCCGGCATGGCGTAGTCCTCGTTGTACATCGTGATGTAATAGAAGACGTCCTCGCCGTCTTCGTACATCCGCTTCAGCCCGTCCTGCACGATCACCGCCAGCTCGTACACATACGCCGGGTCGTAGCTCACGCACGTCGGAATCGTGCTCATCAGCAAATGGCTGTGCCCGTCCTGGTGCTGCAGTCCCTCGCCCATCATCGTCGTGCGCCCCGCCGTGCCCGCCATTAGAAAGCCCTTGCCCCGCGCATCCGCAAACGCCCACATCATGTCGCCCACGCGCTGAAATCCGAACATCGAGTAATACATATAGAAGGGAATCGTCGGCACATGGTAATTCGCGTATCCCGTGCCCGCCGCCGTAAACGAAGCCATCGCCCCCGCTTCCGTGATCCCTTCCTCCAGAATCTGCCCGTCCTTCTCTTCGCGATAAAACAACAGCATGTCCACGTCGTGCGGCTTATATTTCTGCCCCTCGCTCGCGTAAATCCCCACTTGGCGGATCGCCGACTCGAGGCCAAACGTCCGCCCCTCGTCCGGCACAATCGGCACCACCAGCTTCCCAATCTCCGGGTCCTTCATCAGGTGCCGCAAAATGCTCACAAATCCCATCGTCGTCGACACCGCGCGTCCACGTGACCCACTCGTCCACTCGCTGAACGACTCCAGCGTCGGCGCCGTGAACTTGATCTCCGGCACATCGCGCTTCGGCATGTAACCGCCCAATCCCTGCCGCCGCGCATGCATGTACACCATCTCCGGCGAATCCTGCGTCGGACGAAACAGCTTCCCCGCCGTCGCGTCGTCGTCGGAAATCGACAGCTTATAGCGATGCGCAAACTCCACCAGCGCATCGTCCGCCATCTTCTTTTCCTGGTGCGAAGCGTTGCGCGCCTGCGTGCTCCCCAGCCCGTATCCCTTCACCGTCTTTGCCAGAATCACCGTCGGACCGCCCTTGTGCTCCACGGCCTGCTTGTACGCGTTGTAGATTTTCGTCGCGTCATGTCCGCCGCGATGCAGATGAAAAATCTCATCGTCCGACATGTCCTTCACCAGCTCCAGCAGCTCCGGATACTTCCCGAAAAATTCGCTCCGGATATACGCGCCGCCCTTCGCCTTGAACGCCTGATACTCCCCGTCCACGCACTCTTCCATGCGCTTCAGCAGCAGCCCCGTGTGATCCCGCTCGAACAGCGCATCCCAGTCCGAACCCCAGATCACCTTGATCACGTTCCACCCTGCGCCGTGAAACACCGCTTCCAGCTCGTCGATAATCCGCCCATTCCCGCGCACCGGCCCATCCAGCCGCTGCAGGTTGCAGTTCACCACAAAGATCAGATTGTCCAGCTTCTCCCGCCGCCCCAGCGAAAGAGCCCCCAGCGTGTCCACTTCGTCCGTCTCGCCATCGCCCACAAACGCCCAGATCTTCCTCGGCGTCTTCTCAATCAGCCCGCGATTCTCCAGATACCGCATGAACCGCGCCTGATACACCGCGTTCAGCGGACCAATCCCCATCGACACCGTCGGGAAGCGCCAGAAATCCGGCATCAGCCACGGGTGCGGATACGATGACAGCCCTGGCGTATCCCGCAATTCATGCCGGAAATTCAGCACCCGTTGCTCATCCAGCCGCCCCAGCAAAAACGCCCGGGCATAAATCCCCGGGCTCGCGTGTCCCTGGAAATAAACGAAGTCCCCCGGCTGATCTCCATACGTCGCATGAAAGAAATGATTGAACCCAACCTCCAGCAGCGTCGCCAGCGACGAATACGTCGCGATGTGTCCGCCAATCCCCGGGTCCTTCTTGTTCTGCCCATGCACCATCGCCATCGCGTTCCAGCGAATCAGCGCCTCGATCCGCCGCTCCAGAGCCCGATCCCCTGGATACGCCACTTCCTCATGCTTCGGAATGGTGTTCATGTAGCGCGTGGTCAGCTCGCTCGCCTGCGAGATCCCCGCCTCGCGCGCGCGCTGCTTCAGCGCCGTCAGCAGCTCAGCGCCCTGCTCCGGCCCCTCGCCCACCACCACTTCATCGAATGCTTCGATCCACTCCCGAAGCTGCTGAGAAAAATCGCTCTCCACCGCATTGCTCACCCTCGTTGCCATAAACTCCCTGATCTCTCCTCTGCTGCGCTCGACCGGCATTTTCAGCCTGTTGCATAACTCGGATTCTTTGAAGGGGCACGGCTTCAGCCGTGCCATAGAGCCTGCGATGAAACGGCTTCAGCCGCTGAGGGATGATTTTCGCCTACATTCCGCCGATACACCTACGCGATCGCCTGCGTCTCAATCTCGTTCTCGCCCTCAACCGCGTTGTGCGCGCTAACAATCCGTTCATCTTCCAGCGCCTCGAACTCCGCCACAATCTCCCGCCGCCACTCCAGCGCCGGCAATCCTCGCGCCGTCAGCCAGTGCTCCAGATGAGCGACCGCGTCCTCGCTCTCGACCCCAATACTCGCACCCGCGCCCTTCCTGCCACTCGCCGGCAGCACCCATCGCATCGCCACAATCCGTGTAGGACCCGCGCCCTCGCGTGCCCGTGCAATCGACTCATGCGCCACCCGATACACGGCCACAACATCCTGCATGTCCACCGGAATCGCAGGCATCTCGCCAGCCTTCTTCTGTTCACGCTCAGCCGGCCCCTTGGCTTTGCCCTTCCGCTTCGGCTTCCCGTTGCTCTCGAACGCCGCGTCTTCGACAAAAAGCATGGCCAGCTTCGCAGAACTGGCAATCGCCCAGGCTTCCTCCATCACCTTCCCGGCCCGAGCAATAGCGCGAGCCCCCTTACCTGTCCCCTCCGAAAGAATCACCCGCACCCTCCCCGTCTTCCGCATGCGATCGGCAACCGCCTCGCTCAGCGCCTCAATCACCCGCTCCTCAAAGCTGCGCTTCGCCAACCCGAACGGGACATGCTCACGCAGCAGATGCGCGAGTGATTCCGCGTCCTTAGCAACCATCCCATCGTCCGCGCGCAAATCGGCCGCAACCCCAGCCACCACTGCCTCACGTCCCCGCAGCCAATCCATTCCAACACCATCGCCGCGCGAACCCAGCAGCTGCACCTTCAGCGCCAGCTCAAACAGCTGCCGAAACTTCGCGGCACTGATGAGGCTCTGCTCATGCTTGCCGTTCGCCGCGGCAGACGAAATCCTCATCCTTGCTTCACTTGCCATCTGTATCCTGAAAAATCCTTTGCAATCGCTATCGGAAGTGTCCGCCTGCCTCAGTTCGCCGGCTCTAAAGCAATCCTGTCTGATGCAATCCGGCCCAACGCATCCGGTCCTGCCGATCCGTCGTTGGTGTGTGGGGAACGGCGCATATGCCACCAATCATGCACCGCCGGCCCTGTAAAAATTGTAGCGCAGCCGCGCTCTGGTCTCCGCATGCGAAGGACGACGGCACACCTTCCCGTCCGTCCCGCTACAAAGAGTCGCTTTCCCTCCGACCCCATCTCGGATTTCAACAGTTTTGTGAAAAAGCCTGTGCATTTCCCGCAAGCATTCAAGCGAAACTCAGAAACCATGCGCCCCTCAGCGTTCTGCACTCTGTCCGATGCATACCCAGTTCAACGAAGAATGTGATCTCAGTCACAAAGGCCTTCGTCGTTCACCGATCACCGCCTTCGCACGTTTCCTGGCTAAAGAGCTTTTCGCTAACGTTGCATCACGCGCTTTGCTAACAGTTTTTCGCTAAACGTCTCTCACTCGCCTTTGCTCGCATTCCTCTCGCTGCTTTTCGCTGAATAGCCTTTCCTGAACGCTGTACGCTGACCGCTGAACGCTGTCCTTACGTCGAATACTCCGCATTGATCCGCACATACTCCGCGCTCAAATCGCAAGTCCAGAATCGGCAGCGCCCCTCGCCCAAGCCCAGCGCAATGCGGATCGAATACTCCCGCTGCTCAAGATAGGCGTGCGCCGCGCCCTCGTCATACTCCGGTGCGCGTCCGCCGCGCGCGCAAATCGGCAACTCCCCGAACCAAATTGCAATCTTCTCAGCATCAATCGCCACGCCCGAATACCCAACCGCCGCCATCAACCGCCCCCAGTTTGGATCGGCTCCCGCCCACGCCGTCTTCACCAGCATCGAATGCGCAATCGACTTTGCGACACGCAACGCATCCGCATCGCTCGGCGCGCCCTCAATCTGCAACTCGACCACATGCCCAACGCCCTCGCCGTCCGACACAATCTGCTTCGCCAGCGATGTGCAGACCTCCGCCAACGCCGATCGAAACTTCGTGTCCGACGCGCCGACCTCTACCCCCGAAGCACCCGAAGCCAACAACAACACCGTGTCATTCGTCGACGTATCCCCATCAGTCGAGATGCGGTTGAAGCTCACCTCCACAGCCGCTTGCAAAAATCCATCCAGCACCGTCGGCTCTACCGCCGCATCGGTGAACAAATAAACCAGCATCGTCGCATGCAAAGCCGGCCCCGCAGGCACCAGCTGCGGATGAATCATCCCCGCGCCTTTGCACACCCCCGCAATCCGCACCCTCTTCCCACCCACATCAAACGCAGCGCGCGCCACCTTCGCCCGCGTGTCCGTCGTCAGAATCGCCTGCGCGAATCCAGCAAACGCCACCGCATCCCCAGCCAATTCACTCTTAACCGCCGGTAGCACCGCCACCAGCTTCTCCGCTGGCAGAGGCACGCCAATTATCCCCGTCGAGGAAGGGAAGACCTCATGCCCCGCGCACTTGAAATGCTCTGCCGCCGCCCGGCACACCCGCTCGCACGCCGTGATCCCAATCTCCCCCGTAGCGCAGTTCGCATTCCCCGCATTTACCGCAACCACGCGCACGCGTCCGCCGCTCCGCGCCAAATGTCTCCGCCCCACCGTGATCGGAGCAGCCTGCACCCGATTCGATGTGAACATCGCAGCCGCACTGGCACCTTCATCCGCCACGGCCACAGCAAAATCCGCTCGACCGCTCGGCTTAATCCCCGCCTTCACCGCCGCAAATCGAAATCCGCGCGGCAGCGCCTCAGAAGAAATCAGAGAAGCATCCGTCATGTCGCGTCACTCACCCGTCTTTCGCCCGCTCTGCGTCGGTGCCGTCATCAGCGAGACAAATTCCCGCGTAAATTTCGGCAGATCCAGATCGAGCTGCGCGTGGACCTTCTGCACATCTGCCGCCGGCCGCATCGCATCCGTCCATGTGAGCGTGTCCCCGTAACTCGGACCATGGCTCAGGTCCACATCCATATAAACCTGTTTCTCCTTCGTGATTATCGAAGGATCAAGCCACGCGCACGCCGCCAGCTCGTCCCACAAGTAATAACGGTCCTGCGACCAAGCCGCAATATACCGCGCCGCCGGTTGCGGCGACTTCGCAATCTCGTCCACCATCGCCTCCGTGAACATCGCCTTGATCGAAACATCCACCGTCGTCACATCGATGCGTGGCCAGTGTGCGCGCAGCACGATGTGCGCCGCCTCCGGATCGAACCAGAAGTTGAACTCGTGCCTCGAGCTCTCCGCAAACTCCGGATCGTCGGTCTGAGGATTCAGGCTCCCGCCCATGATCACGATCCCCTGCGTTAGCTCGGCAAACTCCGGATCGATCCGAACTGCCAGCGCAATATTCGTCAGCGGCCCCGCGGCATAAATCGTCACCGCGTGCGGATGCGCATGCACCTGCCGGATCAGAAAGTGCACTGCATCCTCATCGATCGCCTTCGTGTGCGGCGCTCCCTCCGGCATCGGCGGCACCACATACGGCCCGTGAATCAGCGGGTTCGCCGGCTTCACCTCCACCACGCCATTCGCAGTCTCCACCAGCGTCGTCGGCCCCTGTCCCCATGCACCCAGCCAATCCACCTGCCCCACCAGCGGCGTGTTCAGCCGCGTCTCTTCTTCCGTGCGCACCAGCGGAAACACCGCCCCCTTCGCCACCGGAACATCCGTGCGCCCAATCAGCTCCAGCATGCGCAGCGTGTGCTCCGCCTCTTCATCGCGCCACGCGTTCCCCGTCACCATCGTGATGCCCAGCACCTCCACCTGCGGCGACTGCAGCAGCACCATCATCGCCATCTGGTTCGATCCGCCAGGCCCCGATCCATCCTGATCGATCAACACCAGTCGCCGTTGTGCCCCCGCAGCCTGCACCAAAAAGGCCGCAAGCACCGCCGCGATCGCCATCCGCAATCCACCCATCCAGCGCGCGTCCGCCGAACGAAATGCTCGCGGCGATTGAGAAATCAAAGAAAGATCAGCCATACCTGTGTGCAGTGATATTTAAATCTACCAACTTCGCACTCTGAAATAATTCTTCTTCCGGAGCACCCTGCCCATCGGAGCATCCTGCCTATCGTGGACCAACCCGACTTCCTCCTCATGCGCGACGTCTCCGTCGCCCGCGGCGACAACGTCGTCCTCCACAACATCTCCCTCCGCATCGCCAATGGTGAACACCTCGCCATCCTCGGCCCCAACGGCTGCGGCAAATCCACCCTCATCAAAACCCTCACCTGCCAGTGCTACCCCATCGTCACCCCCACCACCGAACTTCGCCTCCTCGGCCACGAGCGCTGGGACGTCTCTCAGCTCCGCACCCACCTCGGCGTCGTCTCCGCCGAACTCCCCGGCGAGCGCACCCCGGTCACCCGCGGCCTCGACGCCGTGGTCGCCGGATTCTTCTCCGCTTCGACCCTCTGGCCCAACCTCCACGTGGAACCTGCCATGCGCGAGCGCGCCCACGAAGCACTCGTCCTGATGCAGGCCACGCACCTCGAATCGAAGCTCGTCGGACAAATGTCTGCCGGCGAGCAACGCCGCATCATGATCGCCCGCGCCCTCGTCCACCAGCCACAAATGCTGCTCCTCGACGAGCCTTCGAACGCCCTCGACCTCGCCGCCCAGCGTGAACTTCGCGAAGCCCTCCGCCGCGTCGCTCAGCAGGGCACCGGCATCCTCCTCGTCACCCACCACATCGCCGACATTTTTCCCGAGATCGACCGCGTCATCATGATGCGCCAGGGCCGCATCTTCGCCGACGCCCCCAAGAGGGAACTGCTCACCCCCGAAAAACTCCGCGACCTCTTCGGCGTCGAAGTCCGCCTCATCGAGCACCAAGGCTCCTGGCACTCCTGGTAGCCGCTCTGGACGCTCGTTTTCGCAATGTCTGACACGTGTCCGACCTGGCCGGGTTCGCCAGAACCCGCCCTGAGCAAGGCCCCCGCGGGGGACCGCGTCGAATGGGCCTCTATTCCTGCCCCTTGCCGTTTGCCCCACTCCCGCGTTAACGTATCCGTACACGGGAAAGGAGGATGATCCAGCGAATGAAAAATTCTGATGGTAGTAGTAGCAGTCGCAGAGCCCTACGTGAGGTGACTGAGGCTTAGAGCCGCTCCTGGCTCCGAAATGATCTAAGTCCTGGCGAACCAAACGCCGAGGCCACTCCGGAAAGCGGGGGCGCCTCAGGTCAATCTCAACAGCTCACCGGTGATCAAGGCCCGCTGGCCAGTCTGGCAGCGGGCCTTTCACATTTGGAGCCGTTTCCAGCTCGTGACCATGGTAAAATGACCATGGTCATATGGGAGGACCCGATGAAAACCATGGGCGCCGGCGCCTTCAAAACCCACTGCCTCTCCGTAATCGACGAGGTATACGATCATCATCAGGAAGTTGTCATCACCAAGCGCGGCAAACCCATGGCCAGGCTGGTTCCTCTCAAACAGGAAAAGCCCGAGAGCATTCTTGGCTTCCTGAAGGGCAAGGTGAAGGTTGTCGGCGATATTGTGTCGCCCATCGTCGAACCCTGGGAGTGGGACGAAGACATTTTTCCGGTTGGCACGTCGGAGCGGGAAGAATTCGAGCGCAATAGGAAAAAGTCCTCAGCAAGGGCCGCAACAAAGAACGCCGTAATAAAACGGAAGTGATCGTTCTCGACACTCACGTCATCATCTGGCTCGGCGAAAGCCCAGGAAAAGTTTCGCCTCTCGCCAGGCGAGCCGTCGATGAAGTGGAAACCAGCGGCCAAAGACCAATCATCTCCGGACAAAGTCTTTACGAGATTGCGTGGGGCGTTGTACGAGGCAGAATGTTGTCCTCTGTCCCACTTGAGGACCTGCTGGCCGAGATTGAGCGCCGATTCATCGTTCGCCTTCTCAGCCCCCAGATCGCCCTCGCCGCAGCCCAACTCCCCCCAACCTTCCCTTCCGACCCCTTCGACCGCATCATCGCCGCCACCGCCATCGTCGAACGCGTCCCCCTCCTCACCGCCGATCGGAACATCCGCCGCTCCCGCGCCGTCCGAACAATCTGGTAGCCCCGCCACCCTCGTCGCCAGTTCTACAATGTCCCCATGGAACCCCTCGTCATAGCAGGCAAAGCCTTCCAGTCGCGCCTCATCGTCGGCACCGGCAAATACCGCAATGGCCCCGAAACCCAGGCCGCCCTGGAAGCCTCCGGCGCAGAGATGGTCACCGTCGCCGTCCGCCGCGTCAATCTGGATCGCTCCATGGAATCCCTGCTCGACTTCATCGACCCCCGCCGCTACTTCCTCCTCCCCAACACCGCCGGCTGTTACACCGCCGACGAAGCCATCCGCGCCGCCCGTCTCGCCCGCGAAGTCGGCCTCTCCGACTGGGTCAAGATCGAAGTCATCGGCGACCAGGCCACCCTCTACCCCGACGTCCAGGCCACCCTCGAAGCCACCCGCATCCTCGTCAAAGAAGGATTCACCGTCCTCCCCTACACCTCCGACGACATCGTCTTTGCCCATCGCCTCGTCGATGCCGGAGCCGCCGCCGTCATGCCTCTCGCCGCCCCCATCGGCTCCGGCCTCGGCATTCAGAACCGCGCCACGCTCCAGATCCTTCGCGAAAAAATCACTGACGTCCCCCTCATCGTCGACGCCGGTGTAGGCACCGCCTCCGACGCCGCCCTCGCCATGGAAATGGGCGCAGACGGCGTCCTCATGAACACCGCCATCGCCGCCGCCGCCAACCCCATCCTCATGGCCGAAGCCATGCAGCACGCCGTCCTCGCCGGCCGCCAGGCTTACATCGCCGGCCGCATGCCCCGCAAACTCTACGCCACCGCCAGCTCCCCCCTCGAAGGCGTTTCGCGGTAACTAAAGACACTCGGCAAGCTCACTATTTGGAAAATTGATAGAGACATTGTGAGCGAGCTGGGTGCATAGTTTCGGATGAGCAGTGCGTGCAAAATCTGAAGCTGAAAGACAACGTACATGAGCGATCAATTCCTGAGTCTTCTGAGCGGCGAGGAAATCAAACAACTAGGCTTAGTCGAAGATGCGAGGGAAGATCTGTACCGGGCGTCTACATACGACTTGTCGATTGAGGAGATCATTCCGTCAGGCGGCATAATGCCGGAGGGTTCCAAATTCCCACTCTCACCGGGCGGCATGGTTCGTGTGATTTCGAAGGAATTCCTGAAGTTGCCCGATACAGTCACCGGGCATGTCCTTCTCAAAAATCAACTCTGCACACAAGGTGTGCTGGCAATCAGCATTGGCGTCGTTGATCCTGGTTTCGAGGGACCCATTTCGAGCACGCTGATCAATTTCGGGCGAGAGATTTGCGAGATCAATAAGGGCGACGCGTTCTTGCGCGTCAGTTTTCTCCGATGTCAGCAGTCCCCCAAGGCTTTACATTCGCAGAAGAATACCCGAGAGGGTTATGTCAGAAAGGCGAGGCAAGAAGTTCAGGCATATTCGGGTCCAACATTCCTGAGTATGGAAACGATGACGGCGAAGGCCGCCGAGGAGGCCTTTAAGTCGTTCAGGAATGGAGTGCTGGAATGGGCGACTGTATTTGGCGTCGTCATCGCCCTACTAGCAGTGTTCGCCCCGCTTGGCGCATCCTACGTCGATAAGTACGTGAGTTCGAGGGACAGTCACGACGCTGAACTGGAACAGAAGATCGAGAAGGAAGTTGGGGCACAATACGACCTCCGCATCAAGGCGCTCTCTTCCGAAATTGAAGTATTAACCCACAAACCTGAGGAGACTGGACACAAGAATGCGACCGCAAATCGACAATAACCTTTCTGAGATCAAGAAGAGTTGGATCTCCTTGGCTGAGCTGACAGCGAAGAGATCGAACTGCGTCCGTCGATCCGTGGGAGCTGTGCTCATAAAGGATGGCGAAGTTCTTGCTGAGGGCTGGAACGGTGTTTCGGATGACTACCCAAACTGTCGTGTGGCTGGCTGCCCTCGATGCATAGGTGGCGGAGATACTGGAAGCGGCTATGAGAATTGCATTTGCATTCACGCCGAACAACGAGCAATCGCCGAGGCTGCGCGAAACGGAACAGCAACGAACGACTCGGCAATTTACGTAAACTTGCGGCCCTGCCTGCAATGCTTAGCGATATGCAAGGCCGCGGGAGTCCGCGAGGTCTACTATTCCGGAGAAGAATGGGAGTACCCTGCTGAGGTCGAGAAAATCTACCACGTGCTGTCTGACCAATTTGCAATCTTCAGCCGAATCGAAAGCCCAGCAGGACTGATAGTCGGGTGGATTCCGAATGCCAGTCCCATCGGACGCGAGCGATAGCGTTGTTGGCTCCGCTCCAATCGACAAACTAATCCGGGGTACAAGCTCGTCGCAAGCCCCCCTCAATCCCTGACCTGCGATAAGCCGGCGGGCCTGATTTCAGGCCTACATCGCCGGCCGCATGCCCCGCAAACTCTACGCTACCGCCAGCTCCCCCCTCGAAGGCGTCTCCAAAGTCAGCCTCGTAGGGTCAGCCTCTGGCGTCTCCGCTCCCAGCCTCACCCAAACGGAGCCGGCGCCTCCGGCGTGCGCGCCTTGATGGCTGCGTCACAGTCGCAGGCTAACTGCGATTCCGGATCATTGGCGCGGCATACGCATTGTTCCGTCCGTCGAAATCCGTGTATACAAAACGTCTCACCGGCGGCCGGTGGACATGCGGCTTCCGTCTGCTCCTGGTCTTGCTTCTCGTGGCTATCCATCGTTGTCTCCGTCATCGGCGCTCAGGCCATGAACTTGAAGCGCCATCCTCCTCTGTCCCGGACCGCAACGATATCCGCAATATTCAACTGCGATTGAACTGCGCCCGTATCATGCCGATGGGTGTAATGTGCAACGGCCCTTCCGAGGCCGCCCCACTGTCGCCCAGGGAGGCAGAGAATGTCCGAAATTGCCGCAGCCCCAACACCGGCTGCAGGATTGCCAAAGGGTCAGAGAACCGCCCTCAGTGTCGAAGCTCTGGCTCGCTCCTTCCTCGACAATCTCTTCTTCGTCCAGGGCCGCTCCCTCGAACGCGCCACCGTCAACGACCTCTATATGGCGCTGGCCCACACCGTGCGCGATCGCCTCGTCGAGCGCTGGATCTCAACCGTCACCAACTATCAGGCGCAGGATGTACGCGTCGTCTGCTATCTCTCCGCCGAGTTCCTCACCGGACCGCATCTCGCCAACAACCTCATCAACCTCGGCATCTACGATGAGGCCGAGCAGGCCATGCACCAACTGGGCCTCGATCTCAATATCCTCGTCGAGCAGGAGGAGGAGCCCGGCCTTGGCAACGGAGGCCTCGGACGCCTCGCATCCTGCTTCATGGATTCCCTCGCCACCCTCGACATTCCCGCCATCGGTTACGGCATTCGCTACGAATATGGAATCTTCGACCAGCAGATTCGCGATGGCTGGCAGGTAGAGACCACCGACAAGTGGCTCAGGCTCGGCAATCCGTGGGCCCTCGAACGCCCCGAGGACGCCTTCGAAGTCAAGCTCGGCGGCCGCACCGAGACCCAGTCGGACGCCAGCGGCCGCGCCCATGTCACCTGGATTCCGCAGAAGCTCGTCCGCGGCATCCCGCACGATACCCCCATCCTCGGCTACCGCACCAACACCGCGAACACCATGCGCCTGTGGTCCGCCCAGGCCGTCGAGTCCTTCGACTTCGGCACCTTCAACAATGGCGACTTCGTCGGCGCGGTTGCCGATAAAGTCTCGTCTGAGAACATCTCAAAAATCCTCTATCCCAACGATGACGGCATTCAGGGCAAGCAGCTGCGCCTGGCCCAGCAGTTCTTCTTCGTGTCCTGCTCCCTGCAGCACATCCTTCATATCCAGCTCACGCAGAAGCGGCCCCTTGCCGAACTGCATCGCAGCTTCGCCATTCAGATGAACGACACCCACCCCGCCATCGCCGTCGCGGAGCTGATGCGCCTCCTCGTCGATGAGCACTCCCTCGAGTGGGACGTGGCCTGGCACGTCACCCGGCATTGCCTCTCCTATACCAACCACACCCTGCTCCCGGAGGCACTGGAGCAGTGGCCGCGCAGCCTCTTCGCCGCTCTGCTCCCCCGTCATCTCGAGATCATCGACGAAATCAACCGCCGTCACCTCGACGGCGTGCGCCTCCGATTCCCCGGCAATGAAGCGCGCGTACAACGGCTTTCTCTCGTCGACGACAACAACGGCGGATTCGTGCGCATGGCCCATCTCGCCGCGGTCGGCAGCCACGCCATCAACGGCGTCGCCGAACTCCACACCGAGCTATTGAAGACCAACGTGCTTCGCGATTTCTACGAGTTGACTCCCGAGAAATTCAGCAACAAGACCAACGGCGTCACTCCCCGCCGCTGGATCGTACTCAGCAACCCGCGCCTCACCAAGCTCCTCAATACCCGCCTCGGCAGCGGCTGGATCCGCGACCTCGATAAACTGCGCCGCCTCGAGCCGATGGTCGACGATCCCGAGCTGCGCAGCGAATGGCGCGCCATCCGCCAACACAACAAGCTCCAGCTTGCCGCCTACATTCACGAACGCCTCAGCATCGCCATCGACCCCGAGTCCATCTTCGATGTGCTGGTCAAGCGCCTCCATGAGTACAAACGCCAGCACCTGCAGCTCCTTCACATCCTCACCCTCTACAAGCGCATCCAGCGCGACCCCGGCGCCGACGTCGTTCCCCGCACGTTCATCTTCGGAGGCAAAGCCGCACCCGGCTACCGCATGGCCAAGCTCATCATCAAGCTCATTCATTCCGTGGGCGAAGCCATCAACTCCGATCCTCTCGTGCGCGGCCGCCTAAAGGTCGTCTTTCTCCCCGACTACAGCGTCAAGCTCGGACAGCGCGTCTACCCCGCCGCCGATCTCTCCGAACAAATCTCCCTCGCCGGCAAAGAGGCTTCTGGCACCGGCAATATGAAGTTCGCTATGAATGGCGCCATCACCATCGGAACCCTCGACGGCGCCAANNGCGGCGAGTTTTCCCACGGCGACCGCGGCCTCTTCGAGCCGCTCGTCCGCTCGCTCCTCTCGACCGACGACTACATGCTGCTCGCCGACTACCAGTCCTATATCGACTGCCAGCAGCGCGTCAGCGCGGCTTACAGCGACCAGGACTTGTGGACGAAAATGTCCATCTACAACGTCGCCCGCATCGGCAAATTCTCCTCCGACCGCTCCATTCGCGATTACTGCGCCGAGATATGGAAAACCTGGCCTGTAAAAATCCAGGTCTAACCGCCGTCCCCGGTCGCACAGCGAATCTCGTATCTACAGCGTCTCCGGCGGCGCACCGAAAAGCACATGCGGCTTTTTCGAGCGCCACCGCTTATTACTTACTCACCACCTCGTCTACGTGATAAAGAACCGTCGACTCAATGGTGCGCAGTTTCTGAAAGTGCTCAAATGTAGTGCCGAATTCCATCTCCGGATGCACCTTCTTGAACCGCGCGTCGAACCCAGGGTCCGTGAACATCGATTCCCACGTCGGGTAAATATCCACCGTGCTCGCCAGATTCTTGTCCTTGCTCCCCATCGGAAAAACCTGCACGTTCAGGGCCCAGCCTGCGCGCACGCCTTCCTTCACCTGAGCCTCCGCGATCGGCTGCCACACCTTCTTCTCATAAGCAATCCACTCGCTGATATCCGGAACCTTCATCGAGTTGAAGACCAGGTAGTCTCCTTTATGTGCCTCGCCCACCAGAACCTGATACTGCGTAATGTCGTTATAGACCAGCGTCGACAGCGCGTTGCGACGGTCGTTGTACTCATCCGCGTTCATCTGCAGTCCCGCTTGGTGCAGCGCCCCCGTCAGTACGTCTCCGCCCAGCGGCGGATTCGGCAGGCCGGCATAGAACGAAACCAGCACATAGTCGCACTCCGCTTCGCTGCCCTGCGGCATCACCGTGCGCAGCAACAGCCACGTGGTAATCGCCCCCGCGTCCACACGCGCCTGCGCTACTTTGCGCACATCGTCGGTCATGAACTTGTTAAACTCTGCAGTCTTTCCGGGAAGAACTTTGATACAGGAAATGCTGTGATAACCCGTGGTCGTGGGTGAACTAACCTGGGCTACAAGCGTTGCTGAGAACGCCGTCGCCAGCGCGGCGCACACCAGAATGCGAGGAATTGCCATCTTGCGGTCCTCCTGTTTCGGTTGTCTTGAGTTGTCTCGCCGGGTTGGGATAATGCCTGCGGCCCGTAGTTGGGGAGTGACCGCCACCTTACGGCAATCCTGCAGCAAATGGGAAGCGAATTCCCCGAACTCGACCAGGAACATCGCCGCAGAAACCGGCCCAGTCTCTTTCCCGATTTTTCTTTCCTTGACAACTTAGGAGAAGTCGCGCTACTCTCCTAATCACATTAGGGAGAGCGCCCAGGACCGACCAGCTCCCTGGAAGAGGCGACCATGACCGGGGCAGTCAGAACCGAGCAGAGAAGGCAAGCCAAACCGGCGCTCACCGCAAGGATTGCCGGTGCCCTCTATGTTCTCGCGGTAGGCGCCGCAGTGCTCGCCGAGTTTGTCATTCCTGGAAAACTGGGATTCGCCGGCGTGCTCATCCCCATTGCCTGCTATACCGCTGTCACCCTGTGCCTCTATTTCATCCTCAAGCCGGTAAACAGCAGAATCGCCCTGCTCTTCGCGCTCTCCGGTCTCGTAGGACTGGCCTTCGAGGCGGTTCAACGCCATCCCTGGGGCATCAACATCGCCATGGTCTTTCATGGACTCTATTGCCTGCTGATCGGCTACCTCATCCTCAGATCCACCTTTCTGCCCCGCATCCTGGGAGCAACTATGGCGTTTGCCGGCGTGGTTTGGCTACTCTATCTGTCGCCATCGCTCGCGCATCGTCTCTCCCCCTGGAACACTGCCTGTGGCCTGCTTGGCGAAGCACTGCCCATGCTCTGGCTCCTGGCCATGGGCGTCAACCCTCAACGATGGAAAGAACAATCCACCGCCGCAAAGGAACCGCAATGAACCTCTTCTCCCACCTGCGTTCCATGTTTTCCGCAATCTTCCATCGCTCCCGGACCGCCGAGGTCATCGACGAAGAACTGCGCTCCCACATCCAGCTCCTGGCCGACGACCTCGAGCGTTCCGGTCTCCCCCGCGCCGAGGCTGAACGCCGCGCTCGCATCGAATTCGGCAGCTATCAGAAGTACAAGGAAGAATCCCACCAGGCTCTCGGCGGCAATTTCATCGAGACTATGCTCCAGGACGTGCGCTTCGCTTTCCGTCTGTTGCGCAAGTCTCCGGGCTTTGCCTCGACCGCAATCCTGACGTTAGCTCTGGCCATCGGCGCCAACGCCGTTGTCTTCTGCGTGCTCAATGCCCTCGTCCTGCGCCCCCTCGATGTGCCCCAGGCAGACAGCCTCTACGGCATCGAGCACGGCGACGAACTCGGCTTCCAGTCCTGGCCCAACTACCTCGATCTGCGCGATCGCAACCACAGCTTCGATGGCCTCGCCGTCTTTAGCATTACCCAGCAGGTTCTCGACACCGGCAACAATCCATCCCACTCTTGGGGCTATCAAACCAGCGGCAATTACTTCGACGTATTGCGCCTCCAGCCTTACCTCGGTCGTTTCTTCCACGCCTCCGACGAACACGGCCCCAACAGCGCACCCTTCGTCGTGCTCAGCTACGCCTGGTGGCACAGCCATCTTCAGGATGATCGCAACGTCATCGGTCGCGTCATTCAGCTTAATAAGCATTCTTTCACTGTCGTCGGCATTGCCCCGCCCGCCTTCCACGGCACCCTTCAGTTCTTCACTCCCGATTTCTTCATGCCCATCGTCAATCAGGCGCAGGTAAGCGGTTGGAATGGCCTCGAGGACCGCGGCAACCGCTGGATTTTTGAAGCACTCGGCCATCTCAAGCCCGGAGTCACTCCCGCTCAGGCCACCGCCGACCTCAACTCCATCGGCGCTTATCTCGAGAAGACCTGGCCAAAAGACGTCAGCCATAAAAGCTTTTCGCTCGCCCGGCCCAGCCTCTACGGCAGTTTCCTCGGTGGCCCCGTACGTGGCTTCGTTGCGGGATTAATGCTCCTCGCCAGCCTCATCCTGCTCGCCGCCTGCGCCAACCTCGGCAGCCTCTTTGCCGCGCGCGCCGCCGATCGCTCCCGCGAAGTTGCCCTCCGCCTTGCCCTCGGTTCCAGCCGCAATCGCATCCTCCGCCAGCTCATGACCGAAGCCCTCCTCATCTCCTTCGCCGGCGGAGCTCTCGGACTCATCGGCAGCGTCGCACTGCTGCAGAGGCTCAGCATGTGGCAGCCTTTTCCCCAATATCCCATCCATGTCATCGTCACGCCCGATGCAAAGGTCTACGCAGTCGCTCTCATCCTCGCCCTGGTCAGCGGCTTTCTCTTCGGCATCGTTCCCGTGCGCCAGGTGCTGCGCGCCAATCCCTGGGAAATTGTCAAAGCCGGTTCCACTGGAGTGTCAGGTCGCCGCATCACCGTCCGCGACATCCTCCTCGTCCTCCAGATCGCCATCTGTGCTGTGCTCGTCACCTCATCCCTGGTCGCGGTTCGTGGGCTCGTGCGCTCCCTCCACACCAACTTCGGCTTTGAACCGCGAAACGCCGTCGTTGCCGACCTCGATCTCGTTTCCGCCGGTTACAGCGGCGACCGCGTCCCTCCCGTGCAGAAACGCATCATCGATGCCGTAGCCGCCATTCCTGGCGTAGAGGCAGTCGCCACCGTGAATGGCACTCCGGTAAACGGCGGCGGCGAACAAAAGAACGTCTTTAAGGATGAGAGCCGCGATCTGCGCACCTCGAACTCCGCGGGCTTGTCCTATATGTACCTCATCTCTCCCGATTACTTTCATGCCGCCGGCACAATCCTGCTCGCCGGCAGACCGTTCTCCCTCCACGATGACAACAACGCTCCGCGCGTCGCCGTCGTCAATCGCGAGTTTGCCCGCACCGTCCTCGGCTCCGTTGCCGACGGCGTGGGCCGCTATTTCAAATTGCAGGATGGAACCCGTGTCCAGGTGGTAGGCATCGTCGAAGACGGAAAATATTTCAGCCTCACCGAAGATCGGCAGCCCGCAATGTTCCTTCCCGTCCTGCAATTGCAATGGAACGACACCACGCTCATCGTGCGCTCCAGTCGCGATCCCCGGCAGCTTGCCGCCGCCATCAGGAGCAAGCTTCGTGACATCGATCCGGGTCTGCCCGCCGAAATCCAGACCTGGACCCGAAGGATGGACTTCGCCCTCTTTCCCTCTCGCGTCGCCACCGTTGCCCTGGGCATACTCGGCGTCATGGGCGCCATGCTCTCCATCACCGGCATCTTTGGCATGGCCGCCTACTCGGTCAGCAAGCGCCTCCGCGAATTCGGCATTCGCATCGCCCTCGGCGCGCAACGCACCGAAGTCCTCCAGGCCGCTCTCGGACGCGCCGTCCGTTTGCTGGCCATCGGTTCCGCCGCGGGATTGCTCCTCGGTATCCTCGCCACCCGCGTCCTCGCCTACATCGTCTATCAGGCCTCAGCCCGCGATCCCCTCGTATTGACGGGCGTGGTCCTGGCTATGTCGTTCCTCGGCCTGCTCGCCACCTGGATCCCCGCCCAACGCGCGCTCTCCGTCGATCCCCTCATCCTGCTTCGGGAAGAATAAGCCGGGGCCGCGCCAACCTGCGCTAAACTGGCCCGTAGAACTTGTCTCATAAACCCCGGTGCCCACAACGCCAACGGATGAGACCCGCCGCCGAAGCGGGGCTCACGCTGCCCGCCGAAGCCCGAAACTGGATTTGAGACAAGTCCTGGAACTTCAGGCGATACGCTATTCTCTGCTGAGGGTCCCAACCATGCGAGTCTGCGGCATCGACTGCGGAACCGAAACTACCGGCTATGGCGTCGTCGAGTGGGATGACCGCGACCGCAACCCCCACCTCGTCTCTCTCGGCTCCGGCGGCATCTGCCCTCCGAAAAAAGCCCTGCTCCCCGAGCGTCTCTCCCTCATCTACACCGAGCTCATCGCCCTCTTCGAGCGCTACCAACCCGAAATCGTCGCCGTAGAAGAAGTCTTCTACTCCGTCAACGCCCGCTCCGCCATCCGCCTCGGTCACGTCCGTGGAGTCGCCCTGCTCGCCGCCGCCACCGCCGGCCTGCCCATCGCTGAATACGCCCCGCTCACCATCAAGT
>PMSS01000103.1:12604-13091 GCA_003167515.1 Acidobacterium sp. | reverse complement strand
GACCCGGGCCAGCCAGCCGGCGCAGAAAACCGTCAATGAGGGGCAACGGTTCAACCCCGGCCGGTCGAACCTGATTCCGGCGGTTGTTGTATCGTTCTCCTAATTCCTTCCGGGGAGCCACCGCCCACCATGTCTCTGCCCATACGGCTACTTGTAACAGCGACAGTTCTAATCTCGGCCACGGCGGCGTTTGCCGCCGCCAGCCCCAAAGACCCTCGCCTTGCCGGCGCCTACAGCTTCAAGCGTGGCGGATGGACCTACGTTCACCTTGAAGGCGGGCCTGACGAAGTCGGATTCCAGCACGGCTACCTGCTTGGGCCCGAGATTGCGGATGCGCTTCAGGTTTTCAAAGTGGAAGACGTACACACCACCAAACGCGACTGGCAGTTCTTTCGGGACGCGGCGCAGAAGATGTTCTGGCCGCACATCGGCCTCGAATACCAGGCGGAGCTCAAGGGCATTGCGCTCGGCGCGCAGGCTCGCGGCG
>PMSS01000103.1:0-12583 GCA_003167515.1 Acidobacterium sp. | reverse complement strand
CACGAAGGACGGCAAGATTGTTATCGCGCACAACAACTGGAGCTCCTATGCGGAGGGATCGCGCTGGACGATCATGTTCGACATCCAGCCGACTCACGGCCATCGCATCCTGCAGGACGGGGTGCCGGGGATGATCACTTCGAACGACGATTTCGGCATCAACGATGCGGGCATCATGATCACGGAGACCACGATCAGCCGCTTTGAGGGATGGAATTCAAACGGCATTCCAGAGTTCGCGCGTTCGCGCAAGGCGCTGCAGTACGCTAACTCCATTGACGACTACGTTGCAACCATGATCGAAGGCGACAACGGTGGCTACGCCAACGACTGGCTGATTGGGGACCGCAAGACGGGCGAGATAGCTTACCTCGAGCTCGGACTGCAGCACACGCCGGTGTGGCGGAGTAAGGACGGCTACTTTGTCAGCTCCAATTTTCCTCGGGACGCTTCGGTGATCAAGGACGAGACCGACGGGTGGAACGCGAACGACCATTCCTCTTCAGCGGAGGCGCGACATGTGCGCTGGGAAGAGGAGATGAAGGCGCACAAGGGCGAGATTGACGTGGAGATGGCCGAGCAGTTCCTGGGCGACCACGAAGATGCGTTTACGCACCAGCAGGGGCCCGATCAGCGCACGCTTTGCGGACATGTGGACACGGCGAAGGAAGGTGTGCCGCAGTGGGATATGGGTCCTTACAATCCATTTGGAGCGGTGCAGGGGAAAGTGACGAGCAGCGACCTGGCGGCGCATATGGAGCTCGTCGCGCACGCTGGGCATCCTTGCGGAGAAGATTTCCTGGCGAAGCCGTTTCTGGCGGCGCACCCCGAATATGCCTGGCAGACGCCGATTTTGCGCGACATGAAGGCGGGACCCTGGACGCAGTTTTCTTCGGGGGAGCGGGCGGGGAAATAGGTTGGGCACCACGGTAGTATTGGGCTGCGGTTTTTTCGAAGGACAACAGAAGCGGAGTGGAGATCCCATGTCTCAAGATCGAGACATGGGGCAGCCGGCGTTTGTGGTTGGATAGCGAAAAAAGCTTATGGGGTTGAGTGGCCTGGGGCTGGTATAAAAGTGGTGTTCCCAGAGGCCGTTTCTCACAATGCCGGCGACCTACATTACAACTCATAAGCGGCGAGCTCTCTCACGCTACGGGCTCGCGATTGCATTGTCGGCGATCGCGTTAGCCCTGTCGCTTGCATTGCAGGTACGGTTCGGGAATCCGTTCTGGTTCTTCTTCGCGATCGCGGTGATCGTCACGACATGGATTGGTGGACGAGGGCCAGGCTGGGTTGCGGTGGTTCTGAGCACCGTGGTGGTTTTGTATTTTTTCATTCCGCCTTATCGTTCGTGGAATGTGAAGCTGCGCGACGTTCCGTTTTTCCTGACGTTTATTTTGTGTCAGGTGGTGGCTAACTGGCTGATCTCCTGGAGACGTGAAACCGAAGACGCTCTGCGGCGAGCGCGGGACGAGCTCGAATTGAGGGTAGAGGAGCGCACTCTCGAACTGCAGCAAGCCAATGAGGCGCTGGTGGAGAGGATGGCGGAGCAGAAGCGAACGGAGGAGGCCCTGCAAGGAACGCGCGCGGAGTTGGCTCGTGTGGCGCGGATCACGACGATCGGCGAGCTTACCGCGTCGATCGCCCATGAGGTGAATCAACCGTTGGCCGCGGTAGTTGCCAATGCCGACGCATGCGTGGCGTGGCTCTCGCATAGGGACCCGAATCTTGCGGAGGCGCGGGCGGCGGCGGAACGCGCGACGCAGGGAGCGACGCGAGCGTCGGAGGTGATCGTCCGCATCCGTTCGCTGATCAACAAGGCGACTCCGGAGAAAGCGCGAGTCGAGGTGAACAGGGTCATTGAGGAGACTGCCGCGCTGGCCAATGGGCAGGCATCGAGAAACGACGTCGCGGTGGTCGCTGAACTCGCGCCGGATCTGCCCGCGGTAATGGGTGACAGCATTCAATTACAACAGGTGATTCTGAATCTGCTGATGAATGGAATTGAAGCCATGAGCGGAGTTACAGGACGGGTACGCACGCTGGTCGTTCGATCCCGAATGCTGGGGAGCAACCAGGTCCAGGTTTCCGTTGAGGACTCGGGAGTCGGTGTGAGTCCGGAGGTGATGGGGCGGCTGTTTGAACCCTTCTTTACGACCCGCGCGAAAGGCATGGGAATGGGGCTATCCATCAGCCGTTCGATCATTGAGGCGCACGGTGGCAAGTTATGGGTTGAATCGGATGGTTCGCAGGGTTCGACTTTTCACTTCACTCTTCCCTCGGAGGATCGAACGGCCGCATGAAAGAACAGGAGCCCATCGTAATCGTGATCGATGACGACCGGCAGATTCGCGACGGTCTGCACAGCCTGATCCGTTCGGTGGGCCTTCGCGCGGAGACGTACGCTTCGGCACAGGAGTTTCTGGACGCTCGGCGTCCGGACGCTCCCGCGTGTCTGGTGCTGGACGTGAGAATGCCGGGCCTGAGCGGTCTGGACCTGCAACAGAAACTGAGCGAAGCGGAGATGGAGATCCCCATCATCTTCATTACCGGTCACGGCGACATTCCCATGTCGGTGCGCGCCATGAAGGACGGAGCACATGAGTTTCTGACCAAGCCGGTGCGAGGGCAGGATCTGCTGGATGCGGTGCAGAAAGCAATCGCCAGCGATCGCAGTGTGCGGAAGGAGCGAGTTGAGCTGAAAGAGATTCGCGCGCGATTCCAGTCGCTCACTCGGCGGGAGAAAGAAGTACTGGACCTGGTGGTTGCGGGGCTTCTGAATAAGCAGATTGCCGATCAGCTGGGGACGAGCGAGCTAACCGTCAAGACTCATCGCGCCCATCTGATGGAGAAGACCCGGGCGGAATCCCTGGCCCATCTTGTGCGTATGGCCGAGAGGCTCAGAGCTGCTCTTCAAAAGTGAGTATCGATCTCCTCCTAAAGCAGGATAGCTTTCGGATTTGCCGATTGGTAGGCTCGTTGATGTCAGAGAGCCTATTGCAGTTCGCAGATTGGATAAGCTGAATTGAACCACATTGGATCCACGGCCGGTTTCATCGCCATCGTCGACGATGATGAACCCCTTCTTGAGGCGCTGTGCAGCGTCATGAAGGCCGCTGGTTTTTCGACGAGAACGTTTGCCTCGGCGGAGGACTTCCTTGAGTTTGGGGAGCGGCAGGATGCCGGCTGCCTGATTCTGGATGTAAGACTGCCGGGAATGAGCGGCATCGAGCTGCAGCGGCGGCTCAGCGACGATAACTCCGCTGTTCCGATTATCTTCGTGACGGCGCACGGGGACGCTTCGCTTCGCGAGTCGCTGATGAAGGCCGGAGCCGCTGGGTTTATGACCAAGCCTGTAAGGAGCGCTGCATTGCTGAAAGAAGTTTCGGCAGCGCTGAGTAAGTCCGGGACCGAGTAACCATTCTTATCAGTATTTGCCGGAGGCAAGCGATGTTTGCTCCTAACACGCTCAGTGCGAAAGCGGAAGTCGACGCCACAGTTCAGGCTGGAGAGATGGCGCAGGGGCGCTGGAACGCTGCGGAGCCGATCGTGGGTCAAAGCGCCGCGCTTAAGTCGGTCCTGCGGGAAGTGAGCCTGGTCGCGCCAACCGATACGACGGTTCTGCTTCTGGGAGAAACGGGAACAGGCAAAGAGCTGATTGCCCGCGCGATCCACGACCGGTCCCATCGTTCGGCGCGAGGGTTTATCCGCGTCAACTGCGCGGCCATTCCTGCTTCGCTGATCGCCTCGGAGTTATTCGGGCATGAGCGAGGCGCTTTTACGGGCGCGGCGCAGCGACGACTCGGGCGCTTCGAATCGGCCCACAAGGGAACGATCTTTCTGGACGAGATTGGCGAGCTGCCCATGGAGACACAGATTGCTCTGCTGCGTGTTATTCAGGAGCGGGAATTTGAACGCGTTGGGAGCAGTCAGCCGATTTCGGTGGATGTGCGTATCATAGCCGCGACTAACCGCGATTTGCAGGCTGCGGTCAGTAGCGGTGCCTTCCGCCAAGATATGTTTTACAGATTAAATGTCTTCCCTATCCAGATGCCGTCACTTCGGGATAGAGTGGAGGACATTCCGCTGTTAGTTGAGCATTTTGTGGGGCTGTATGCGAGAAAGGCGGGCAAGCGATTCAGCGCGATTCGTAAGAACGCCATCGAGATGCTCCAGGGATACGACTGGCCGGGAAACATTCGCGAGTTGCAGAATGTCATCGAGCGAGCCGTCATTCTGTGTGAAGGCGATACATTCTCCGTCGACGAGGCATGGCTAAAGCAGGTGTCCACACGTCGCGCGCGGCCAGCGCTTCCCCTGGCGGCTACACTGGCCGACCAGGAGAGGGAGATGATTGAAGCCGCGCTGGCGGCGGCGCAAGGCCGAATCGCCGGACCGTCCGGTGCAGCGGCGAAGCTTGGCATGCCTCGACAGACGCTGGATTCCAGGATCGCCAGCCTGCAGATCAGCAAGGACCAGTTCAGGGCGCAGGTAGCGAAGTAACCTATCAACCCCTCATGCCGGATCTGTGCGTCGGGGGCTTCACCACACTTCGGCCTGTTCACAATTCCCCTATCCGCGTCAACGTAGCCTGACCGCATACGTGCGGTAAGTGGCTCGCTCTACCCTCATAACTCATTGGCAGCGGTTGCAGTATATGTCTACTGCAAACTTACATGCGAAGCGGCATGGGCATTGTACGTCTATCGCGGACTAACCGGTGCTGATAACTCGTCAGTGCCGAGTTATCGGCAGACGATGTCGCAGACAAGTAGTTGAAAACACAGAGCCGCGTTTTGGCGAGCGAATTGCACATATGAGTGTACAAGGCGAGTGCGGGGCACACCAGTAATCGATCTCCAGGAGGATCGCAGTGGTTTTGATGGATTCACAACGCCACACCGACGGCCGGCCCGGATACCGAGTCGATGCGGAGCACGAGCGGCACGCCGATTCGCGTGTTGCCGATCTTCAGCGTGTTATCGCGATGCTTCTGAAAAAGAACGAGGAGCTTCGGCAGCAGTTAGTGGCCCGGTCCGGCCATCAACATTTGTGAGGCCGTACCAAACTCGCATGGCAGAGAGATGAGTAACAGCATCAGTCCCCAATCCCAAACCAACAACGAGATAAGGAGAATCAAATGAAAGCACTGAACGTAGTATCGCAAAGGTCTTTGGTGAGCGCGGTCGCCGCTCTCATCTTCGCAATGGCACCGGTCGCGGCGTCGGCCCAGGACATCAGCACAAGCACTTTCCAGCACGGCACTCCCACCGTTGAAACGGCGGTGCGGAATGCGCAGGTCGTTTACGTCGAGGGAAACGATCTCGTGCTCAAACTTGAGAGCGGGAAGGTCGAGCACCTCGTTGTACCGGACAGCGACCGATTCACGATCGACGGGAAGACCGTCTCCGTGAAGGATCTGACGCCGGGAACGAAGCTGACCCAGACGATCACAACCACCACGACTCCGCGGTATGTGAACACAGTCAGGACTATCAAGGGCAAGGTGTTTCATGTGAATGCGCCGAGCGCGGTGATCGTGTCGTTGAAGGACGGAGGTAACCAGATCTTCAAGGTGCCCAACCATGCCAAATTCATCGTGAACGGCCAGGAGAAGTCGATCTTCGAGCTAGGGAAAGGGATGAGCTTCGACGCCACTATCGTTACCGATGAGACGGAACACATCGTCGCGAGCAGTAAATCGGTTGTGGGACAAGCGCCCGCGCCTGCGACACCGGCTTTGCTGGGCGTGCTGCTGTTTCAGCGTCCGGCGGCAGTGCTCGAGCCTGCTTCGACCCCTACCGCTACCGTGACTGCGGAGCATGTGTGGGCGCGGTTACCTCAAACCGGCAGTTCGGCGCCGCTCATCGGACTGGTTGGTCTGCTTGCTCTCGCAACTTCTCTGGGCTTCAGGCTGGTCCGGAGCAAGGAGATGCTGTGACTTTCCCCGGCGGCCTAACGGTTACGTCTTTCTCGGCCGCCTGAGATTTTCGGAGAAGCTTCCGCTGCACGCGGAGGCTTCCCGAAAAGCGATCACAAAACGCACTTGAAACTCAAAAGGAGATTGCAATGAAATTCGCAACGATGCGGTTGTTTTATAGGTTGCTAGCCATGGCGGGAATGCTCTTAGCTATATCTCCCGCTTATGCCAGCGGAGGGCCGGCGGAAGCCGCCATACCCGTAACCATGACCGTGACAGCGACGGTCGCCGACGGAAAGCGCATGCCCGAAATCGATCGGGACGATGTGGTTGTGAAGCGCGGCAAGGAACGTCTGCGGGTGATTAACTGGGTTCCGGCTCAGGGAAACCGCGCCGGGCTCGATCTGTTCATCCTCATCGATGACGCATCGGACGCGAGACTGGGTTCTCAGTTGAGCGATCTGAGGCAGTTTATTAACCGCCAGCCGTCAACCACGGCCGTCGGTATCGGATACATAAGAAATGGCGGGGTGCAGATGGTCCAGCCATTCACGACGGACCACGCCCAGGCAGCGGGAGTTGTGCGGATGCCGCTTGGCAACGCCGGTGCTTACAACAGCCCATATCTTTCGGTTATCGACCTGATGAATCGCTGGCCGGCAACGCAGAACCGGCGCGAAGTCGTGATGATTACGGACGGAGTTGACCGTGCCCATCGCCACACCTACCCGCGCCGGGGACTCAGCACAAACCCGGATGCCGATACGGCAAGCGCTGTGGCTCAGCGGACGGGCACCATCATCCACACCATCTACACTCCGGGCGTGGGTCGCTGGCACCGCAACTACTGGCGGGCCACTAACGGACAACTGGACATGGTCAGGCTGTCGGGCAAGACCGGTGGAGAATCGTACTACCTCGGCCTGCAAATGCCGGTTAGCTTCGCTCCCTACCTCGATAGCCTTCAGCGGGTGCTCAATAGCCAGTATCTGCTGAGCTTCAACACCACTCCTGGAAAGAAGCCGGGACTACAACCAGTAACTCTAAGCACGGAAGTTGCGGGAGTGCGCCTTGCCACCTATGACGCAGTATGGGTGCCTGGGCAGGCAGCTTCTGAATAAACGATTCGGTCCCGTGGCCGCATTTTCTGGGATCACTAAGGAACTTACTGTCGCGGGGCCGAGATTGTCCTCTCAGACAATTGCAGGTCACTAAATAAGAATCAAGGAGGATTGAAATGACTAACTCCAGTCCGGACAAACCGATCAACCGGGAATCTCGGTCCGGTAACGCTGAATCAGAATTCCGTCTTTCGCAGCTCGGAAGCAACCGGGTCGCGGCGGCCGATCGCGGACCAGCAGCCGGGTTCGACGGCCTGTGGCGGTCGTATTCCAAACGGATTCTTCGCACCACCTATCGCATCACCAGAAATCATGAGGATGCCGAAGACGCTCTGCAGGATGCGTTCCTGAGAGCCTACGTCCACCTGCAGGACTTCGACGGCAGATCCAGCTTTCTGACCTGGCTGACGCGCATTGCGATCAACTCGGCATCGATGATTCTCCGCAAGCGGCACTCCGCGGTTGAGGTATCCATCGATGATTCCGTCGGCCGCGACAGCAAGCCGAGTGTCATCGAAGTTGCGGATCGCAGTCCCGGTCCCGAGGCGCGGTACGCGCAGCGCGAGCAGGAAGTCTTGCTTCGCGAGAGCATCGCCGCTCTACCACCGACGACCCGCAAGGCTGTGCAGCTGCGCAAGATCGAGGAGCGCTCCCTGCCCGAGACGGCGACGATGATGGGGGTTTCTCTGAACGCGGCAAAAACACGGATCTATCGCGCGAAGGAGTCGCTGCGTGCGTCGTTGAAGCCGCGCATGGCTGCCCCGGCCCGTAGCACCAGGAAGTTTTCATTCGGCTCGTGAAGAGCTGGAATTCGAGCAGAGGGAGTGAGTGTCATGTGGACGAAGCGAAAGCCGCGCAGTGGGGAACGCAAATCCGAACAAAGGGTGTCCACATACAGGAGCTGGTGGAGTTGGGTGGAAGGTCTCCTGTTTGCAATCGGGCTCGCGCTGCTCGCCGCTTTCGTCGCGGCCCGTATTGACAGCTACCTTGGTTCGCGTGCCGCACTCAGAGAGTTTTACGCCGGAAGCTCGTCCGCCAACGCGGCAAGCCCGGCCCCTGACTCGGGATCCGTAACGACGATGCCGGAGTTAACTCGTCCTGCGGTCGACCCCAATAACTGGGATCGGCACCGGTGGCAGGAATATCTGCAAAGCGCCGGGGATCCTTCTGGAAAGCCCATCGCCGTTCTCCGGATTGCGAAGCTGTCTCTTGAGGTACCGGTTCTCGAAGGAACTGACGATCGTACTCTGAACCGCGGAGCCGGACGGATCGCCGGAACGGCGCATCCGGGAGAAGCGGGAAACATTGGCATCGCCGCTCACCGAGATGGCTTTTTCCGAAAGCTCAAGGATGTGCACGTTGGAGATCCTATCGAGTTAGTGTCTCTGAACGAAACTGACACCTACATCGTCGATCGGATTCAGATCGTCACGCCGGATGACGTACAGGTGCTCGAACCAAGAGGTATCCCGTCTCTCACGCTCGTCACCTGCTATCCGTTCTACTTCATCGGAGAGGCACCGCAGCGATACATCGTAACTGCCTCTCTGCGGGAGCGGCAGGGGGGTTCAGCAAATACACACGCCGATGCCGGTTTGGAGTCAGATAGCTCCAGATCGGTAGCCTTTCACAACGGTCGGCACAGTTAGTCAGGAGAGATGAATTATGGAAACCGCCCCACTTGTATTTCGCGATCTCACTTATATATTTCTGGCCGCCGTTGCCGGGGGCCTGGTGGCCTGGCGTCTTCGCTTGCCTCTGATCCTGGGATATGTCCTGGGGGGCATCGCGATCAGCCCGTTCACGCCCGGACCCCATCTCTCGGACCTGCATACCTTCGAAACGTTTGCCGAGGTCGGCGTTGTGCTGCTGATGTTCTCGATCGGCGTTGAGTTTTCAATTCGGGATCTGATGCGTGTCAAATGGGTCGCGCTGGTTGGCGGTCCGCTTGGCATCCTGTTCATCCTGGGGATCGCAGTGGCAGCGGGAAAGCTCGCGGGATGGAGCACCCAGGAGGGGCTGGTCATCGGCGCCGCAGTCTCGGTGGCAAGCACCATGGTGCTGGCGCGGCTGCTCACCGACGCCGGAAAGCTGACGGAAGAATATGGCCGGATCATGATTGCTATCACGCTGGTCGAAGACCTAGCGGTCATCTGCATGACCGTGGTTCTTCCGGCCTTCAGCGGGAGCGGAGAGGGCCGCCTGAAGCAGGCTGCGTGGATACTCGGCAAAGCTTTGTTACTCCTTATTCCACTGACAGCTCTGGCTATCAAGGTTATTCCGCGTCTTCTGCGGCGTGTAAAGGCGACTTGTAACTCGGAACTGTTCCTGTTAGTCAGCATCGCGGTGTGTCTTGGCACTGCGGCGCTGGCACAGGCGGCTGGGTTTTCGGTGGCTCTGGGTGCGTTTCTCGCCGGGCTTTCTATCAGCGGCGTCAAGGACCTTCACGATGCTCATACTCAGTTGGTGCCGCTGCGCGACGCTTTTGTGGCGCTTTTCTTCGTTTCCCTCGGTGCTCTGATCGATCCGCGACTGCTGTTCGCCAATCTTCCCCTTCTCGGATTGATGCTGCTCCTTATATTGGTTGCGAAATTCCTCGTGTGGACCGCGGTGGTGTGGCTCTTTCGCTATCCCATGCGCACAGCCATTGCTGTGGGCACGGGACTGATGCAGATTGGTGAGCTGTCGTTCGTGCTCGTCCAAGTGGCGCGATCTTCGGGGATGGTGGCCGATGGCGTCTTCAGCGCGGTAGTCGCAGCTTCGCTGATTTCGATTCTGCTGAACGTGTTTCTGATGCGCCTCGCTTTCCGGTGGCTGGAGTCCGTCTCCGCCGGCAGAGTGTCACGTTCCGTTGCACAAGTCACTGGGGTAGGGGAGGAAATATGAGATCTATCGTCGCGTTTGGATTTACTGTTTTACTGCTGATGCCAGTTACAGGCGCACAGGCTGTAAGTGGATCACAGGTGCAAGAGCGCTATCACGATCCTGAGCTTCTCTCGTTCAACGACGTTGTCACGCTGTCGGCGACTGCTCAACCGAAAGGCGCGCTCGGCGCGCGCTTCTACGAGCTTCTCAACACCCCGTTCGTTCGCAACGATGCGAGCGCCGGGGATGTGTCGCGCCATCGCCCCGGGTCTGAAGACGGAACTGAAGATCGGGGTCCGGTGCTGCGCGTGGGCTTGTGGAACATCGAACGAGGGTTGAATTTCGAATTGATTCGTGCGGCGCTGACCGATACGACTGAGTTTGAGCGCCTTGCGGAAGCTCAAAATCACTGGGGCGCCGGCCAGCGGGAGCGGATCGAATCGCAACTCGCGACTCTGCAGAACGTCGATGTGCTGGTGCTCGACGAAGTGGATCGCGGGATGAAGCGAACCGAGTACCGCGATGTGGCGCGGGAGCTCGCCAGCGCTCTTCACATGAACTATGTGTATGGCGTCGAGTTTGTCGAGGTCGATCCGATCTTCGCTCTGGGTACGGAGCAGGTGCATTTAGCCAACGCTCAGGAGGATCTGCGCCTACAGCAGGATCTCGAGGTGGACCATGAACGCTATCGCGGCCTGCACGGCACCGCGATCCTCAGCCGTTATCCGATACGAAGCGCGCGCATCCTCCGTCTGCCCGTTTGCTATGACTGGTACGGGCAGGAGGTGAAGGCGGCGGCTAACCTCGAGAAGGGAAAACGGTGGGCGGCACACAAACTGTTCGCGGAAAGAATCGCGAGAGAGATCCGTCAGGGTGGACGCATGGCGTTAATCGCCGATATCGGCGTACCCGAGTTACCCGGTGGAGAAGCTACGATTGTTGCACCTCATCTCGAAAATCGTTGCGCTCCCGCTTGTCGCCGCCGGCAAATGACGGCGCTGCTGGCCGAGTTGAAGCAGGAGCGGAATCCGGTGGTGATTGCGGGAGATCTTAATACGACCGGGCAGACGAATACGCCGACCTCTGTTCAGAACGAAATCATGAGCCGAGTAACTGACTATCAATTCTGGATCGGCCAGACTATCTCCTGGTTTCACCCGCTCGGCATTTACAAGCATGTGCTGGTTCCCGTTCATTACTTTCACGGTTACAACGATCCGACGGCATTTCACATACCGATACTCTGGAACAATCGGGAGCAGCATTTGTTCAGGAGCGTGGAGAAGTTCCGGTTCGCCGACGAGGGCGCATTCGACTTCCAGGGCGATCCGGAACGTACGTTGAACCGGAAAGGCAGGACGCTCTCCGACAGCAACGAGCGTTCCACTAAGGGTTTTGTTCCGACCTATGCGTTTGCTCGCGATTACGGCGGGCTGGTCGGTCGCTTCAAACTGGACTGGTTTTTCGTGAAGCCGTTGACCGAGGAGCCTCGGGGGGACGGACAGTTTTCGTGGCTCGCGCCGCAGTTTCCGCGGACGATGCGCGAACTGAATCAGTCTGTGGAGGACCGCATCTCCGACCATCCGCCGCTGACTGTGGATCTGTCTTTGGGTGAACCGCAGAGGGCTGCCGTGAACGGGCAACACTGAAAGGTACGAGTGGGCCGGTCACTTCGATCGGCCGCATGCTGCGCGGCCAGATTGCGTTTCACATCCGGAGGTCTCAGGGATCCCGGAGTTTTTGGGCGGGGGTGGGCCGCTGTTCCGGCGGGGCATTTCCGACACATTATCCGCCGGGGTGACGGGAAGTGTCCGCTTAGCGCGGTGCCCTTCCGTGACCACCTGCTCGCTGACGGGGCATACATAGCTGGTTATGTGACCGAGATGAGGAGCGTACCTGTCGATGGGTAACTGGCTCTGAACGAGCGCGACATTGTGGACGCCGCAGATGGGCGGGTTGGAGTCTTCCTTCCTGAAGCATAGTGTTGCGAATTCCGCTCTCGGCATAATCGCAGCCAGAAAAAGAAACCCGACTTCTGGCCGGCACCAGCGGGCCGCAGAGACGAAGAAGCGGTTACTACTGTGCGAAGAATGGCAGAGGATGACGCTCGACGCAAGATTACGGATGGGGGTAACAAAGACGGTACTCCCCGTTGACAAGTAATCTGCTGGCCAATCATCTGGACCGTAAACAGCGTTCGGCGTAGAGGGTTCAGGGCCGGGGTCGGCTGTGGCTTTGAGGTCGAAGGAGCCGGTGTAGGGTGTGTAATTCGTGGCGGGTGGGGCGTTTCTTTGCTGGCGATCGAGGCATTCGTCGCAGGGGTCGCCGCCGTAGAGGCCTCCGCAGGGGCAGGGTTGGTGGTGGTGCGCGGTGGGCTTCGGGGTGTCTGGGTTGTTCTTGTCGCGTGGCTCGGGGTTTCTCGCGGCTGACGGCGCGGGGTTCGGCTCGAGACCGGGCTCGGGGTTTGGCGCGAGGTTCGGCTTGGTGCTCGGCTCGGTTTTCGGCGCCGACTTTGTTTCGCCCTTTGTTTCGGGTGAGGGCAGATAAAAGCGCTCGGGATTTGCGGCTTTTTCGGCGGCTTTGCATTTCTCGTAGAGCGCGAGCTGGCGGCCCTTGGTGCGCTCTTTCCATTGCTCGGGGGTCTCTTTCATTTCTTCTTCGGTGAGCCAGCCGGAGG
>PMSS01000062.1:3526-7019 GCA_003167515.1 Acidobacterium sp. | reverse complement strand
GCCAGAAAGTAGCGCATGGGGCGATCGAGCGAGCGAGCCATTCTCACCGTCTTACCGGATTTCGCGAGCAGCGCGAAAGAGCCCTGGATCCGGAGCACCGATTCCGCAGGCTCATTCAGGAGGAGGGTCCGAGCCTCCTCGACGCTCATGTTGCAAATGTGGTTCGATTCGGGCTCGGTCAGATCGACGACACGTTCAACGTAATGGTCCATCGCACTCCTCGGAAGCATTGCGTTTTAGTTTATCCGGCGCAGCTAACAAAATCATCTGTGGCGCCATTTCCATGGCTGACCGCTCTGGTCAGGCGGTGAGAGCGGCCAGGGAATCCTTGATGGTGGGGATCTGGCTGGCTTCGATCTGTTGCCGCCGAATGCGACGAAACTTCGTCAGCACGGCATTTGCTTTGGCGAGCACCGCAATGCGTTCGGCATATGCTGCCAGCCTGGCGCCAGGGATCGCAAAGACCGCCACCTCAGGCGTGATGCGCAGCTTCCGCGGTGAATCCGAGTTCGGTGATATATCCGCGCAGCGCGGCCTCGGTGACGGATGACGGGTCATACTGGATGACTACCAGTGCATTGGGGTAGGTGGCTTTCGCCCACTTCACCCCTTTTTGCGGGCGCAGCATCGTCTCAAGGCCGACCGCACACGTGATGCAGGTGAACCCCTTCACGCGCCAGGAAACCGTTTTGGTGGCGCCGACGCGGGCTGCTTCCAGAGCGACCAGGCCCCCGGCCCCCGCGAGTGTCATCATCTGTACGAATCTTCTGCGTTGCATTGGTTTCTCCTTCGAAGTGCGCCGACCGCGTCACAAATTTCGGTCATTTCGCCGTCGCGATGCCCGGCTCGTATCTCCATGCAGTTTGGAGCGTTGCTTTGTCGGAAAATCGCGTGTCGGTGTACTGGCTGAATTCGATCTTCTTGTTCAGAACGCCGGTTTCGATCATCAGGTCGCGAACCATATCGAAATCGGCCTTACGCGGAGCGAGCTGCGTGTAGATAACTCGGTCCATCGGCTTAGTAAGTGCCCAGCGCAGTAGCGCTGGCTTCTGGTTGTAGTAATAACGGCCCACGAAATCCGCGGCATCTTCACGATATGGCTTTCCTTTGTCGAGCCACAGGCCGGACCGCGCGATGCCATCGACGAGAACCTGAACCGTCTCGGGCCGCTTGTCGATCAGATCCTGGCGAACAACGAGAATGCACGACATGTAGTCCGGCCAGTAATCGCGTGCCTGAAACAGGATCCGGCCGAACCCGCCCATCTCCGCCTGCGAAGGGAACGGTTCGCCCATCACGAACCCATCGATAGCACCGGCCGCCAGTGCTCCAGAAACGTCGGGCGGAGCCATCTCCACCATCCTGATGTCCCCCGGCTTCATGCCCCACACTTTCATAGCGCGAAAAACAATCAGCCGCTCGTCGGAGAAGCGGCTGGGAATTGCAATGGTTCGTCCACGCAAATCGGCAAAGGTGTGGACTGGTCCGTTCTTCTTAACTACCAGCGCGCTCCCGTAGCGATGGCCCAGATACACAACCTTGATAGGTACGCCCTGAGATGCCAGAGCGATGGCCAGCGGCGCGACAATGAACGCCGCCTGCACCTTGTTGGAAATCAGCGCCTCCTTGATTTCCGGGAATCCCTGAAACAGGCGGGGCAGAAACAGCTCGCCGTTTTCGGAGAATTTCGAGATATAATCCGTCACCGGGCAGGTGAGCTGGCAGGTGACAGGGATGTAAGCAACGGTGATCCTGCGCTGTGCCGGCGGACGAAAGTCGTTCAGCACGGCAATCCAGTTGACGTTCAGCCAGGCGTGCAGGCCACTTATCAGTACCAGCCACGCCGCGGCAAACAGAGCGACCTTCTTAGGATTCAAACCGAAACCCCCAGCGAACGGAGCGTAGTTTCTCCAGGCGGCGAAAGGCAAGGTCCAGCACAAGACCAATTACACCGATCATCAAAATAGCTGCGACCACCAGGTCATACCGCTTTCCGGAATTTCGGGAATCGATGACGAGATAGCCAAGCCCCGAATCCACCGCAATCATCTCCGCTGCTACTACAACCAGCCATGCAATCCCCAGCGCGATGCGCAGTCCGATAAGAATCTGCGGAAGAGCGGCCGGCAACAGGACCTTTGTGAGTAGCTGCGGCGCAGTTAACCCGAAATTGCGCCCGGCGCGGCGGAACACGGAAGGGACGTTCGATACTCCGCTGATGCAGGCGACGACAATAGGAAAGAATGCGCCGAGAAAGATCAGGAAAATAGCCGCGCGGTCACCAACACCGAAGAAGATGATGGCCACCGGAATCCACGCGATAGGGCTGATGGGGCGCAGTATCTGCATCACGGGATTCACCACCTGGTTAGCCGCGGGATACCAGCCGAGCGCCAGCCCAAGGGGAACGCCGAGTAAAACCGCGGCGCCAAAGCCAGCGGCCACGCGGAGCAGGGAGTCCACGATATCGCGCCACAGGACATGGTGCCGCAGCAATTCTCCCATTCCCTTTTCCACTTCCCGCGGAGAAGGAAAGACCTTTGTACCGCTCCAGGCGACGGAGTAGTGCCATAGCACGAGCAGCAGCGCCGAGGCGAGGATCGGCCAGAAAATGCGCTCCCATTTCCGCGGCTCACTTAGTGAGTTCATACCTTATGCGCCAAACCAATCTGCTTGAAGATGCCGTCACGCAGCTCGAGGTACCGTGGCGAGCTGATGTCGCGGGGATGCGCTATGTCGATGTTGACGATCTGCTGGATCGTGGCCGGGCGGGCGCTCATCACCACGACGCGATCAGCCAGCTGCACAGCTTCGTCTATGTCGTGCGTCACGAAGACGATGGTCTTGCGTTCGGCCTCCCATATGCGTAGTAACTCCCCACGCATAATAAGGCGAGTAATTGAATCGAGCGCGCCGAAGGGCTCGTCGAGAAGGAGCATGTCGGGGTTGACAGCCAAAGCGCGCGCCACTTCAAGACGTTGCTTCATGCCGCCGGATAATTCCTGGGGATAAGTCTTCTCGAAACCTTCGAGGCCGACCATCTTCACGTAATAGGCGATGCGCTTTTCACGTTCCGCACGAGACAGTTGTGACAAGCCGAAGCCGATATTGCCTTCGACGGTCAGCCACGGAAACACGCCGCGTTCCTGGAAGACAAAGATACGGCGCGGGTCCGGTTTCCGCACCACCTCTCCACCTGCTCTGATTTCGCCGCTGGTGGGTGACAGGAACCCCGCCATGGCATTCAGCAGTGTCGATTTGCCGCATCCCGAGGGGCCGAGAAGGCATACGAATTCTCCATCGCCCACCTCAAGGTTAATGTCATTCAGAACGTGCGTGCTCTTGCCGTCACGTTCGAAGACCATACTGACGTGCTCGACGGAAAGCTTCGTCGTGACCGCGGCAGGTACTGAGACAGGTTGCGTGACCGGCACTAATCCTCCGAATATCCCCAGCGGAACGACTTCACCTTCTCGAGCGATCGCATGCCCAT
>PMSS01000062.1:0-3412 GCA_003167515.1 Acidobacterium sp. | reverse complement strand
ACGGCCGGATAGAGCACGCGATATGCCAGAGCGGCTGAACTCAACCCAAAATTGCGCCCAGCATTTACATAGACCGCGGGAATGCTCTGCACAGCGTTGATCGCCGTGAGCATCAGCGGGAAGAAGCAGCCCACAAAAATCAGGAAGATCGCGGCTAGATCCCCCACGCCGAACCACAGAATCGCAATCGGAATCCAGGCCAGCGGGGAAATCGGGCGAAGGATCTGCAGTATGGGGTTGAGCGCCATCTCTGCCCTGCGGAACCAGCCGACGGCAAGACCCAGCGGAATGGCCAGCACCACCGCCAGGACGAAGCCCCACGTGACGCGAAAGAGAGAGGCGACAACATATTTCAGCAACAATCCATGGTGCAGCAGATCTGCAATACCGCCCACCACGCCCCATGGCCCCGGCAACAGGTGGCTCGGCTGCCATCGGATCGCGATACTCCAAAGCACCAGCAACACAGCGATGAACGCGATCGGGCGAAGCTGAATTCGCAGCTTCGTGCTCGCCGTGGTCTCGTCTTGCATCGATCCGGTCCTTATCTCCGCAGGCGAAGCGTCATTCAAGGGACGGCATTGACGCCAGTTCCTGCACCGCCAGTTTCAAAATAATCGTGAACGCGTGAGCGAGGTGCTGCTGGAGATTCCGTCGCGGGTTGATATTACCTGGATCGACCCGGGAAGCGCCTCCATCGAAAGATGGAACCTGTCCCCCATCTTTGGGTGCTTGCGGCCCGTTGTGCCGGTCAGCGAGCATTCGTCACGCGACATTTCTGCGTACAAGACGACTCTCTCCTTTAAATGCAAGAAAATCTGATCCGTACCGATGTGACGGTGATTGGTGGGGGCCTGGCGGGTATGGCGTCCTCCATCCATCTTGCCAGGGCTGGCCTCGACGTCCTGTGCATCGAGCCCGCACTCGAAGAGGGCAGCGTGGTGGGCGAGTCTCTGGACTGGTCCGCTCCAGAATTGCTGCGGGCTCTGGGCTTGCCCATGGAACATCTGATTGCCGAAGATATCGCCACCTGGAAGCGGCATGTCGTGCTGCAGCTCTGGGATGGCACCGCCTATGATTATGTCCCCGGACCATGGCTCGGCCGCTCGCCGTGGAATATCGAACTGCGCACCCTCCATGTGGATCGCGCCCGCCTCAGGAATGCACTCACCATGATCCTGCTTCAGCAGGGAGTGACGCTCCTGGATGACCGGGTCAGTGCCGTGGACCGGGAGAAGCGACAAGTCACCGCGCTCACAACTCAGGGTGGCAAGCGCATTAGCTCGTCGTTTTATGTCGATGCCTCCGGCTTTGCCGCCAGCTTGTTTTCCCGGATTTTCCAACTACCTTCCCACCATTATGGCCCGCGAAAAGTAGCTATCTGGAGCTACTTCGATGTTTCCGACGCAATCGAAGGGACGACCTTGCATGCGGAGGGCGCCAGGCCGCCCTACATGGACTGGATCTGGGAGATTCCCATTCACCCCCGCACCATCAGCGTCGGCTACGTTGCCCCAGGCGAAACCATCAGAGCATGGCGGCAACAGGGAAGCACGATCGATGAAATTTACCGGGAACGGCTGAGCCGCATCCCGCGTTTCCGGGCGCTCGTCGAGTCCCAGCAGAGCGCGGCTCCACTAGTGACCTCCTATCGCTGCTCGAACTACCGCAACATTACCGGTCCTAACTGGCTGGTTGTCGGCGAAGCCGCCGCGATGGTCGATCCAATGACCTCCAATGGCGTGACCGCAGCCCTGCGCCATGCCGACGAAGGTTCGCGTCTCATCGCGCGCTCGTTCCACCGTGGCCGGCTTCCCCGGCTCGCGGCCGCCATGTATAACCGGCGCGTAATCGAACTTGCCCGCTTCTTCAATTGCGGAATTGAGAAAGTGATTTATGACGCGCCCATCCGCAACGCTATTGGCGTCGTCAATGCGGGCGAGGTCTACACCATTCCCGCATGGCTGATGAACCTGTTCTATTCACGCATGCAGCCGCGCGGACTCTTTGGTACCGGCTTGTTCTGTCTGGCCCTGCAATCGCTCAGGTTTGCCGCATCCTTCTTTCACTGGTTGTGCAGGCGATTTTCAAAGCCTTCAACGGCGCGGATGGAGTTCGCATCATGACGCCCGACGGAGCTGTTCCATGCACGTGGTGAGTTGTGGGTCGGGCGATCCGATCCTCTTCATTCACGGAATGCCGACCAGCAGCCGCCTGTGGAGCGGCGTCATCAAACGTCTTTGCGGACAATACACTTGTTTCGCGGTGGACCTGCCGGGGCTGGGTAAGACTCCCAGCATGGGTTACGGCCCGGATTATCTCCGTCGCCTGGCGGAACAGATGGATGCACTGCGCATCGAAAACGGGATCGAAAAGTGGCACGTGGTTGGCCACGACGCCGGGGCCGCGGTGGCCGTCCACTATGCGCACTACTTCCAGGAACACGTCCATCACCTGGCTTTGCTTTCTCCATCCGTCTTCCCGGAGCTTCGACCCTTTTACCTGATTGAACCGCTGCGGAAGCCGATCCTCGGCGAGGTGTTGGCGCCGTTGATCCAGGCAATCTTCTGGAGAATTGCGATGCACCGCGCACTGGACGGGGAAGAGGGTTGTGACGACATTGTGGAGGATTTCCACGAGCCATTTTCCGGTCTGGCCGGACCATGGCATTTTATGCGCGCGATGCGATGGGGTAAGCCGGCAGAACTTCTGGCCGACGTGCCGGCGTTCCTGCCACAGTTACTCATGCCGACTTTGATATTTCATGGATCGAAGGACGCCGCAATTCCCGAGGCGTTTGCTCGGCGCGCTTCATCGTTGATCCCGAATGCCAGCATGGTGACTCTGGATTCGGGGCACTTTATTCCGCTGCACCAGCCTGAATTTGTCGCCTCGCGGCTGGCGGGATTCTTCTGCAACCATCCTGCTCGGACGACTCGCTGGGTTTCACACTCCGCTCCGGCAGGGCTTCACCTATCTCATCCGCAGCACTCGACAGGGCTGCCTCCCGCAACTTTATAAGCCTCTGGCTTGCGCATGGCCGAGCGTTTGACGATCACCATAACAGTACAAGACGCGAACCCTGAGAGGCATCGCTCTCAGGTCGGATTGTTTGGAAGGCCAAATTACCTGGAAAGGGTCCGCGACCTGGACTGCGGTAACCGATACCCAGACGTCGCTCACGATTGGCGCACTTACCATCGATCGCAACAATCCCCACACGATCTACGCAGATACCGGGGAGGCCGATTATAGCCTCGATTGCTACTATGGGCACGCGAGGCCCGAAGAACCTTTGGCGAGAACAGCATTTCGTTGGGAAGGCATTTGCCGGACCGGCTGGAGGGCCGCAGGAATTCATGTATTATCCACTCATCCTCCCCCAGGGGATGCCTTGTCTTCGCACGTCACA
>PMSS01000143.1 GCA_003167515.1 Acidobacterium sp. | reverse complement strand
ACTGCGGATGAGTACCACCTTGGCGATTTTGTTCCGCAGTCCGAGCGGGACATCGACGAAATGTGGGCGGAGCTGCAGGGGTGGGTGGCGAGCTTCCGCGATCCGCACCTGAAGGCGCTGCTGGAGGCATTTCTGAACGATGCGCAGATGGCTGCGGCACTGCGGCAGGCCCCGGCAGCCAAGGGCATGCACCATGCGTGGATTGGCGGACTGCTGGAGCATGTACTGTCACTGATGGGGCTGTGCGAAATGGCCGCCCGGCATTACCCGAATGTCGATCGCGATCTGCTTCTGACCGGCGTGGTGCTGCACGATATCGGGAAGCTGCGTGAGCTGAAGTGGGGGACAAGCTTCGATTACACGATGGAAGGCCAGTTGCTCGGGCACATCACAATCGGGATCGGGATGGTCGAGGAAAAGCTGGCGGCAATTCCTGACTTTCCGGCTGCAAAGCGGCTGCTCGTGGAGCATCTGGTGCTGAGCCACCATGGAGAATACGAATTTGGCTCACCGAAGTTGCCTATGACGCCGGAGGCGATCCTGCTGCACTACCTCGACAACCTGGATGCGAAGATGCAGACGGTGGGAAGCGAGTTTGCCCGCGCGGAGGCGAATGGCCGGTCGGGCGCGGAGATGACGGAGTGGGTCCGCTCGATGGAGCGCCCACTGCTGAACACCCAGGCTTATTTGAAGGCAGAGGAAGCGCACGAGGTCCGCGAGACTGCGCAGCAGCCTCAGGCTCGGCGCGAACGGGAGAAAGAGAGAAATCATGCCCTACCTTTTGAAGACTGAGCCGGGAACCTATTCGGTGGACGATCTGGCGCGCGAAGGCGAGACCTTGTGGGACGGCGTTTCGAATCCGGTGGCAGTCAGGAATCTTGCGGGTATGCTGCGCGGCGAGATGCTGGTTATCTACCACACGAGCGACGAGAAGCGGACGGTCGGGCTGGCGAAGGTAGTGTCCGTCGATGCGAGCGATCCGAAGAATCCTCAAGTACGCATCAAATCTGTGAAGAAGACAAAGACGCCGAGGACGCTTGCAGAGATCAAGGCACAGCCAATCTTTGCGGATTCGCCGCTGGTGCGTCAGGGGCGGCTGTCGGTGGTTCCGCTCACGGAGAAGCAGTACGCCTGGCTGGCGGCGGAATAGCGCCGCTGTGACCGTTTTCAACTTCTATTCATCTACAATCGAAGCGGGTCACTGACGACAAAATGCTGCGCTTTTCCACTGCCGGCGAGTCGCATGGGGAGAGCCTTGTGGCTCTCTTGTCCGGCATGCCTGCGGGTATTGCTGTCGACGAAGCGTTCGTGAATCGCGAACTGTGGCGGCGCCAGCAGGGCTACGGGCGCGGCGGCCGGATGCGCATCGAAACCGATACTGCGCATTTTCTCAGCGGGGTGCGGCACGGGAAGACCATCGGGTCGCCGATTGCGATCGCGATTGAAAACCGCGACTGGAAAAACTGGACACAAGCGCTGCCCGTAGGGGCGGGCGATCCCGCGAAACATAAAGCCGTGGCATCGCCGCGGCCCGGACACGCAGATTTAGCAGGCGCGCTGAAGTTCGACTTTCCTGATGCACGGTACGTGCTGGAGCGTGCATCAGCCCGCGAGTCGACCGCGCGGGTAGCGGCGGGGGCAGTGGCGAAGCAGTTGCTGCTGACTCTGGGGATTGATGTCGCCAGTCATGTGATTCGCGTGGGCGCGGCGGAGCTGGAACGCGATGCGAACTGGGAAGAGATTGCGGCGCTGCGGACGAATGATGAGGTCCTGCTGAACTGCGTGGACCCGGACGCTGAAGCGCGGATGAAGTCCGAGGTGGACGCCGTGCTGCGCACCGGCGATACAGTCGGCGGTGTCTTTGAGGTTGTCGTCCACGGGGCGCCTCCGGGCCTTGGCACCTGCGCCAACTGGGACGAGCGGCTCGATGGATTGCTGGCACAGGCGGTAATGTCGCTCCAGGCAGTGAAGGCAGTAGAGATTGGCCGCGGCGTGACCGCGGCGGAGTCGCTGGGGTCGGAGGTGCATGATGCGATCGGCTATGCGCGCGAGGCCGAGAATGGACGCCATACGCGGTTCACGCGCGAACATAACAATGCGGGTGGGGTTGAAGGCGGCATCTCCAACGGCGAGGACATCGTCGTACGCGGGTACCTGAAGCCGATTTCGACTCTCCGGAGGCCCTTGCAGTCGGTACGCTTCGACACGCGCGAGGAAACAAAGGCGGCCTATGAACGCAGCGATGTCTGCGTGGTTCCGGCCGCGGGCGTGGCAGCCGAGGCCATGGTCGCGCTGACGGTCGCAAAGCTGGCGCTCGAGAAGTTTGGCGGGGATTCGCTGCGGGAGTTGAAACGTAACTATGACGGTTATGTGGAGCAGGTGGCGAAGTACTAGCAGGTGGCGAAGTACTAGCAAGTGGCGAAAAACGGCTAGCAGGTTAGCAGAGAGAGATCGGCGCAGGAAACCAGCGGAAACATGATTCGCGAAATAGTCACATATCCGGACCCGATTTTGCAGCGGCCAACCGAGAAGATCACGGAGTTCAACGACGAACTCCGCACGCTGGCCGCGGATATGTTCGAGTCCATGTACAACGCCATTGGGATTGGCCTTGCGGCGCCGCAGATTGGGGTGTCGAAGCGCATCACAGTGATCGATCTCAGCAATCAGAAACATCCGAAGGACAAGATTGTTCTGGTGAATCCGGAAATCGTTCACAAAGAAGGCAAGCAGGTGGAGGAAGAGGGCTGTCTCAGCCTGCCGGATATTCGCGACAAAGTGTCCCGCGCAGCTAAGGTGAAGGTGCGCGCGCAGAATCTTGAGGGAAAAACGATCGAGCTGGAAGGCACGGAACTGCTGGCGCGCGCCTTCCAGCATGAGATCGATCATCTGGATGGGGTTTTGTTCCCGTGGCGTCTAAGTGCGCTCAAGCGGGATCTGATTCTGCGCAGGATTCGCAAATTGCAGAAATCCGGCGAGTGGAAATGAAGCTGGTCTTCTGCGGAACCCCGGCGTTCGCCGTTCCCACGCTGAAGCTGGCGCTGCGGGCCGGATACGATGTACCGCTGGTGGTGACGCAGCCCGATCGGCCCGTGGGGCGTGGGCAGCGGCTGACAGCGCCTGCGGTAAAGACGACCGCCATCGAAGCTGGAATTCGCGTCACGCAGCCGGAGAAAATCAAAAACAACGCGGAGCTGAGGGCAGAACTGGAGTCAATTCAGCCAGACGCGATTCTGGTGGTCGCCTACGGCCGCATTATTCCCCGATGGATGCTGGATCTGCCGCGGCTGGGAAACCTGAACCTGCATGCGTCGCTGCTGCCGAAGTATCGCGGAGCTGCGCCGGTGCAGTGGGCGATTGCAAACGGCGAGCCGGCTACCGGCGCGACCACGATGCGCCTCGACGAGGGCCTGGATTCGGGCGACATTCTGCTGCAGCGGGAGATGGCGATCGCGCCCAGCATGACGGCGACGGATGTGTTTCCGCTGCTGGCGGAAATGGGCGCGGACCTGATGATGGAGACGCTGCGCGAACTCGACGAGGGAAAAATTACTCCGCGAAAGCAGGATGACACCAGGGCGAGCCTGGCGCCGATTTTGACGCGCGAGGATGGGCGGATGGATTTTTCGCGCCCAGCGATGACCCTTTACAACCGGTGGCGCGGATTTCAGCCGTGGCCGGGAGCCTGGACAATACTGAGCGGAAAGAAACTTGCGGTCCATCGGATGCTGCCAACTGAGGTGCGCGGCGGGCGAGGAGCTCAGCCCGGTGAGTTGTTGGTGGAAGAGGGGACCATGTTCGCAGCGAGCGGCGAAGGAAGCTGGCTGGAGCTTGTTGAGGTGCAGCCGGAGGGCAAGCGGCGTATGACGGCGGGAGAGTTTCTGCGGGGGCATGCGGTGGAGAGCGGCAATCGCCTGGGATGAGCATGATTGCTCCGGCGCGGCTGGTTTCGTATCGAATTCTGTTACAAATTGCGACCTCTGATGCGCACAGCGATGAGTTGTTGCGGTCGGCGGAAGTCGATGCGCTGTCAACGCAGGACCGGAACCTGACCACGACGCTCGTACTGGGGACGCTGCGCTGGCAACTGGCGCTCGATGCGCGGATTCGGCTGCTGTTGGCGCGTCCGGGGGCAAAGCTGAGTGTGGAGGTGGCCACCGCGCTGCGGATGGGAGCGTATCAGCTGGGATATCTGGAGCGGGTGCCGCCGCATGCCGTGCTCCACGACAGCGTGGAGCTGGTCAAGCAGGGCAAGGAGCGCGGCGCTGCAGGCATGGTGAATGCGGTGCTGCGGAAGTTTGCGGCGCAGGGGCAGATCTCAAATTCGAGTGCTTCGATTCCGGCTGGGGCGCATCCGGCCTGGATGGTGGAGCGATGGGTGCGGCGGTATGGGCAGGAGGCGGCCGAGGCGATTTGCCAGTGGGATCAGGAGCCAGCCGCAAACACAATTCGATTGACGGAGCCCGAGGCGGACTTGCCAGAAATCGACACACAGCCGGGGGCGTTTCTTCGTGAAGCTCTGCGGGTGATTCGCGGAGATGTGGGGCGGAGTAGTGCGTTTCGGGATGGTCGGTTTCGTATCCAGGACGAAGCCTCCCAGCTGGTGGCGGAGATCGCCGCCGCCGCGGCGCCGCATTCCGAGCGGGTCCTGGATACGTGCGCGGCTCCGGGAGGGAAAACGGCGATCCTGGGGGAGAGGTTGCCGGATGCGGAGATTACTGCCGTAGATGTGAGCCGGAAGCGCCTTGACGCCATGAGAAAGCTGATGTCGCAATCGGTCGCGAAACCAGTGCGTTTTGAAGTTGCCGATGCGGCGAAGCTGAAGCTCGAGCCCCAGTGGAATTTGATTCTGTGCGATGTGCCTTGCAGTGGGACGGGGACGATGGCGCGGAATCCTGAAATACGGCTACGGGTGAGCGAGGAGGATCTGGGGCGGCAGCACGCGCGGCAGGTGGCGATTTTGCGGGCGGGGCTGGCGGGGCTCGCGCCGGGAGGACGGCTGGTGTACTCGACCTGTTCGCTGGAGCCGGAGGAGAACGAGCAGGTGGTGGACGAGGTTCTGGGGAAGGATTCTGGGGTCAGAGTCGTTCCGCTGGAGGAGTTTCTGGATCGGCTGGCGGAGCGTGGGGTGGTGACGACTGAAGGGCGGGACCGGCTAAGGACGGCGATGGAGGGCGGGTTTCTGCGGACGGTGCCGGGGGTGCATCCGTGTGATGGTTTTTTCGCGGCGGTGCTGGAACGAGCACCGCGCACAACGATAGGTTAGAGACTTCTTATCTTCCCCGCGCGAGTTGGCCCCTGATCTGCGATTAATGGGCCCAGGAGGGGCTATGGCTCTTTTTACGTGGAACGATTCTTACAGCGTGAAGGTGGCGTTGTGTGACCAGCAGCACAAGAAGTTGTTCGAGATCATCAACACCCTGGCCGATGCGATGCGCTCGGGTAAGGGCAACGACGTGGTGAGCAAGACGGTGGGTGAACTGCTGCAATACACGCGCACGCACTTTCAGGCGGAAGAAGCGCTCCTCAGGAAGGCGAACTTTCCGCAGCTGGCAGCGCACCAGGAGATGCATAAGAAGTTCGTCAACGACGTAGAAGGTTTGGTCAACCAGGCGAGAGAAGGGAAGGCGGCGAACTCGATCCAGGTGCTGAACCTGTTGCGCGACTGGCTGGTCAATCACATTCAGAAGACGGACAAGCAGTATTCGGAGTGCTTGAACGCGGCGGGAATAAACTAAGACAGAAAAGGCCAGCGAGAAGCCGGCAAAAAGCGGTTAGCGAAGAGCCTGCGAGGAGCGCTTAGCAGACTAGCTGGTTGCGGTTGAGGTGCAGGCCATCGAGGCGGCCGAGCAGCGTGACGGCAACGCGTTCGGGCTGGAAGAGGCTCGAGGCCATGGCCATTACTTCCTCTTCAGTGACAGCTTCAACGCGGTCGAGGATCTCGTCGAGGCCGAAGAAGCGCTCGAAGTACATCTGCTGCCGTGCGAGGTTCGACATGCGCGACATCGAGCTTTCGAGCGAGAGCAGAAGATTTCCCTTGAGCTGATCCTGCGCGCGCCGAAGCTCTCCGGGCTGCAGGGGCTCGGACTTGAGACGGCGAAACTCCTCCATGACGAGGTCGATGACCTGAAGGGCGCGGTCGGAGGAGGTACCGGCGTAGACGCAGAGCGAGCCGGTGTCGCGATAGGGAGCGAGGTCGCTGTAGATGGAGTAGACCAGGCCGCGTTCTTCGCGGACGGTTTGGAAGAGGCGAGAGCTCATGCCGCCGCCGAGGATGGTGTTGAGCAGGAGCGTGGTGTAACGGGACTCGTCGGCAATGGGCGGAGCGGGGACGCCGAGACAAAGCTGCACCTGTTCAAGCGACTTCTTGTTCCGCAGATTGATGCGCGGCGTGACGGTGGGCGCAGCGCTGTCGCTGAGGGCGCTCCCTGGGGCGAGGGAGCCAAAGTAACGGGTGACCAACTCGACAAAGCTGTCATGCTCGATGTTGCCGGCGGCCGAAAAGACCATGTTTCCCGCCTGGAAGCGCTGCTCGAAAAAGCGCACCAGCGTGTTCTGCTCAAAGCTGCGGACGGTTTCGCGGGTGCCGAGGATGGGCTTGCCGAGGGGGTGACCCCTCCAGAAACTCTGGGTAAAGATTTCGTGGACGAGCGTGTCGGGATTATCCTCGTCCATCTTGATTTCTTCGAGGATGACCCCGCGCTCGCGGGCAATCTCCTCAGCGGCAAAGACGGGGTTGAGGACGAGATCGGAGAGAACATCGAGAGCGGTCGACACATGCTCGTCGAGAACCTTGATGTTGAAGCAGACGGTCTCCTTGCCGGTGAAGGCGTCGAGATTGCCGCCAATGGCGTCGACCTCGCGGGCGATCCGCTGGGCGGAGCGGGATCTTGTCCCCTTGAACACCATGTGCTCGACGAAGTGGGAGATGCCATTCAGTTCGGCGACTTCATGGCGCGAACCAGCACGCATCCACACACCCATGGCGACGGATCGAACATGCTCCATGCGCTCGGTGAGGACGATGAGGCCGCTGGGGAGGACGCTGCGGCGGATATCTCGTTCAGTGTTCATTTTCAATGGGGCGTTCAAGGACGGCTCTACGGCAAATTTTAGATGCGCTATGCTCGGATTTATAGATGACTACCGGCGGGAAACCACGTAGCACCATTTTAGACGCAGCAGGAGCGGCTCCGGGTGGGGTACTTGTTGGCCTTTCGAATGAGGAACTTAGCGAGATCCTGGTGGAATTTGGATTACCTAAGTACCGGATTGAGCAGCTGGAAGCGGCGCTCTACCATCAAAAGGTGGCGGATCTGGCAGAGGTGACAACCTGGCCCAAAGACCTCCGGGAACGTGTGACGGCGGCGGGGTTTCGGGTTGGCCTGCCGGACATTGTCGAGACGTTCCGGTCTGTCGATGGCACCGAACGGTATTTGATTGCGGGTAGTGACGGGCAGACAGTCGAGACGGTATGGATGCCCGAGGGCGATGGTGGCGAGGAGGGGGATTCTTCTTCTGCGGGTCCGCACGATCCGGGACAGAAGGCCTGGTCGAGGGCGACGATATGCGTGTCGAGCCAGATTGGCTGTGCCGTGAATTGCCAGTTCTGTCTGACCGCGAAGCTGGGGATCATTCGGAATCTGACAGCGGGAGAAATCGCCGGCCAGGTGGCGGCTGTGCTGAATCGGCAGGCCGCCGAGCCCGGGCGCGATCGGATCAACTTGGTATTTATGGGGATGGGCGAGCCGTTCCTCAACTACGACGCGTTTATGGCGGCGGTGCGGCTGCTGGCGGGACCGATGGAGATTCCCGAGTCGCGAATGACGGTGTCGACGTCGGGAATCGTGCCGGGAATTTTGCGGTTTGCCGGCGAGACAGTGCGCCCAAAGCTGGCCATCTCGCTGAATGCGCCCAACGATGCCGTCCGCCAGGACATTATGCCCGTCACCCGGAAGTGGAGCATCGCCGAGGTGATCGATGCGGTGCGGCAGGTGCCTCTGCGTCCGCGAGAGCGGGTGACGTTTGAGTATGTGCTGCTGGCAGGCATCAACGACCAACTGCAGCACGCCGATGAAGTGGTGAAGCTGGTCCGGCGGGCCAAGTTTCCAGCGAAGGTAAATCTGATTGCGTGGAATCCGGGGCCGGAAGTGCCGTTCTCGACGCCGAGCGCGGAGGATGTGGCGCGCTTTCAGGAGCGGCTGCGGGAGCAGGAGGTACCCGCGTTTCTTCGTCGGCCGCGGGGACGGGATATCTATGCGGCTTGCGGCCAGCTCAAGAGAACAGCGAAGCCCGAAGTGCTTAGCGTTTAGCGGCGGCGGGACCCGGCGATTCCGAACAGAAGCACAATAATTGTGCGGGTTTATTGCCAGGCAGAAAACCAAAATCGTGGTAAGCTGGAGCATCTTTTGACGAGAGGAAGGCGCCCATGAAGATTCAGACTTCGCCCCGCGATCCCAAAACGCAGCGGCTTGGTGCTTTTCCCGTCAGTTTTCTCCATTAGTTAATTCGGTCATCCGAATCTGACGCGCAGGCCGTAGGGCGTGCTCCTCCTTGGGAGGAGTTGTCTTTCGAGCGGTCGCGTCTCTTCAAGACGAAATTGTTCGTGAGCTGAAGGACGCCAGCCGGGATTTTTCTTCCCCTGGCGCACCTTTTGAGGAATCTATGAGCGGAACTGTTGAACAAAAATCTGCTGGCAGCAATGTTGTTCGGGAGGTTCTGGCGTTTCTATTTCGCCACTGGCGGCGCGAGGCCTGGTGTGCGGCAGGAGTGGCCGCCGGTATGGCCGTGGCAACCGGGGCCGACCTGCTGATGCCGATTTACTCGGGCCATCTTGTTGACGCTGTCGCTCGTGGAGGTGCGGGCAAGCAAGAGGCTCTTCGTGCGGCCCTTTATGCGATTGGAGCGATGGCGGGACTCGGCGCAGTGCTGGCCCTGGCTCGGTATCTTGCGTTCCTGGGAATCGTGCGCCTGACCGTGCGACTGATGACGCGCATGGCGAGTGACGCCTTTTGGCGCGTGCAGCGCTTCTCGACAGATTGGCATGCGAACAACTTTGCCGGGTCGATCGTGCGGCGGATTACGCGCGGCATCTGGGCTGTCGACATGCTGGATGACACGCTCCTGCTGGCCCTGTTGCCGGCGCTGCTGGTGCTGGCCGGATGTCCGCTGATCCTGGGACTGCGGTGGCCGGCGATGGGCGTCCTAGTGGGCGCGGGCGCGCTGGTCTATGTGGCGATCTCGGTGGCCCTGTCGCTGGGATGGATCGCCCCGGCGGCGCGGCTGTCGAATGCCCAGGATACGCGCATGGGCGGCTCGCTGGCGGATGCGATCACCTGCAATACGGCGGTGAAGTCCTTCGGGGCCGAGGGACGGGAGGATTCGCGGCTCGCGAAGGTGCTCGGCAAATGGGGACGCCGCACGCGGCGGACCTGGCTCTTCGCGACGTTTAGCGGCGGCGCCCAGATGATCTCGCTGTTGGCTCTGCGGACGCTGGTGGTCAGCTCCGCCGTCTGGCTTTGGTGGCGCGGAAAAGCTACGCCGGGCGATGTGACATTCGTGCTGACCAGCTACTTCATCGTCCACGGATATCTGCGCGACACCGGGCAGCACATCGCGAACCTGCAGCGCGGGGTCAACGAGATGGAGGACATGGTTGCCTTCGAGGCGCTGCCTCTCGGAGTGGCGGATCGCGTTGGGGCAAAGCCGATTCGCGTGACTGCGGGCGAGATCGTCTTCGACCGGGTGACGTTCCGTTACGGGATGCAGACCGAGCCGCTGTTCCGCGACTTCTCGATTCGCATCGAGCCGGGGGAGCGGGTGGGCCTCGTCGGACATTCCGGTTCGGGCAAGACCACGTTCGTGAAGCTCCTGCATCGTCTCTACGATGTGACGGGCGGACGGATCGTCGTGGACGGGCAGGACATCGCCCACGTCACGCAGGATTCGCTGCGTGCCCAGTTGGCGTTGGTGCCGCAGGAGCCGATCCTGTTTCACCGGTCGCTCAAGGAGAACATCGCCTACGGCCGGCCGCATGCGTCGCAGCGGGAGGTTGAAGAGGCGGCGCGGCTGGCCAACGCTCACGACTTCATCGGGCGGCAGGCAAAGGGTTACGCCACGCTGGTGGGCGAACGCGGCGTGAAGCTCTCCGGCGGCGAGCGGCAGAGGGTTGCGCTGGCGCGCGCCTTCCTGGCGAATACGCCGGTGCTGGTGCTGGACGAGGCGACCTCTAGTCTCGATTCCGAATCGGAGGCGCTGATCCAGGAGGCGATGCAGCGTCTGATCTCCGGACGGACGGCGATTGTGATCGCTCACCGCCTGTCGACGGTGCGGATGCTGGACCGGATCCTCGTCTTCGACAACGGCGAAGTGGTCGAAGAAGGACGGCACGACGACCTGGTGCGCAGGACGGGCGGCATTTATCGGCGCCTGTTTGAGCGGCAGGCGCTCGGGTTGCTGGCGAGGGAGGAGGACCTCGAATCCGAGATGGATCCGATGGACGACTTCAGCGAGGAAGCGGTCGGCTGAGCCCCAGCCGGCCGCTCTCCCACTGAAACTGTCATTTTTTTGTATTGGGTCTCAGGAAGCAAAAAGGC
>PMSS01000260.1 GCA_003167515.1 Acidobacterium sp. | reverse complement strand
CGTCCATGATGACGCCGCCCTTGAGCATTTCGGCGAGGCCGACCTTGAGGCGCAGGGTGGTCGAGTTGGTTGGGTTGTGGCCGTTCTTGCCGTTGTGGACTTCTGCCATGGTGATGCTCCTTGGTTCCGCTTGACGATGTGGGTGCTGAGGAATCCCACGTCTCAAAATCGAGCTATGGGGCACCCGGGGAGCGGATGTGGTCCGAACTTTAAGTCTAGCAAGTTTGACCTGGGGCGATGAAGGTGACGCTGGTCACTGTTGGGCCTGGCGGGACTTTACTTTCGCGAGCAGGTCGGGGGTGATGGTCACGAAGACGGCTTTGGCGGTGGCGAGGATTTCGCCGGAAGCGTCCGCGAGCTGGGCTTCGATGTGGTTGCGGCGGCCGGTGGTTCCGGTGTGCTGGGCGGTAAGGGTGAGGGGCTTGCGGAGGGGGACGGGGCGGAGATAGTCGACGTCGAGGCGGCGGGTCATGGCGAGGACGCCGCGGGCGCGATTGACTTTGCTCATGGCCTCGTCGAGAAGGGTGGCGATGATGCCTCCGTGAGCATGACCGGGAGGACCGGCGAAACGCGCGGCGAGGCGGAGGTGGGAAACGACGTTGTTGTGGGGATCGACGAAGAATTTGAGGCGCAGGCCGGTGCGGTTTTCGAGTCCGCAGCCGAAGCAGTGGTTGAGGGCTCCGTGGGCGAGAGGGGTGAGGGTTTTTTCCTGGCGGGTTGCGGTCGGCATGTGTGTGGGATCAGGGTAGCGCGGCGTCGCGAAGCTGGGCGGTGCTATTTCGCGGAGGCGATGGCCGGTTTTGGAGTTGGGGCGGGCAGAGGTATTTCGAGGGTTCCCATATGGCCGGAGGTTGGATCGTAGACGCCGACGCGGAGGAAGACTTGTTCAGCGGGAACGTCGATGGTCTGGTGGAATTGCATGCCGATCTGGCCTGACTGGTGGTATTGCAGCGGCGTGACGGTGAAGGATTGGGTGACGCCGGTAGCGGTGAGGAGTTTGCCATCGGGATCCCAGGTGCTGGCCGCGAGGACGATCGTGCCGTTGCGGTTGCCGTTGGGCAGCGGGCTAAGGTCGAGCGGGCGGGGATCGATGGCGTAGTCGATGGAATAGCGTGTGAGCGGACCTTTGAGCGGCGGTTTGTGTTCAGGAACGGGGATCGCGGACGGCTGCGGATCGGCAGGGACGACGCGCGCTTCGAAGACGATCTGCGTGGCCGCGGGGACACCGCGATGCATGGCGGCACCGAAGACCAGGCGCTGACCCGCGGAGCCGCGATCCCGCGGGGCGGAGCGGTCGTCGGCGTAGTAGGAGCGTCGATAGAAGAGCTGGGCTTTAAGTTTGGGCTCGCCGCGTGCGAGGCGAATGTCGATGTGGCGGAGCCCGCCGTTGAATTTCCGGTTGGTGGGGACGTAAGCGATCGTGTAGAAGTTGGAGCCGTCGTCGACGGCATCGGCCATGGCTTCTTTGAAGCCGTTGTCGTCATAGACGGCGCGGCCGCCGGTTTCCTTAGCGAGGACATCCATGGTGCCGTGGTCGGCGATTCTCTGGGCGGCGAGCATGGCATTGTCCCGCGAGGGGCTGGTGGCTGCGGCGTCCGAAATGAAGCGGGCGTAGTCGCCCTGCTGGTCAGCCCCGAACATATTCGCCAGGAGTACGCCGCGGGCATCGACGGGATAGACGGCGACGCGGGCGGCGGTGAGCAGATCGATGGCGGTGCGGAGGATGTCGTTGAAATCGCGAACGGCGACGGCGCCGTTGTCAGTGTGGTATGGGTTGCGTTGGGTGGCAAAGAACTGGAGGGGAAAGGAGCCGGAGAACCAGACGAGATTTTTGCGCCCGGGGATGCCGGCGAGGTAGCGGGCCAGTTGCTCCATGGCCTCGACCGTGAGGGCGATGCGCTGATTGGTCTCGCCCGCGTCGCTCTCGCTGACGAAGTTGGTGTAGTTATCGATCAGTTGAGGTGACGCGCCGGCCTCGGCCATCCAGGCGAGCGCGTTGCGCTCGTCGGCAATCTGGCTTTTGGGGATGGTCATGGCGGAAGGGGCGGCCGAATCTTTCCTGTCGAGGGCGGCGAGGAGAAGGCTGACGTCGCCGGTGAATCCCTGGAGAAGGCGAAGCTGGCCGCCGAGGGTGAAGACGGCGATACGGCGGCCGGCGGGAAGATTCCTGAGGTAGCGGATCATCTCACGGCGGACGTAGAGCTGATCGGCGGCCTCGGTGTTGAGACCGTCGAGCAGCAGAACGGTAACGGAGTCGGTGACATGGGTGACAGGGAGGTTGGTGAAGGTATCGGGCGGGAGCGAGGGTGGGCGCGGGGCAGCGGTGGCGGGAGCTGAACCGCTGGCGGCGAAGTGGGGCTCGAAAACGGTAAGGGTTTGCGGATGGCCGTCCTCGCGGATGACGAAGTCGTCTTTGGTGAGGCCGCGGACCGGCTGATTGTGATTGCGCACGACGACGTCGACGGTGACGAGATGGGCGGTGACGGTGATGCTGGGTTGCGTGGCAGGGGGTTGGGTGGGGGCTGGGTTCTGAGTAGAAGTTTGGGCTGGCGCGGCGGCGGCCGCGGCGAGGAGCGCGACGAGGAGCGGAACAGAGTGAGGGCGCATGGGCAGCGGAGCGACGACAAGGAAATCGTACCCTGGGCCAAGAGACTTACGGCGGAGAGATTTAGTGAGCGGGATGGGGCGAGGGGCCGGCGAGGTGGATCCAGGAGACGCGCTATCGCGTTGGGGAGATCAGGTCGCGCCAGGAGGCAAGGGGGATGTTTGGGAGTAGTTCGAGGAGGGCGGCGTGCTCGTGGGCGCGGGAGGCGCGGAGGCGGGTGCGGACCTGGTCGAGTTGTTGGTCGGGGTAGCCGGGGTGGCAGACGAGTTCCCAGGTTTGTTGGGGGTTGGCCGGCATGGCGGCGAGTAGGCTGCGCAGAGTCGTTTTGACGTCGGTGGTTCCGGTGGCGAGGACGCCGATGGTGCCACTGGTGGTGGCGAGTCTTGAGGCGCGGACGGATCGCAGGAAGGCTCGGTGCTGGGACTGGAGGGCGGTGACAGCGAGGCGGCGGAGACGGAATGAAGCTGATTTCGCTCCGGGGGTGGCGCGGAGGGCCCAGTCGGGTTCGAAGGGATTGCGGATGGCGGGGACCTGGGCTGCCTGGGCTGCGGCGAGGAGGGGGCGCAGGATTCCGGAGAAGAGGTGGGTGTGCTTGTGCGTGTCGATGTGGGAGACGCGGAGGCCCGCGTTCTGCAGCCGGCGGAGTTGGGCGGTGGCTTCGGCGGTGATTTCGACGGCGCGGATGCGGAAGGTGAAGAGGTCGCGGACGAACGCGATGAGGCTGGGGCGGAAAGACTGGCCGTTGGGGCAGAGGGTGGGGATTTGTTCGGGGGGCAGTGCAGGGGTGCCGTCCACAAGGAGGATGTGGCAGCCGACTTCGAGCTGCGGGTTGGCGTGAGCGGTGGCGACGGCATCGTCGAAGAAGGCGGCTGTGGCCATGAGGGTGGCGGAGGAGAGCGCGTGGGCGCGGTGGAGTTCGGCGATGGAGCGGTTGACGCCGGGAGTGAGGCCGAAGTCGTCGGCGTTGACGATGAGGGGCACGAAAAACAGGGTACAGGGTGCAGGGTACAGGGCGCAGAAAGGCGCCTGCCGTCAGGAATCTCCGATCGGCCCCGGGTCGAGGGTCATGTTGAATTTGTGTTCTTCCTCGCCGGTGATGCGGAAGCCGAGACGCTGGTAGAGGCGCAGGGCTGGGTTGATTTTGACGACGTCGAGCTTGAGGGGAAGAATGGCCTGCACGGCCTCGGAGATGAGGCGTTGCACGATGACGGTGCGATGCCGCGCCGCTGAAAGGGGCGGGCAATATAAAGCTGACCGAGGTAGATGCCGTCCTGGTGCGCGGCGCTCTGGAGCCATCCGATATCGAGTCCGTCGACCACGATGATGCGAACCTCGGGCAGCTTCCACTGTTCGGGAAACTTCACTTCGTGCGCGACGGGGTCGAGGCGCAGGGCCTCAAGGATCCACTGATTTTCGGTGAAGTAGAGGCTTTTGCAGAAGGCGTAATCCGCCGGAACGGCGGGGCGCAGGCCGATGTTCACTTTTCCGCCCGGTAGATTGCGGGGTTGAGGGTAGGGTCGTTGTACATCTTGAGCTGGCGGTAGATTTTGAAGCGGCGCTTGCCCTCGAGGACCTCGCGCCAGAGTTGGTCGAGGCAGGCGAGCAGGTCATTGCGCTGTTCCTCGAGGAGGGCGAGCCGGTTGCGGTTGCGTTCGGTGTGGCCGGCAGGGGCGTTGGGGCGGTCGATTTCTTCCTCAGTGTGGAAGATTTTGAGGGCGAGAATGGAGAGGCGGTCGATCATGAGGCCGGGGCTCTCGGAATGGAGTTCGGCCTCGGGATTGGGGAGGTTTGAGTGGCAGAGGGATTCGAAGAGAACGACGTCACATTGTTCAGTGAGGTCGTTACGGCGCTGGTTGATGTCGTCGATCGCGCGTTTAACCTGGGCGATGTCGTGATCGGTGGCGTGGGGGGTGCGGGCGCGATCTTCGGTGTGCCACAAGTCGAAGTTGGCGCGGTGCTGGGCGAGGACGGTGTCGTAGATGCGGTGAGGGGTTGAGACGACGTTGAAGGCATCGTCGTGCCAGAGCCGGGTGGCGCGGTCGTGGAGGGCGACGATTTCGACAGCGGAGAAGTGGAAGCCTTCAGGCATGGAATGACGTTATGGTAGAACACCATTGACTGATGAACACGAGCGAACAGCCACGGATTCTGTGCCTGACGAGTTATGAGAAGGGGCAGACGTTCATGCAGGAGTGCGCGGCGCTGGGGTGCCGCGTGATGCTATTGACGGTGGAAAAGCTGCGGCATGCGGACTGGCCGAGGCCGATTCTCGAAGATTTTGTGACGATGCCGGAGGGGCTGACGCTGGAACAAGTCACCAACACGGTTACTTATTTGGCGCGGACGAAGAGGTTCGACCGGATTGTGTCGCTCGATGAGTTCGATATGGAGACAGCGGCGGCGCTGCGGGAGCATATGCGGATTCCGGGGATGGGGCGGACGCTGACGTCGCATTTTCGCGACAAGCTGGCGATGCGGTATGAGGCTCGTCGGGCGGGGACTCTGGTGCCTGAATTTACGAGGGTGCTGGTGCATGAGGAGCTGCGGGAGTGGATGGAGCGGGTGCCGGCTCCGTGGGTGTTGAAGCCGAGGAGCGAGGCGTCGGCGATTGGGATTCGCAAGTGTCATGAGGCGGCGCAGGTTTGGAGGACGCTCGAGGAGCTGGGGGATCGGCAGAGCTTCTTTTTGCTGGAGCGGTTTGTGCCGGGAGATATTTTTCACGTCGATTCGATCGTGAACGAGGGTGAGGTTGTGTTCACGAGCGTGAGCGGGTATGGGAAGCCGCCGATGCAGGTGATGCATGAGGGCGGTGTATTCACGACGCGGATTCTGGAGCGCGGATCGGATGTGTCGCGATCGCTGGTCGAGATGAATGCGAGGCTGATGCCGGCTCTGGGGATGCGGTGCGGCGTGACCCATGCTGAATATATTCGGGGTCACGAGGATGAGCAGTTCTACTTTCTGGAGGCGGCGGCGCGGGTGGGCGGCGCGTTTATCTCGGATGTGGTGGAGTCGGCGACGGGCGTGAATCTGTGGCGGGAGTGGGCGCGGATTGAGGTTGCATCGTTGCGAGGCGGGAAATATGAGGTTCCGGAGCCGCTGGGACTGTACGCGGGGAGCGTGCTGTGTCTGGCGCGGACCGCGGAGCCGGATACGGCGATGTTCACGGCGCCGGAGATTGTGCTGCGGCTGAAGAAGCATCATCATGCGGGGTTGATTGTGCGGAGTGAGGATCCGGAGCGGGTGCGGGCGCTGCTGGAGGAGTATGCGGAGGGGTTTGCGCGGGAGTATCTGGCTACGGCTCCGGTGCCGGATCGGCCTACGGCGTGAAAAGGGAACAGGGATTACGGAACAGGGATTAGCGCAGGCAGCATTTCTTGTATTTCTTGCCACTACCGCACATACAGGGTTCGTTTCTTCCCGGAGTGCGGAATGTGTCAGGTGCACGCCATTCAGAGGTTCGCAGCGAAAGCTCTTCGGCAATCACCTCTTCGGGTGTGTGCATTTCCCGCGCTGAGACCCGCGTCTGCTCGCGCTTGTATGCATCGGAAAAGCAGTGCCAGTGCGACAGGGTGCCGATGGTGTCCGTAAAGGGCCCGATGCGGTCGTGCTTAAAGCCTGCCATGCCGGAGGGATCTGCCAGAACCAGGCCAAGCTGGCCACGGAAATCCTCTATGGCGATGGAGCGGAACTCAATCCAGCCGCGGGCCAGGAGCTTTTTCACCTCGCTCTCGAAATCGGCGTAACCGAGATTGGCAGCCACCATGGCCCATTCCACCCAGACGAAGCAATCACCGCGAGGGAGCATGTGACGGCGAAGATGGACCAGATAAGCCCGCATCTCGTCATCTGTCGACGCGCCGGAGCGGGAGAGATAAGCGAGGGCCTCGAGAGCGGCGCCGCGCGTGAACTCGCCGGCAGTGGCGCATTCGATCAGAGTTTTCAGCGGTCGGAGATCGCCGTTCCAGCAGGCGATGAGGATGCCGCGGAGGTTCTCGGTGATGGCGTCGCCGAGAATGGAATCGGAGAGTTCTCCATTCTGCAGAAGACGGCAGAGCGTGGGAAAAGCTCCGGCTTCGCGCTTCTCGCCGAAGAGATGGATGATGTAGAAGAGGGCGGCTTTGGTCTCTTTGCTGCGATCCGCGCCGTTCGCACATTGCTCAAGCAGTTCGACGAAGCGTGGGGAGTATTCGTCCCAACGATCGAGGGCCTCCCGCAGGGCGGCCGCCGGCAGAATGTAATCCGTGTTGGCGAATTCGCCGATGACGTTTTCGAGAATCATGGCGCCAGAGTAGCGCAACACGGCTTGTGAAAATCCCGTCGCGCCGTCAGGCTGGAGGTTCGTTTACGCTCAGGAAACGGGATTATTGACGGGAGGCCCTTTGTCGGAATCTCTGCAGTTTCCGCATCGACGGTTTAATCCGCTGCGAGGGCAGTGGGTGCTGGTGTCGCCGCACCGGACGGATCGGCCGTGGCAGGGCGAGGTCAACAAGACTTCGGGATTTTCGGATGTGCACTACGATCCGCAGTGCTATTTGTGTCCGGGGAATACGCGGGCGGGCGGGAAGGTTACGCCTGTTTATACGAGCGTCTACGTATTCGATAACGACTATGCGGCTTTATTGCCCGATTCGCCTGAGCCGCATCGGGAGAATGCGCCTGAGTTGTTGCGGGCGGAACGCGAGCGGGGACGGTGCCGGGTTTTGTGTTTTCATCCTGACCACAGCTTGACGCTGGCGCGGATGCAGGTCGGGGATATTCGCAAGGTCGTGGATGCGTGGACGGAGGAGTATCGGACGCTGGGGGCGGAGCCGGATTTTCGGTACGTGCAGATCTTTGAGAATCGCGGGGCGATGATGGGGGCGAGCAATCCGCACCCGCATGGGCAGATCTGGACGACGGAGCATGTGCCGGATGAGCCGCAGGCGGAGACCGAGTCTCTGGCCGCGTATCGGGCGAGCCACGGGAGTTGCCTGCTGTGCGATTATGCGAGGCTGGAGGCGCGGGAGGGCGTGCGGATTGTTGCCGAAAACGATGGATTTCTGGCGGTGGTGCCGTGGTGGGCGGTGTGGCCGTTTGAGACGCTGGTGACCGCGAAGCGGCATGTGCGGTCGCTACTCGATTTTGAGGAGCGGGAGCGGGATGCGCTGGCGGACATTCTGAAGCAGGTGACGACGCGCTACGACAATTTGTTTGAGACGAGCTTTCCTTACACGATGGGGTTCCACCAGGCGCCGACGGATGGGGAGGCGCACGAGGAGTGGCATTTTCACGCGCATTTTTATCCGCCGCTGCTGCGGTCGGCGACGGTGCGGAAATACATGGTCGGGTTCGAGATGCTGGGAGGGCCGCAGCGGGATATCACTCCAGAGACGGCTGCGGAGCGGCTGAAGGCGGTGCCGGCGAGGCACTTCACCGAGCGGCAAGGTAAGGCGTGAGCGATAGGGACGGCGTCTATCGCTCAAGATTCGGCCGCGCAGATTTCTATCGGTCCGTTCGAACGGCAGGTGTGAATGGTGAGCCCGCTGGGACTCGAACCCAGGACGCAGCACCCCATCAAGCCAAAGACGGGCTTGCTGGGGACCCCGCCCACGCCATAGCACCCCGTCACGCCAAAAGCGGGCGTGTCGGGGACCCCGCTGCTTTGTGCATGTGGTGAGCCCGCTGGGACTCGAACCCAGGACCCACGCCTTAAAAGGGCGTTGCTCTACCAACTGAGCTACGAGCTCACATCAGATTCAACTTATTTAGATTCAACAAGTTGAAGGCTATTTAGTTTTCTACCCCTCGCGGCCTTCTTGGCGTTGGTAGCCAATTTGTAGCCACTTTGTACCGAAACCGACCCCGGACGAACCAGGGTCTCCAGCGCCCGTAACTTGTGCGTCGGGGCGAGGTGGGCATACCGAGCGGTCATCGCGATCGTCTTGTGTCCCATGAGTTCCTGCACTGTTTTCAAGTCTACCCCAGCCATCACTAAACGACTAGCGAAGGTGTGCCGCAGGGTGTGCCAGGTGACGCCCTCGATCTCAGCCTGCTCGAGCGCTGTGGCGAACCACTTGCGGGGGTTCTTGATCAGCCCGTCACGCTTCGAATGGAACAGGGTGGAATCCGAAGGCAGGCCAAGCTCCTCGTGGCGCTTCTTGAGCAGCTTAAGAACTTCTGCGGCGGCACTGTTGAGCGTGACGAACCGGTCCGAGCCGTTCTTGGTCATCGAGAGATAGATGTACCCCTTTTCGAGATCCACCTGATCCCATGTCGCCGTAAACTGCTCCGACTTGCGTATCCCGGTGTGGAGGGCGATGTCGAGCTGAGCGAATGCACTTTCGCCTTCGTCCTTGATCCGGCCGGGCAGCGTCGCCGCGATGGCCTTGCGGAGCTGGGCTTCTTCCTCGTAGGACAGGAACCGGACCCGTCCCAGCGCCTCCTTCGAACGCCGGACTAGCCGGGCCGGGTTGACCTTGATCTTGCCGGCCCTCATGCCCTCCCGAAAGACCGTGCTCAGGGTGGACTTGAACCTGTTCCGCGTGCCTCCTGTCCAGTCCCGTTCGTCCGCCATCTGGTCGACCCAGTCCTGCAGCTCCCGCGTGGTGATGGATTCGGCCGCGCGGTCGCCGAACGCCTCAACAGCGAGGTTCGCCCGCTGTTTGAAATCCTTCGAGGCGCGGTGATGCTTCTCGGCGAAATTGATCGCGTCGGTCACCAGCTCGGAAAACTTCACGCCGCGCCGAGGCGAGTGAGGAAGGAGTACGCCCAGCCGAATAGCGGCCGTGCGCTGATCGTAAACATGTACGGCCGCCGCGAAAGTTCCGACCTTGGAGGTGACCCGCTTGCCCTGCTCGTTCGTGTAGCGGATCCACCAGATGTTCGACCCCTTCACCCTTTCGAAGACGCCTTTGTGTTTTTGCTCTTTGGGTTTGCGGGGCATGATTCGGAATTCCTTGCCAGCGTCAGGTTACCAGACAATCCGTTGCTCTAGCTATGGAGCCGATCACGTTTGTCTGTGCGTATCTAACTGTTGTTGGCGAAGAATCGTATGGGAGGATTGACTGACGAACTTGGCAATCCTGAATTCCACGATGTCGCGCCGGCCCGAAAAGCCGAGCCCGTACTCAGAAAGATATGAAGATACTCAGCTTAGGGTCACCTATCCCTGTATTATTCTTTCGACCGTGTCATCAACGAGCAAATTCGATGCTTCTGCGCCAATGCTCGGCTATCTCTACCAGGTCCGCATGGCCCTCGTGCTGCTTTTGCGGAGGATCAAGACTGACCCGGGAGCGACGGTAACCCTCGAGAACTTCGATGACATCGCCTTCCAATCGGGCGGAAATGTGCTGGAGCAACTCCAGACGAAGCTAGTCTCGACGAAGAGCCTGTCAGACGCAAGCACGGATCTCTGGAAGACTCTAAGGGTCTGGGCCGAACAGTTCCGCGTCGGCGCACTGAACCCGCAATCGACTAGCCTAACGCTTCTCACTACAGCAGAAGCTCCGATCGGAAGTGCCGCGTCTTACCTTCGGCTTGAAGGGCGCAATCACACTAAAGCCCTCGGCATCCTCGAAGGAGTCACTGAGAGCTCGCGGAGCGCCTCAAACCAAAGCGCCTATCAAGAATTCATGAGGCTCCCGAAGACGCGCCGCAGCCAACTCGTCCGCTCGATTTACGTGATGGACAAATCCCCGGGGATGATTCAGGTGTTGAACCTGCTTCGCCAGGAACTTCGTATTGCGACGGCACCCGCAATGATCGACGCGTTTGCCACTAGAATTCAAGGTTGGTGGTTCGAAGCCGTTGTCGAGCAGCTCATGCGTGCGCGCCGAGTAATCTCAGGCGCCGAGCTAGAGGCAGCTCTCGCTGATCTTCGTGAGCAGTTTCGCCTTGACAACCTCCCCATCGATTTTGCAGAAGAGGCACTTCCAGACCCCAATACGTATAAGGAGGCGCAATTCGTACAGCAGCTGCAGCACATAGCGCTACCCCCGGCGAGAGTCTCCCTCGCCATGCTGGACTACTATCGAGCCACGCGGCAACGCGGACGATGGATCGACGATCAAATAGTCCACGAAGCAGAATTGAAAACTTTCGAGCGGCGTCTATACGAAACATGGTTGGAACTTTTTGAGGCCGAGAAGCAGGAATGTGATGGCACAGACAAGCCGAAGACCGGAAGGAAAATATACGGGAGGACCCTACAGCAGCAAATATTGCTTCGGCCTGGATGCGCGGAGCCATTCATCATGCGCGGTTCGTACCACATCTTGGCGGACCTATTGAAAGTCGGCTGGCACCCCGACTTCGCAATTTTGATGAAACGAGTCGACGCTGATGGCAAATAGCTGGCTTGACCGACCGAGAGACTACCGCTGTCTCCATAACCCTGCCTATTGCGGAATCCTGCTCGCAAGGGCCGCAAAAGAATATGAAGATGTCGCAGGCCACGGCATGCCATTACCTCTCGCCTTCCTGATATTGCCATTGTCTACGCCCACCTTATTTCGCGCCTCCCTACCCAATAACGCAGCAGCCTCGATCGCCGGGTGGATCGCGGAACACCCCTACGTCAGAGTCGGTCTGGCCGACAGCGTCCGAAACTCCCTAGCACTGACCCGAGAGGCCCTGGTATTTTGCCTCCAAAGGAGAGCGCTAGCAGTCAACTCAGCCCAACTCGTGAGCGCTGTACCGCGCCGGATCGGTTCAACCGCCGAGTTAGAACGAGCCAGTTCAATGACGCAGGAGATGATTGGAAAAGCGCGCTTTCTCGGCCGCTGGTTCGCGCGGTCTGGCGGAACGTCCACCATTTACTTCATGCTAGGCCTGAAACCGTGATGCAGATTCTGTCAGTCGCCATCTACTCCAAGTCCGGGGCAATCGAGCGGTGGAATCTGCGGACAGGCGCAGTAAACATCTTTACAGGCTCGCGTCGAACCGGGAAGACCGCGTTGCTTCAAATTGTCGAGTATTGCCTTGGGAAGGGCGAGTGCGAGATTTCAGACGGAAGCGTGATAAGGAGTTATGTGGAGTGGTATGGACTACTGCTTCAGATTGGTCAGACCCAAGCCTTCATCGCACGGCGAAACCCGCCCGGGGGAGCAGGAACCAGCTCTGAAATCTACCTAGAGATCGGCTCCGACTTGAACCTTCCCGCCCTGGTGAACCTGAGAAGAACAGTAGATATAGATGGCTTGATCGCGACACTGGCAGATCTCGTAGGCATAACCGACAATCTCTTCGTCCCCCCTGAGGGGTCAACGCGCCAACCCTTGGAAGCGAATTTCAATCACACTTG
>PMSS01000053.1 GCA_003167515.1 Acidobacterium sp. | reverse complement strand
ATGGGTGGGAGACCACAAACCCAAATTTGAGCAGCTTCTTATCAGTTCAGGTCTCTTACCCAGATGTTTCTGAAGCTGAGCGGCTCGCTCTTATCGCCATGCGCCTGCAGCTTGATCGGCGCCTTATCGTACTTCTTGTAAAACGGCTGGCCGATAAACAGTGTCTGGCCCTTCAGCTCGAAATGATTCTGCACCAGGATGCCGTTGAAAAAGACCGTAGCAAATGCAGGCGTCCTCACCGAGCCGTCATCGTTAAATGTCGGCGCAGTCCACGCCACGTCATAGGTTTGCCACTCGCCCGGCTTGCGCGCCGGATTGGCCAGCGGAATCGCCTGCTTGTAGATGCTGCCGGCCATCCCGTTTACATAGGTCTTGTTCTTGTACGAATCCAGAACCTGCAACTCGTACCCATCGTCTCCAGGTCCGGTGGAGGCGAGGAAGACGCCGCTGTTGCCGCGGGCCTGGCTCGTGCCGGTGATGTTCTCCGGGATGCGCCACTCCACGTGGAGCTGATAGTTCTTGAACCTCCGCTTCGTCTCTATGTTGCCGACACCGGGAGCCTTCTTCACGGTGAGGATGCCGTCGTGGACGATCCACTGCGCGGGGGCGTGGTCCTGCGCGGAAACCCACTCGTTCTCGTTCGATCCGTCGAAGAGGATGATGGCGTCGGAGGGAGGCGCCGCATCGGTGGCTCCCGGGGTGACGATGGGGGGCACAGGCGTCCAGACTTCCGTGTCTTCGGGCTTAGGCTTTGGCGCTTCTTGGGCGAACGCGAGAGAGACTGTGGCTGCAAGGACCGCGAAAGCAAAGGACATCAAAACATATCTGCGCATAACGCAAGGAGGATACCTCAAACGTCTGCGGGATGGGCGGTCGGAGAGGTTGAAGTGGCTACGCGAATGTCCTCCCAGAACATCCAGTGGGGGTTGAGCGGGCGTGCACCATATTTCGCGTAAAGCGCGCGTGCTGCGGTGTTCTCCGGCTTCACGTCGATGCAGACGCGCAGCGCTTGTTGCTCGACGAACCAGGCGGCGAGCGTGACGACCAGCTTACCGGCGATGCCCTGGCGGCGATGCGCTGCGGTAACGTCCATCCACTCCAGTTCGCCATCGCAGCTGTGTCGCCGTGTTCGGTGGCCGGCGATGAAGCCGATCACGACTTCCTCTCGAATGGCCACAAAAACAGCGTGCCCGGGCAGCGCATGCTGTGCGCCGAGTTCACCGCAGAGATAGTTGCCGATCCGCCGCTCCCAGTAGGCCTCGGTCTCCCACTCCGCAGCGCGGATCGCGGCCATGGCAGGAACATCGTCAACCTCAGCGGGCCTGATGACGACGCCCGTGGTTGCGGCGCTCTTACCGGGCAACGGCGAGGGCGTGGCGACGGGTTCAAATAACGGGAGCGGCTTGTGGTTCGAACCCATGCTGGTCTGATTAACCCGTGGCTCGTCTGATTTAATCAGAAGATATGCCGCCTCTGTGGAAACCGGAAAGCTGGACGCAGCGCCTTGATGAGCTCGAAGCGCGCTCCGGCGATTTGAAGGAGGCTCCGCTGCGCCGCGATGTGCGCTCGCTGGGGCTGCTGCTGGGGCGCGTATTGCGGGAGCAGGCGGGCGAAGCCCTCTACGCAAAGGTGGAGGAACTGCGGCAGTCGGCGATTCGGCGAAGGGAGCTGCAGGCGAAGGGACAGATTCGCGAAGCCGAAGACCTGATGCAGATGGCGGTGCTCGCCATCAACACGATGCCGGTGGACCAGGCCGATCAGCTGAGCCGCGCCTTCGCCTTTTATTTCGAGCTGATCAACCTGGCGGAGACGAACCATCGTAAGCGGCGGCGGCGTTCGCTGCAGATCACGGGTGATTCATCCAGGCGCGAGGCACAGCGGGGCGAGCTGCGCGGAACGCTGCGGGCGATGCGCGAGGCAGGCATTTCGGCGGAGAAAGCGCTGGCGTGGCTGCGGCGCATCCTCGTTGTGCCGGTGTTCACGGCGCACCCAACGGAAATTGCGCGGCGGTCGGTGCTGATGAAGCGGCGGCGCATGGGCGAGTTTCTCGAAAAGCTTGACCGCATCCCTGTTCCCGACGAAGAGCTGACCGCGCTTGAAGAGGCTCTAACCGCGGAGATCACTGCGCTGTGGCAGACGGACGAGGTTCGCAGCCGGAAGCCCGCCGTGACGGATGAGATCCGCATGGGACTGGATTACTACGACGTTTCGATTTTCGAGACTCTGCCGGGACTGTACGAGGAAGTGGCGGCTGCGCTAAAGAGTGAATATGGACTGGAGCTGGAGCTTTCGGAATTGCCATTGCTGCTGGCGTTTGGATCGTGGATCGGCGGGGATCGCGACGGCAATCCATTTGTGACGCCGGAGGTAACGCGCCAGGCGATTCTGACGGCGCGTACACGACTGCTCGATTACTACGACGAACGGCTGCAGCGGGCGATCGATCTGCTGACGACGTCGGCTCAACAATTGCCGGTGAGCGAGGAGCTGCAGGCGCGGCTGAAGGGTTTTGAGGCGGAGCTGCACACGAATGCGGAGGCGTTTGGGGCGCGGTTCGAGTTCGAGACGTATCGCCGATACCTGGTGTGTGTGCGAGCGCGCATTCAGAGGACAGCGGGCAAGCTCGATACGGACCCGGAGACGCTGGAGTCCGCGCTGACGGGGCTGTCGGCGTACTGTTCGGCGCGGGATTTTCTGGAGGATCTAAGCGTGGTGCGGCGCAGCCTGGCCGCAAATCGGGGCATTCGGCTGGCAGAGACGCTGATCGATCCGTTGCTGCTGATGGTGCGAACGTTTGGGCTGCACCTGCACACGCTCGACATTCGCCAGCACGCGCGCATCCATC
>PMSS01000125.1 GCA_003167515.1 Acidobacterium sp. | reverse complement strand
CTGCTGGGGCCGAACGGCGCTGGCAAGACCACCGCTGTTCGCCTGCTGCTGGGGCTGATTTCGCCGAACGCCGGCAGCGTCCGCGTGTTGGGGCGCGATCCGCGCGATGCCGACGCCAGAACCCGGATCGGCGCCATGCTGCAGATCAGCCGCGTGCCGGAGATGCTTCGCGTTCGCGAGCATATCGATCTGTTCCGCAGCTACTACCCGAATCCGCTGCCCACGGCGGACGTGATACGCATCGCGAAACTCGAGGGCGTCGCGGACCAGATGTTCGGCAAGCTCTCGGGCGGCCAGAAGCAGCGCGCTCTGTTTGGGCTGGCACTCTGCGGCAACCCCGACCTCATCTTCCTCGACGAGCCGACGGTGGGCATGGACATCGAATCGCGGCGTGGGCTCTGGGATCAGGTGCGCGCGCTATCCGCGGCGGGAAAGACCGTGCTGCTGACCACGCACTATCTCGAAGAGGCGGACATGCTGGCCAACCGGATCGTGGTTATCAACAAAGGTAAGCTGCTTTGCGAAGGCACGTCCGCGGAGATCAAGCATCGCGTCTCCGGGCGGAGGATACGCTGCATCACGCAGCTCGACCTGGAGTATCTGCGGAAGCTGCCTTCTGTTTCGGATGTGCAGCAGGATCGCGAGGCGGTGGTGATTCTGGCCGAGCGTCCCGAGCAAGTTGTTCGGGAAATACTGCTGCGCGACGAGACGCTGCATGGTCTCGAAGTGTCGGCGGCGGCTCTCGAAGATGCGTTCCTGGCGCTCACCAGCGACGTTGCAAGCAACAGGCAGTAGGCAACAGGCAACAGGGAACAGGGAACAGGGAACAGAAAAAGGAGCAGACGTCATGGCCACCAACGCAATCGCTGTTTCGCCGAGGTCACTCGGCCTCAGCTATTACACCAGGATTTTCCGCAAAGAGACGCAGTATGAGTTTGTGCGGATGCTGCGCACGAAGGCGTTTTCGCTCGCGGTGATCGGTTTCCCGGTGATGTTCTACATGGTGTTCGGCAGCTCGAACCGTCACGGGATGTTTGCCCGCTATCTGATGTCCAGTTACAGCTGCATGGGCGTGGTTTCGGCTTGCCTGTTCGGCATCGGCATGGGGATTGCGATGGAGCGGGCACAGGGCTGGCTGGAACTGAAGCAGGCGAGCCCGATGCCGAGAGCGGCTTATCTGGGCGCAAAGTTGATGAGTTGCGCCGCATTCGCGGTGGTTATCGTCGCCACTCTGGTGACGCTCGGCGTGACCGTCGGGGGCGTGTCGCTGACCGTCGGCGAGGGTCTCAAGCTGGCTGGGGTGATCCTCGCGGGATCCGTGCCGTTTACTGCGATGGGCCTGCTGGTGGCGTTGCTGGTTCCGGCGAATGCTGCCCCGGGGGTGATCAACCTGATTTATCTGCCCATGTCGTTTGCGTCGGGATTCTGGATGCCGATCAGCTCGTTGCCGCACTGGCTGCGCGTGCTGGCGCCGGCGTTGCCGACGTATCACTTGGCTCAACTGGCTCTGAACATCTTCGGATTCGCGCAGCCGGGCAGGATGTTACCGCACTGGGAGGCGCTGACAGGATTTACGCTGTTAATGCTGGGTGCGGCGTGGATCATCTTCGCCCGCAGCGAGGCTAAGGCTTGAGTTCCGACGATCCCAATTCGCCCATGATCTTTCAGGGCTGCGACAACACCTCCGGCATTCCGCGGTCGATTCTCGAAGAATTGCGTCTCGGAGAGGCGGGTTTGCGGGGTGGAGGAACGTCTCTCCGTCGGAGACGAGGCAGGTTCTATGACTTCGTCTGGCTTGTCTATTCGATCTTTTTCCTCATCGATCCGATCCAGCGGCACAGCCGCAATGCCTGGCTCGAATTCGTGGCGGCCTACCTCTGCTTTCTGGCCATCTACGCGGGCATGGTCTACACGAAGTCGAGGAGGAACCAGCTTCTTCTGCTGATAGCTCTCGCTGCGCTGGGCATCGCCTACTACCCGCTCAACGCTGGCGCCTGCGGCATGTTCATCTACGTCGCAGCGTTTGTCCCCTTCGTCACGGAAACGATTCTCGTCTGCGTTGTGACCTTTGTCGGCGTCTCCGCCACCATGATGCTGGAGGGCTGGCTCCTGCATCTGAGCCCATGGAACTGGGCCTTCTGTGCATTCATTGCCATCGCGGTGGGAGCGGGCAATCTGGCGGCCGCGCAGCGGATGCGCGCCAACAAGCGGCTGGACCTCGCACATGAACAGATCGCCCATCTGGCCAAGCTCGCCGAGCGGGAGCGCATCGCGCGGGATCTGCACGACGTTCTCGGACATACATTGTCGGTGGTGGTGCTCAAGTCGGAGCTGGCTGGCAAACTGCTGGAGCGCGATCCCGAACGGGCGCGTTCCGAAATTGGAGATGTAGAACAAATTGCCCGCAAAGCGCTGGGTGAGGTGCGCGAGGCGATTCGCGGCTACCGCTCAGAGGGGCTGGCGGCCGAGATTGCTCGAGCACAGAAGACGCTCGATGCGGCCGGCGTCACGCTGGAATTCGAAACGACGCCTCCGCAGCTGGCCCCCGCCGAGGAAACTGTGCTCTCCCTGATTGTGCGGGAGGCAGTTACTAATATTGTTCGCCACGCGCAGGCCAGCCGCTGCCGTCTGGAGTTCGCGGCCAATGGCACGGGCACCGCATTGGTGGTCGAAGACGATGGGCGCGGCGGTATTCGCCAGGAGGGTAACGGGCTGCGCGGCATGCGGGAACGCGTGGAGTCGATGGGCGGCCAGCTCCGGATCGACAGCGCTCATGGAACCCGGCTGGTCGTCGAGATCCCACTGCAGATCGTTACCCAGTCATGAAAAAGATTCAGGTCATCGTCGCGGAGGACCAGGTGATGGTCCTGGGAGCGCTTGCGGCGTTGCTGGAAACTGAGCCTGACATTGCAGTGTGTGCGCGGGCCGTGAATGGCCGCGAGGCTCTGACCGCGATTGGCAAGCACAAGCCCGATGTCCTGGTAACTGACATCGAGATGCCGGAGATGACCGGATTGACGCTGGCCGGCGAGGTACGGGACCGCTATCCGCAGACCCGGGTGGTGATCCTGACGACTTTTGCGCGTCCAGGGTATCTGCGGCGGGCGCTCGATGCCGGTGCGAAAGGCTATCTGCTGAAGGATCGGCCTTCAGCGGAGCTGGCCGACGCGGTGCGCCGCGTGCATCAGGGGCTGCGCGTTGTCGATCCCGATCTCGCGCTCGAGGCGTGGGATAGCGGGCCTGATCCCCTTACCGAGCGCGAGCGGCAAATCCTGTGGCGCGCCGGTGAAGGGAAGTCCAGTGGCGAAATCGCCGAGGAGCTGCATCTTTCCGAAGGGACGGTCAGGAATTATCTTTCCGAAGCGATCAACAAGCTGGGTGCGTCCAATCGCGTCGAGGCTGCCAGGCTGGCGCGGGCGAGGGGATGGCTCTAAGGGCGTCCCTCTAAAGTCACCTCCTTTGTCGACCCGATGGGGAGTTGCATCATCCCTCTTTCGGTGAATTTCGACGCCATTCGTCATAGTGCTAACGTCATCCATCGTTTGCGATTACTGCGGGCGCAAATCGGAATTTGCGGCAATGGCCGCTTCTTCCGGCGCGCGAGGTGAATGGTGGTTTCGGTCAACACAGATCGAGCGACTCTTGAACCAAACGCCACGGTTCTGGTGGTCGAGGACGACAGCGCGGTGCGCATCCTGTTTACGAAGGTGCTGGAGAGCGCTGGGTACGATGTCATCGCCTGCGAGAATGGAACGCTGGGCCTCGAAGCGGCGCGCAGTCAGATCGATAAGATTGACGCTATCGTGACGGATGCCCGGATGCCGGGCATGCAGGGGCCGAGGCTGATTGCCCGGGTTCGCTCGATGCGTCCGGAAATGCCGGCGATCCTGGTCAGCGGCAATCTGGCGGAAGCGGAGACCGATGCGACGACGGTCTTTCTGAGCAAGCCGATTTCGCCAGGAACGCTGACCCGGGAACTGCGACGCCTTCTCCGTGCCAGGATGTAGAATCTGGAGTCTGCATCCGATGTTTTGCAGACGACAGGGAGCCGCGGTAAAAACGATGATCATTGGCGTTCCGAAAGAAGTGAAGGACCACGAAAGCCGCGTGGGCATTACCCCCGCCGGCGTAAAAGCCCTCAGCGAAACCGGACACAAGGTGCTGGTTGAGACCCGCGCCGGCGACCTCTCCGCGTTTACCGACGATGAATATCAGTCGGCTGGGGCGGAGATCGTGGGGTCGGCCCACAATGTATGGGGCAACGCCGATCTGGTGGTCAAGGTCAAGGAGCCGGTCGAAAAGGAATATGGGTTCTTTCGCGAGGGGCTGGTGCTTTTCACGTATCTGCACCTCGCGCCTCTGCCGGATCTCACGGAAAAGCTACTGCAGAAGAAAGTCGTCGGTATTGCGTATGAAACCATCCGCGATCGCGCGGGTACGCTGCCGCTGCTGACGCCTATGTCTGAGGTGGCTGGGCGCATGTCCGTGCAGGTGGGCGCGGCCTATCTCGAAAAGGAGAAGGGCGGGCGTGGGGTGCTGCTGGGCGGTGTGCCGGGCGTTCCGCCGGCGAGCGTCTGCGTGATTGGCGGAGGGATTGTCGGGACGAATGCTGCGAAGATCGCGCTGGGTATGGGCGCGCGCGTCACGCTGGTCGACGTGAATCTGAACCGGCTGCGCGAACTGGACGATATTTTCAACGGCAGAATCTTCACCCTGGCTTCGAACTCATGGAACGTCTCCCGCGCTGTGCAGGACGCCGATCTGGTGATCGGCGGAGTCCTGATTCCCGGTGCAGCAGCACCCAAAATCGTCACCCGCGAGATGGTCATGAAGATGAAGAAGGGCGCGGTGATCGTCGACGTTGCCATCGATCAGGGCGGCTGCGTCGAAACAGCGCACCCCACTACGCACAGCGATCCGGCGTACGAAGTCAACGGCGTGGTCCATTATTGTGTGACGAATATGCCGGCGGCGGTGCCGAACACCTCGACGCTGGCGCTGACCAACGCGACCTTCCCTTACATTCTGCGGTTGGCGCGGCAGGGCGCGAAGAAGGCGATCCTTGAGGACGACGGGATTCGCGATGGCGTGAACACGTACGAAGGGACGCTGACGTGCGAGCCGGTCGCCGTTTCGCTGAAGAAGCCCTGGACGCCGGTGCGCGAGCTGCTGGCCTGACGAGCAAGGGTCGCAGCCTGCGATTTGCGGCCATTTCCCACGCTACTCTTCGGTGACTGACTGGAGTCTCCACGCGGAGCGGCTGCAACATGCGGCGCTGCCAATCCGTCTGAAGAAACAGCAGTTTAGGGTGATCATCGGCCTATAATCATCCCGTAATTGGAGGGGCGGCGGTTTCATTGGGTGAATTGAAGCATCGACGGGCAACGCTCATCCTGCTGGCCGGGGTGGTTTTTGTCCTGCTGCTTCTGCTGATTGCGCTCAATGCTTTCAATGTCCGCTCGCTGAACCCGCACACCACCGGGCAGATCTTTCTGCTGACCTCGCTTTCTGTGCTGGTGTTTCTGCTCTTCGTCACGGTGCTGGTTCTGTTGCTGCGGAACCTGATCAAGCTGCTGGCCGAGCAGCGCAGCCAGGTGCTGGGGGCTCGGCTGCGCACGCGCATGTTCATTGGAGCGCTGCTGCTCTCTTTTGTGCCGGCGCTGTTCATGTTTTTGTTCAGCTTTTTGCTGATGAATCGTTCCATCGACAGGTGGTTCTCGGAGCCGGCCTCCGAGGTTCGCGACGACTCGGCAAAGATTGCGATGGAGCTTTCACACTATGCGTCGCTGAACGCGCGCGCGGAAGCCGAGAGCATGGCTCGGTCGGGGGCGCTTTCCGCGGCGCTCGGCGCCGGGGCTCTGGACACCAGGGCTCTGGGCACGGGCGATCGCCAGGCCATTCTCGACGAAATGCGGGCGCACCAGATCACCTTGCAGGGGGGATTCGCGGTTCTGTATCGGGATTCGGCCGCAGTCGCCACGTACGAACTTCCCCAGGCGGCCGGACCCGCAGAGGTACGTTCGTGGCTGAATGACGACGAGCGGCAGCAGGTCGAGGCGGGACAGCCCCTGGTTGGAACGATCCTGAGAGCGGCGTGGCGTTCGGATGAGCCCATGCTGGTCGTGGGCGGCTCGGAATACGCTCTGGGAGCGGCGAGCTTGCCGGGCGGTGGAGTTGTGGTGGCCGGGCTACCCATGCCGGCCGGGCTGAATGCAACGATGGCCGAGCTGAGCACCGGCACCAGCCAGTACTGGGCGCTGTATCGGCAACGGCGCATTATTCGCATGACGTACTTTCTGCTGCTGCTGATGCTGACGGCGCTGGTTTTCTTTGCCAGTAGCTGGCTGGCGCTGAATGTCTCGCGGCAGATGACCGGTCCGCTTGAGGCGCTGGCGGACGCGATGGACGAGATTGGCAAGGGTCACTACAGCCATCGCGTTACCGCGGAGGCCACGGCGGAAATGGCGGAACTGGTGCGCTCGTTCAATCACATGGCGGCTGACCTTGAGCAAAGCCGTTTGCTGGCCGAGACTTCGGCGCGCGAACTTTCTGCTGCGAATCTGGCCATCGAGGCGCGGCGCAAGGAACTCGAGACGATCCTCGAAACCATTCCGTCAGGTGTGGTCACACTCGATGCTTCGCGCCGCATTGTGCTCGGCAATCGGGCGTTCACCGAGCTACTCCGTTTGGAGGGGCAAACGGATCTTTCCGGAGTTTCGCTCGAATCGCTGCTGCCCCAGGAGTTCACGGAGCAGCTGATTCGCCTCGATCGCCGTGCTCGCCGCATGGGCAGAGCTTCTTCGGAGGTGGAGCTGCACACTCCTCGCGGAGTCGTCAGCCTTTCTGTCACACTGGCTGCGCTCGAGCCACGCAATGGCAAGAGCCATGGCTCGATTCTGGTCCTTGAGGACCTGTCGGAATTTCTGCATGCGCAAAGGCAGGCCGCATGGAAGGAAGTTGCCCAGCGTGTTGCGCACGAGATCAGAAACCCGCTGACGCCGATCACGCTTTCCGCAGAACGCATTCGCCGTCATGTCGACCGCAGCCTGCCGGAGTCGCCTGGCGTGATTCGCAAGTGCTGCGATGTGATCCTCGGCTCCGTGGAGTCGATGCGCACGCTGGTGGGGCAGTTTGCCGCGCTCGCGGAGTTTCCTGTGGCCCACCCGCGCTCCTCGGACCTGAACGAAATCGTCGACAACGCAGTGTTGCTCTTTGAGGGGCGCATTCACAACATCCGCGTGGAGAGGCATCTGGATCGGAACCTGCCGCCGGTGATGGCCGATCCGGAGGCGCTGCGCCGTGCACTGGCTAACCTGATCGATAATGCGGCCGAGGCCATGCAGGAGAGCCTGTTGCGCGTTCTTGCCATTGAAACCAGCGCCGGCGAACGGCCTGGGATGGCGGAGGTCGTGGTGTCCGATACGGGTCCGGGCCTGACCGACGACATGCGCGAGCGCCTGTTCCTGCCGTGGTTTTCCACGCGCCAGCGCGGAACGGGGCTGGGCCTGTCGATTGTCGCCAAGATCGTTCAGGACCATGGTGGCTCCATCCGCGCCGAGAATAACGTACCCGCCGGAGCGCGCTTTATCATCGAATTGCCGCTGGCGGAGACAAATGGGGCCGAGAGCACGCCCGCCGTGACGCTGACGAGGGCTGTCTGAACTCGCGAACGCGTGAACCGAATCCCATATCGGACCCCATGAACCAGACTCCATGAACCGGACCCAATGAATCACATCCTCATCGTGGACGATGAAGCCGAGATCCGCGAGTCACTCGAAGAAATTCTGCGCGAGGAAGGCTACTCCGTCGCGAGTGCGGGCACTGCGGCCGAAGCGCTTACCCAGGCGCGCGATCCCGTCTACGACGTACTGCTGCTCGACATCTGGCTGCCCGACCGCGACGGCCTCGAGGTGCTGGCTGAATTGCGTGCGCTCGACGCGGAAGCGCGACCCGAAGTGATCGTGATCTCCGGCCACGCGACCATCGAAACCGCTGTGAGAGCGACCAAGCTCGGCGCATTCGACCTGCTGGAAAAGCCTCTGATGCTGGAGCGCACCCTGATCGTGGTGAAGAACGCGATCGAGGCAAAGCGGCTGCGGACGGAAAACCTGGAATTCCGGCGGCAACTTTCGCTCGAACGGCAGATCACCGGGGAAAGCGTGCAGGCCCGGGCGCTGCGGCAGCAAATCAAGCTAATGGCGCCGACCAACGGGCGCGTGCTCATCTATGGCGAATCGGGCTCGGGCAAGGAGCTGATCGCGCGCGCGATCCATACCGAGAGCCTGCGCAGCGACCGTGTTTTCGTAGAGCTCAATTGCGCGGCGATTCCCGAGGACTACATCGAGAGTGAGCTCTTCGGCTACCGCAACGGCGCAATTGCCGGAGGACCGCCGGAGAAGCGCGGGACCTTTGAACGAGCGAACGGCGGCACGCTGTTTCTGGATGAAGTGGGTGACATGAGTCTGAAAACCCAGGCCAAAGTGCTGCGTGCTCTCGACGAGCAGCGCTTTGTTCCGGTCGGCGCCATGATGCCCATCTCCGTGGATGTGCGCCTGATCGCCGCAACGAACAAGGAGCTGGAAGAGGAGATCGCAAAGGGCAATTTCCGGGAAGATTTTTTCTATCGGCTGAATGTGATTCCGTTTTATGTGCCGCCGCTGCGGGATCGGCGTGAGGATATTCCGCTGCTGGTGCGTGAATTTCTGCGCGGTTTTGGGCGCGAGTATGGGCGACCGCGAGTCGAAATCGCCGATGACGCGATCGAGCTGCTGAGCCAGTATCACTGGCCCGGGAACGTGCGCGAACTGAAGAACATCGTCGAGCGCGTGCTGATCCTGAACCCCCACGCGCAGCGCATTGAGCGGCGCCATTTGCCCATGCTGGTGCATCGCAGCGCGGGCCGAACCGGGGACTTCGATACGCTGCAGCAGGCGCGCGACGCCTACGAGCGCGAATACATCCTGAAGAAGATCGACGATTGCAGCGGGAACATGAGCCGCGCCGCTGAAGCCCTGGGGCTGGAGCGCAGCCACCTGTATCGCAAGATGAAGGCTCTCGGCATTACCGCCCGCGAATCGTCACAGGAGCGTTAGCATAGCCCCGCACTTTGATCGCTCAGGCAAGCGTGATTACGGTAATCTCCGGAGGGCAACGGAAGCGGAAGGGCACGCCGGTGGTTCCAATTCCGCGGTTGACGTAAAGTTGCGTGGGGCCGTACCGGAACCATCCCTCGATATATTTTTTGCCGTATTCCGGCAGGTGCATGAGGGGGAGGAAGGGCAGACGTACCTGGCCGCCGTGGGTGTGACCGGAGAGCATGAGGTCGACGTTGTAGCGTGCGATATCGGGCAGGATATCCGGCTCGTGCGCGAGTAAGATCACAGGCTCTTTTTGAACGGCGCGGGGAATTCCACGTGCCGGATCGGAGCCGTGCTCGCAGGCGCTGCCCAGCCCCGCCAGCCACACATGCCGGCCATCTCTCTCCAGCGCAATGGCTCTGTTTGTCAGGACAGGGAAACCATGGTCCTGCAGGCAGCCGGTGACGAAATGGGGACCGGCATAGTAGTCGTGATTGCCGAGCGTTGCATAGCGGAGCGGACATTCGATTGCGGTCAGAATTTCCGCGCAGTGCGGCATGCAGCGCCGCGCAAATGCCTTGGGCATCGGTCCAAAACTGATGAAGTCGCCGATCAGGACAACCATATCCGGGCGCAGTTGGTTGATCCTATGTACAATCTCGCGCAGAAAGTAGGGCTCGGTGTACTCGGCATAGTGGAAGTCCGAGACCTGGACTATGCGCATGCCGCGAAACGCATCGGGCAGACGGGGCAGCTGGATCGTATGCTCTTCAACGGTGAGTTCGTGGCGCGAGACTTCGCCGGCATAGACCGCGAAACCACCCGCAGAGGCTGCCGAGAGCGCAAGAAACGAACGCCGAGTCAGGCTGGGGTTGGGCGGGGGAGACGAGGTCTCCAGCTGTTCCTCGATCCCCGAGGGGGTCTCATCTGCCAGTGTGGGGGTCACTCTTATATTTTGACGCGGAAAATGGCTCAAGGGATGGAAAACCCCTACGTATGACGCAACCGAGGCATCCCTTCGGTCATCGAACGCGCACAAAGAATTCGGGCCGCCCCTGAAAGGGACGGCCCGGTTCAGCGTGCGATTTGGATCACCAGCCGTATACGCGGTAGGGATACGGATAGCCATACGGGTACGGCGGCGCCATGTAGACAGGCCGCCGCTGCAGTTGAGGAACGCTCTGCGCCAGCCGCTGTGCTTCCTGCCAGGAGACGGGCTGTACCGTGACTGGACTGGACAGGTGGAAGTTCAGCAGGCTTTCAGCAGGCAGGTAGAGACGGGGTCCGTTAGTACCGGCCGATGCCGCCAGGCCCGCTCCTCCGCCGACTGCTGCTCCGACCGCCGCTCCTGCTCCGCGACCGAGAATGCCGCCGATGATGGCTCCGACTGCCGCGCCACCGACGGTGTTGCCAGCGGTGTAGCCGGCTTTGTTCGGGCCCTTGTTGGACCAGATGTCCGAGACGACTGGATAGGCTTTGCCGCTCAGGTTGACTGAGGTAATCTGCAGCTGCAATTCGCCGCTGCCGCCGAGAGCGCCGGGCTTCTTGACCTTGACCACCGTGCCCTCGAGCACGGCGCCGCGCGGGATGGCCAGCACGTTGCCTTCAAACACATCGCTGGCAGCCGTGGCCTGGAACACCGCACCATCCTGGAGCCTGGTGATATCGAGCGGCTCGCTGACACGAATCTGCAGCAGAGTGCCTGCGGGAATGGTGACCGGTCCGCTGTTCTGATATGGAGGCGGATAGCTGCCATAGCCACGACTGTAAGGCTGCTGTCCGTATCCTCCCTGCCCGTAGCCTCCCTGAGGCGGGTAAGGCGAACGCGGCTGGGCAGGCGGGGCTGGCTGGTCTGGGGGAGGTGGGGGAGGAACCTGCTGCGCGTCGGGGGCCGCTGCCGGTTGCTGGCTATCGGCTGGCGGTGGAGGGGGTGTCTGCTGCGCATCTGCCGGAGGAGGCGGAGCGGTCTGCGCCTGCGCCGACTGGCCGGCCACCGTGATGTTGTTCTGGATGCCGCTGACGCCCTGCACATTTGCGGCTACGGTCTCGGCTTCCTGGCGCTGCTGATCTGTCTCCACCGTCCCGGTGAGGGTAACGACACCGCCTGAGGTGTACGCCGTCACGGGCTGGTTCTTGAGCAGCGGATCGTGCGTAATTGCACTGGCTACTGCGGCCTGCAGGTTGCCATCACCCTGCGGGGCTGGCGCGGCATCCTGCGCGACTGCCGCGCTTCCCGCGAGAACCCAGAGACAGACCGCGAGCATGGCCGCAGGTAAGACAAACTTCGTATGAAAGCTGTTGATATGCATAGTCGCAACTCCCTTGCTTCAGACTAGCTCTTCTGCGCTCGTGGATGTCAGACGCAGTACCGTTGGAAGCGTCACCGTTCTGCTCCATCGAACACCAGATTAGATGAAAAGTTTTGCGGAAAGGCCACAGTTAGAGCGCGATACAATAGACCCATGAGCGTGGTGGAGGACGTCCGGAAGGCCGTACAGGATTTTCTGGCGCCTGAACTGCGCGCGGTAACCGCCCGGCTGGACGCGATCGACAGCCGCCTGACTGCCCAGGACAAGGTCCTCGCTGCTCAGGAGAAGACCGCCGAGGCTCGCCAAAGCGAGATGCTCTCCCGGATCGCGGCTCAGGATAAGACCGCTGAAGCTCGCCAAAGCGAGATGCTCTCCCGGATCGCGGCTCAGGATAAGACCGCTGAAGCTCGCCATAATGAGATCCTTGCCAGGATTGAAGGACTGAAGTACTCATTTGAAATCGACAAGCGCATCGAGAAGCTCGAAAACCGCAAGCCTTCCTGAGACCCTGCCCGCCTACAGCCGCTGCTTCCTGTACCTCTCGATCAGAGTCGTCGTCGAGCTGTCATGGCTGCCTTTTGCGGGGCCGGAACCCTCTATTTCGCCGATAATCTTCTTCGCCAGAACTTTGCCCAGTTCCACGCCCCACTGGTCGAAAGAATCGATCTGCCAGATCACTCCCTGGGTGAAAACACTGTGCTCGTACAGGGCGACCAGCTTCCCCAGGGCCTCCGGGGTCAGCTCCTCAAGCAGAAACGTGCTCGATGGCCGATCACCTTCGAAGACGCGGTGGGGAACCAGCCAGTCCGGTGTGCCTTCCGCCTTGACCTCTTCTGGAGTCTTGCCGAAAGCCAGCGCCTCGCCTTGTGCGAAAACGTTCGCCAGCAGGAAATCATGATGATTACCTAAAGGATTCAGTGTCTTCACGAATCCAATGAAATCGCAGGGGATGAGTCGCGTGCCCTGGTGGATGAGCTGGTAGAACGAGTGCTGCCCGTTGGTCCCCGGCTCGCCCCAGAAAATCGGTCCTGTGGGGTAATTGACCCGCTCGCCCGAGAGCGTGACGTGCTTGCCGTTGCTCTCCATCGTCAGCTGCTGTAGGTATGCAGGAAAGCGCTTCAGATATTGCTCGTAGGGCAGAACCGCGACGGTTTCCGCACCGAAGAAGTCAGCGTACCAAACCGTCAGCAGACCCATGAGCGCCGGCAGATTCTTCGCGAATGGGGTGGTGCGGAAATGCTCGTCTATCGAATGGAAGCCCGCCAGCATCGCGTGGAAATTGTCGGGGCCGACGGCGACCATCGTCGATAGTCCGATCGCGGAGTCCATCGAGTAGCGTCCTCCGACCCAATCCCAGAAGCCGAACATGTTCGCTGTGTCGATGCCGAACTTCGTGACTTCTTTTTCGTTGGTCGACACGGCGACGAAGTGCTTCGCCACGGCTTTCTCGTCCTTCAGCTTCTTCAGCGACCAGTCGCGCGCCGTCTGCGCATTGGTCATCGTCTCGAGCGTGGTGAAAGTCTTTGAGGAGATGATGAACAGCGTCTCCTCCTGGTCCAGATCGCGGGTGGCCTCGGCAAAATCCGTGCCGTCGACGTTCGAAACGAACCGGAACGTCATGTCGCGCTGACTGTAATGCCGGAGCGCCTCATACGCCATAACGGGCCCGAGGTCCGACCCGCCGATCCCAATATTGATGACGTTGCGAATGCGTTTCCCGGTAAAGCCCTTCCATGCCCCACTTCGCACGCGGTCGGAGAAGTCCGCCATGCGGTCCAGCACCTCATGCACCTCGGGCACGACATTCTCGCCGTCCACATTGATCACGGCCCCTTTGGGAGCCCGCAGCGCGGTATGCAGCACCGCACGCTTCTCCGTGATGTTGATCTTCTCGCCAGAGAACATGGCGTCGATGCGCTCTCGCAGGCCGCTCTGCTCGGCCAGCTCGAGCAACAGGCGCAGCGTCTCATCCGTGATGCGGTGCTTCGAGTAGTCGAAGTAGATGCCCTCGGCTTCGGCGGTCAGGCGCGTTCCGCGCGCAGGGTCGCTCTTGAACAACTCGCGCAGATGACGGGTGCGGATTGTCTCATAGTGCGTCTGCAGCGCCTTCCATGCGGGAAGGGAAGTAAGGGGCGTCTGAACAGCCGTCGCGGTAGCGCTCATGGGTTTCTCCTCTTTAGTGGATACGATTCGGGGCCGGATGCGTTGGTCGCGCAAATAGTGTCGCCTGGGGCAATTTAGTTGCCGGTGGGAATAATCCCGGCGTTTTCCACCATCAGGATCACGGTGCGCCGCGGCGCGCGGGTGCGATGCATCACGGTCTTCGGAACCACAAAGCCCTGGCGTGGCGCGAGTTCTACGGTACGGCCTTCGAGATCGATGAGCAGCTTGCCTTCGATCACGTAGAAAAACTCGTCATCGTCCGTGTGTTGATGCCAGTGATACTCGCCTTCGATGACGGCTATGCGGACTACGCTGCCATTGACCTGGCAAAGCGATTGGTTAAACCATTTGTATTCGCACGCATCGGCGATCGCTTTCTCGTCGATGACCTCCAGCGGCTGATGCAGGATGTTCAGGCGCGTTTCGTAGGGGTAGCTGGCGACGGAATCGGCCATGGGGACCTCCGTTCTGAATTGCGATTATGGTACGCCGGAGAGGTTAAAGGACGATAGGATCGCGGCTTACAACACAAGGACATCCGGGCTGCGCGATTTCAGGGCGCGGTCGAAGGTGACGAGCTTCAGGTTGGCGGCGGCCGCAAATCCCAAGAGGTAAGCATCTGCCCAGACCTTTGGAGAAGAACTGGGCAATTGCGAAGCTTTGCGGAACGGTGGTTCCAATCCGTCCGGCTCAGGAGCAAAGGCAATCCTTTCATCGGCGGTAACCTTATCCCAGAGCTTCCATGCGCCCGACATTGTGTGAACGTCGCCTCCCAGGGCTCGTTCCGTGGTCAGCAGGCGCAAAACAGAGATTTGGGTGATCCGGCAAAAGAAAAATCGTTCGTCGGATGCCTCCTCGAACCAGAGACGTGCCTTTTCTGAGTGAATGTGACGGCGCCAGGCCAGCGCGACCCACACATTCACATCAGGGAAATTCAATGTATTCATAGATCTGCTCGTTGGTTAGGTCCACCTTCGGGCCGTCTGAACCAAAGAGTGGGAATTGCACGCGCCGCCCACGAGGACGCTGCTCTTTGAGCAAAACGGTGCGTGCCCCCGCGAGCACCAACTCTCGAACAGAACACCCTCGCGCGGCAGCCTGCTCCTTGAGCTGGCGGTAAAGAGGGGCGGGAATATCAACGGTGGTCCGCACCGACGCCTGCTTCATGAAATGAAGTATCTCACAACTGCCATAAATATGGAACAGTTGAAACTAAGTACAAAATGCCGAGTTACTTGTGGCATAATGTCTATATAGAAAACGCTGCGGCATCACGGTCTCCCCTCATGGCCTCGCTCCACCTCGACCTCGAGACCGTCGAATCCGGCGTATCCGTTGCTACCATGGCCAACTTTGTCGCCGCCTCCGGTTTGCAGTTTCGGGACATCTACGACATCGTGATTCCTGCGCGCACGCTCAAGCACCGCAAGGCGCGCAAAGAGACACTCACCGCCGACGAATCCGACAAGCTGGCACGGGTGATTCGCATTTACGATCATGCCGTCCGGGTTCTGGGCGATCGCGACAAAGCTCTGCACTGGCTCGATAAGCCACTACGGCGGTTTTCCGGACGCACGCCGCTTCAGATGCTGCGCACGGAATTCGGCGCGCGCATGGTTGAGGAGATGCTGGGCCAGACCGATTACGGCATGTTTGCCTGAAGGGGTCTCGTCATTCGAAAAGCGCCCGGCAATGCTCGCGTGAGACCTGCCCGAAGCGGGGCTCATGAGCCCTGACCGAAGCCTCAGCAGCTCACGACGAGACTACTTCTGATGCCGTTTCTGTGGAGGATCAGTATTTATCAGTCGCTCTCCGGCGAGGGAGGGCTGCATTTTGCTGCTCTTTGGCACACGGCGGGTCGAAGGATTGTTTATCTGGCCGAGTCGCCCGCCGGTGCGATGATCGAAGTGCTCGTGCACCTGGAACTGGACGAGACCGACTGGCCCCGCGCCTTTCACCTGTTGCAGGTGGAGTATTCGGCCGATCTCAGCGTGGAGGAACTCAGGCCCAAACCCGCAAAGTCGTGGAAAACTTCGTTGGCCACGACCCGCAAGCTGGGCGACGAATGGTTGCAGTCCGGGCGCTCGGCGCTGGCTCGCGTCCCTTCGGCGATCCTTCCGGAAACCTGGAATGTTTTGCTAAATCCTGACCACCCCGAATCGCGCCGGGTGCGCATCGTGCGGACGATTCGCGCCGAGTACGATCCGCGTCTGCTGTTTCTTTCTGGCAAAGCAAAGTAGTTAGTTGCGCCACCGGATTTTGCGCGCGTCAGGGCGCGTTCGCCTGGAAGGCTAGTCTCCCCCGCTGCTCATCGCGAACACCCGCGCCGCGTCCAGCAGCTTCTTCACCGATTCCTTCGAGCAGGACTCGGAATAGATCCGCAGCAGCGGTTCGGTCCCAGACGCCCGGAGCAGCAGCCAGGTTTTCGCGGCCTTTGGTTTGGTTTTCGCCTCGGGATTGTCCAGCCAGAACTTGATGCCGTCCAGCGTCTCTACTTTCTCCACCGGCATCCCGGCGAATTCCTTCACGCCGGCTTTCGCTCGTGCGATGGTCGCGTTCTTCAGCGAGTCAGGGATATGCAGATCGATGCGCCCATACTGGTGTTCGCC
>PMSS01000446.1 GCA_003167515.1 Acidobacterium sp. | reverse complement strand
ATCCGATGCGTGCCTGTCATCTGGCTTCACTTATAGTTGCGCTTGCAGCGACGGCGCTGGCCCAGCCACCGCAAAATCCCGCTTCAGGTCCGCCCCCTCCGGCTCTAGTCGCGTCGTCGCATTCGGCGTTGCCCCTCGACCGACTCGAGAATGACCCGACCGTATTGGCTGCGGCCGAGGAGGTGCTCGTACCCCAGATTGTCGGTAACTACAATCAACGGTCTCCGCAAAGCGCGCCCCAAATATTTCAATTTTGGGGCACGTTCAATGTGACACTGTTGAACGCGCTCGTCCGGAGTGCGTCCACCCGGACAGCTCAAACTAGGGAGAGGACCAGCCAGACCAACACCCAGACTGGGGCGCCCTGCACCGGGAGCGGTTCCACTTCGCTAGGCCAGAAGGTTGGCATTCCACAACTGCTTGCCATTGCCGTAGAAAACGGAGCTATAGCAGACAGTGTCAGCGGAACCACGATGACGCTGAGCACAACTCCCTATGGATTTGCATACGCTTTCGCCAAGGACCAGGATACTTCTGACAATTATCAAAACCAACCGATTCTTACGCACACCGGCATTTCTGCGACCTTCAATGTCGCCGACACTTCGGACCCCCTACAGAGCGCCTCGCGCAAGGCCGTCTCGCAATGGCAGATCAAATACACATTTCGCGATACTTCTGCACGCTCGCTCGCCGTGAACTGTCTATACCTGTTCAAACCCGGAACCACCGTGTGTCACAAGAAGTCGGACCTATTGCAGCCCTCAACGAGCGACCTGGCCAAAGCCAACGAAAACATTGTGAAGGGACTAAGCGACTCGAGATTTGTAACTATCCGAGCTGCATTACAACAGCCAGAGAATGATGCTTATCAGCGAGCTTGGACTTCCGGCCTACAGATACTGGTTGCTGCGGGCAAAACCGAGGACATCGGCAAGGCAATACTGCTGGCTCTTGATAACGATCCGGGGGTCCAGCAGGCGTTGCAATCGTGGGTCAACCAACTAAGCGGAACATCGTCAAGTCTGGTCTCTTTTATACAAAGCCTGAAGTCCGATCAGGACGCATATAACAACAGCCTGGAGCCTGAATTCGAAGCCGCTGTCAAGAACCTGACCAAAGGCTTGAACGGGGACTTCGCGTTCAGTCAGAAATTCCCCAGCCCGACCACCACGAGCACGAGCACCTCGACTTCCTCCACGACCGTTTCTCCGCCTGCCTATCTCGTTCCTGAGCCTGACATCAGTTACGATCCCAAAACAAAGTCACCTTCAGCGGCGGCTGCCGGAGCCGGCACGAGCGCCAGTAGCGTAACTGCGACCCCTTCATTCACCGGCAACTTCTCCGGCGGGTTTTACTCCAACCCCAATTCCTCGCTGCATGAATCGACCTTTCGTGGCGCTCAGGCGGCGCTGCAGTTTCAGTGGAGCCTTGGCGCTGGTCCGTTCTACAAAGTGAAGAGCGCCGGCGACGATAGCGAAATGACCCTCTGTTTCAGCGGTAATTATCAGCGGCTACAGGAAAACGAGGATCAGAAGGGCAAGCGGCCGGACCTCGTCACTGGCAACATCAAGCTGCAGGTCCCCAATGCTTCCGGAGTGAGTTTCCCGCTCGCCGTCTCGTTTGGTAATGCCACTTCTCAGGTGAAGGGCAATTATGTAGTTGGAAATTTCGGGATCTCATTTGACCTGGACGACCTTGCAGCACTGGCAAAGTTGAAGCAGTAGGAGTCACATGTTCGATCGGATCGGCAGGGAATCAAGTTCCGTCCTTAACACATAGGAAGGAGTAAGTCATGGCAAGCGTCCAGCCTCGGTCCGCCCCAGTCACCGCGTCGGCGACTCGTCCCAGTTGGATGCGATGGGCAGTCCTAGCCGCCTCCTTCATCGCCATGCTGTCTCTGCCGTTCATATCGTTCGGATTCGGCGAGACATCGGGACCCGCGCCCGCGACCCCGGGCGAGGGTCCGTCAAAACCCGCGTCTCCTTCCAACCACCCTGCCGCCAATTCCACGAGGCCGTCTTCTCAGCCAGACAGTGCCCATGCTTCGGCGCAGTCGCTGGCGGACTACGGTAAGTATCAGCTCGATTGGGATCTTCCCGATGAAGCCGTAAAACAGTGTCAGGCTGCCCTTAGCAAGGATCCCGCAAATAAGGCTGCGGCGAGCTGTCTCGAGAATGCAGCGGCCCTGAAGGTGGACGACGCGCTCAACAGTGCCGCCGACGAGATCCTGATTCATAAAACAGACCAAGCTGCTGCCACGGCATCCAGTTGGGTCTACTCCCACGCGTACCCTGCGCAGCAACTCCGCGCCCAGCAGATTCTTGCCGAAGCTCAGCGGCACACGGCTCTCAAAATATGGCAGGGCATCCCCGACTGGCTGCGCCAGGCCCTGATAACCGTCGCCGTCATTCTGGTTTGCGCGTTTCTTGTGTGCCTGGTCCGGTGGGCATGGAACGGCGTGCTCAGCCTCCGTGGAAAGGTCATCTGGCGGTTGCTTCCCCTCAAAGAGCTATCCGGGTCAACCGATGGCGACAAGGCCACCGATGACTTTCTCGATGCGCTCTCACGCCTCGGCGACGAACTTGGTAGGGAGCTCGCAGCGCCCACACTTCTCCTCCTCCGGCCCACACCTCCGGCCAGCTTCATGCCCTCCCTCATTACAAGCTTCTTGCCGGGCTCGGCGACCCCGAAGCTCACGCTCTTTCCGGGAGTACAGCCCCTGCGCGAGGCATGGCGCCTCCACACAGTTCGCCTAGATGAAGCCGCCAAAGATCTACAGCTCAAGGCCACCGCCGGCATCGATGTCGGCTCGCTTATTCGCTTCCTCATCGCCATTGGCCAGTGGATTTCCTCCGACTCTCCCACCATCAGCGGATCGATAGAACGGGTTGCCCCTCCTGAACCGGCTCCCGTCGCCGTCGCCACTCCGCCATCCCTTGCTCCTCCGATTCCCGCTCCGATCAGTAGTCCAGCTACCGAAGCTGACATTCACATCGCCGCGCGCGGCGTTGGTGTGACGACGGTATCCATCACAACATCGAGCGAGGTGCACGAAGGTATCGACTGCATCCAGCTCATCGCCGAGCGGACCGCTTTCAAATTCCTCATCCGGATCCGATACCAGGAGATGACCAACGACGAGGTCAATGGTCTTGCGGCTCTGCGCCAAGGCGCAATCCTCTTCCTGCAGTTCGCCGGAACCAACGCCGGCAGCGGAACATCGGCAACCACGCGCACCTCTTCACTTCGTTGCGCGGCGCGGAACCTGGGCTTCTTCCGCACCGCAATTCCAGTTTCCTGTTAAGGAGTTCTCCCTTGTCCAGTCCGCGCACATCCCCGCGACCGACCTCACCCACTCGTTCCAACAGCGGGTCAGCACAACACGCATCCAGTACGAATAGAGAAGCTGTGCCTCCGGTTTCGAGTCAGGCCTGCCGGATCGACAACCTGGTCGTGACCGATGACATTCGCCAGGCGGCTCTGCTGGCTGAAGGCGTTGCCCACGCGCTCTGCGGCGACCCGGACTCCCTTGACTCCGCACTGAGTTGTTTCCGCCAACTCCAGGAGTGGCCCGGCTCTGAGGCGACTCGCGCGGTTCGCCAACAGGCCGCCTACAACGAGGCCATTGTGTTCCGAACCATGGGCTTCTACGGCCAGTGTGTCCTTCTGTTGACCGAACTGCTCGGAGATCCCATCCCCGATACCGGTGAAGCTCCTGCCGTTCCCGGATGTTCCAAACCCCTCAAGGCCGACCTTCCCGACGCCATCCGTTTTCCCGCGAGACTCGCGCGGCTGGCCGCGTTCAGTCAGTACACCGTCATCGACTGGTCGACACTTCCTGCCGGTCGCGCAGAGCTGCTGCTCACCGATGCAGAAAAACTCGTTTCCGACCTCGACCAGTTGTGCGCGAGGGTCCAGCATTCCGACCACGACTCCGCACTTGCCAAATATATGTACGTCGACGCACTGCGCGCCGCCGGTCATGTCGAATTGATGAGCGCCATCAACGGCGGCGCCCGCGACCTTTACGACAGCGACGGCCGCCCGAGTCATCTCAACGACAAACGCATGAGCGATATTCCGGCTCAACCCACACGTCAGAATCTCCACCGTGCCATCCGCTGGTTGCAGCTCTGCGAACAATTCGCACCCGACGCCGGGCTGTATTGTGATATCGCCGAAGCTTCGCTGCTGCTCAGGGACTTCGATGTTGCGAAGGCCTACGCCCGCCATGCCACACTCCAGGCGACCCCCTCCTCGCAATCGGCCTCCACTGTTTGCCGGCAACTCGCGGGCGATCCGGACTACGAGCGCGCTTTCTATCTAGCCACAGAGAGCTGCTACCTCGCTGGAGACGTGGCAATGGCCCAGAAGTACCTTAGCCGTTTTGGCGGCACACCCACGCTGGACGCATTCAAAGCGCTCTGTTTAGTGATGCAGCAGGCAGAGGCCAATTCTGACAATCAAACCAAAACCGGAGAATGACTTTTCGGATCACGACAATTCTCGGCATCACTCACGACCCGAACGCAGGCGGGCCAACTCATTCACCCGGAACGACTTCGAGAGAAATTCAGGATTGGTCCTAGTAAACGAGGCAGCATCCAAGCAATTGCCGTGCGCCGCGTGACCTCTGGCTGCAAGGCCTTATGCATCAGTGTCTTGGGGCGAAATAATAGAGCCACCACGACGCCTTTTTCATAATTTTGTGGTGCCCGGAGGGGGACTTGAACCCCCACGACCTGTTAGAGTCTGCGGATTCTAAGTGCGTTGCTGTTGCTCGTAAATTATTGCAACTAAAGCATGTTGTTTTGAGCAACTGTGAAAGTGTGCAAGTGAATGTGCAAGTTTGCCCTGGCAGCGTCGGATTTTCGCGGTGGCCCTGAAACCGTCCCGGCGGGGCTTTTCTGGAACGCTCTGCTGCCTCAGCGGTGCAAATATCCTGTTTGGCCGGCAACGCGCCCGAAATACGGAACCTCGGGACTTCTCCACCGCTCCTCGATGAGTGCGTTGGCGATCATGCACTGTGCGCCGGGATAAACCGGCATGTTGTAGGGGGTGCAAGTCCCCTGCAGGAAAGGAGCCAGCGACTCCATCCTGACCTCTAGTCTTGCATGGGACATCGCGAGGTGTTCCGTGAAGCGTAGGCCGGAGGCATCGGTGGGCGGGGTGATTGAGCTTCGAAAAATCGCAGATCAGGATGCCGACTCCCTAGTGAGCAGGAGGAAGGCAAAACGGCAGTCGCGTTATCGCGAGCGACTATCCGGTCCTGCGTAGTCGTTAGAGCCCGCGCACGCTGAGAAACAACATGCACGAGAACCGGGAGATCTCCAGTGCGCCTTCGTCAGTTGACGAAGGCCGGTCCGCGAAGGCCTCAGGCCGAACGGCGGACGTGCACGTGCTGGAGAAGTCGGACTGTGCCGTAGTACCTGTGAACCTGCCGAACAAAGCAGCAATAGCTGCGGCGGAGGTGGGGGAGGGAAGGGCGCAGATGAAGGTGAACATCGGTCAGCCACGCATGCTCCCGACACAGAGCGGGAACCGCATGTCCCAGGGGCTGGACGGTGTGCGAAAAGCAGCAAGGGAAAGGAAACAGGAACGGTTCACTTCCTTGCTCCACCACCTCACCATCGCACTTTTGCGTGACAGCTTCTACGCTCTCAAGCGTCAGGCTTCGCCGGGAGTCGATGGTGTCCGGTGGCAGGAGTATGAATCTGGACTGGAGGATCGCCTCGTTGATCTTCACAGCCGGGTTCACCGCGGAACGTTCCGGGCGCAGCCTTCAAGGCGAGTCTATATACCGAAGGCCGATGGGCGGCAACGTCCGTTGGGCATCGCGGCACTGGAAGACAAAATCGTCCAGCAGGCCGTGGTGACGATCCTCAATCAGATTTATGAGGTCGACTTCAAGGGCTTCTCCTACGGGTTCCGTCCGGGCCGCAGTCCTCATCAAGCGCTCGATGCGCTCGTGGTAGGACTGGAGCGGAAGAAGGTGAACTGGGTGCTCGATGCGGACATCCGCGGCTTCTTCGATAACATGAGCCACGAGTGGACGACTAAGTTCATCGAGCACAGGGTGGCCGATCGCCGAATACTTCGCCTGATCCGGAAATGGCTCAAGGCAGGAGTGTCGGAGGATGGCCGATGGTTGGAAACGAAGCAGGGTACACCGCAAGGAGAAGTGGTCTCACCGCTGCTCGCCAACGTGTATCTCCACTACCTGTTCGACCTATGGGCGGATGCCTGGCGCAGGAAAGTGGCAACGGGCGATGTCATCATCGTTCGCTATGCCGACGATCTTGTGATGGGNNCGGCTGGCGAAGTTCGGCTTGGAACTCCACCCGGAAAAGACCCGGCTGATCGAGTTCGGGCGTTTTGCAGCCCGCAAACGGAAACAGTGGGGCAAAGGGAAACCGGAGACCTTCACGTTCTTGGGCTTCACCCACTACTGCGGGCGACGCCACAAGACCGATACCTTCACCGTCTGGCGGATTACGTCGAAACAGCGAATGGTGGCGAAGCTGAAGACCATCAAGGTTGAGCTTCTCCGCCGGAAGCATGATCGCATCAGTCAGGTCGGTGCATGGCTTCGGAAGGTGGTCACTGGCTACTACCAATACCATGCTGTTCCCGGGAATATCGGTCAGTTGCGCACCTTCAGGCAGCGCATCAATCGGCTCTGGCGGAACGTTCTGGTTCGTCGCAGCCAACGCGCAAAGAAGAAGTGGGAGTCACTGACTCCGGTCTTCGACAGGTGGATACCCATACCCCGAATCCTGCATCCCTATCCTCAAGCCCGCTTCCACGCCACCCATCCTTCATAAGAGCCGTATGCGTAGACGCGCACGTACGGATCCGTCCGGGGGGCGCTCAGTGATGAGCGTCCCTACCGGGACCACGGGCGTTGGCTGAATGGACTGTTGGATCGAGTCCGCTGGTCGGGACTAAACAGCGAAGCTGTCGCTCTGCGCGCAAGAGGGCACCCAATTCGGCGCGAGCCCCGCTCTGCCACTCCTCAGAGGCCGAATGCCATCACACTTGCTGTCCGGTCAGGGCAGTTAAGGAACCACAGTAGGCCTGGTGGACCAGGTTTAACCGACCGATACAGGTGTGTGCCGGCAAGCGATTCGAAGGCTTGGGGGCCAACATGAATCCAATCAACGCAGACAATTCAGCGCCTTGATTGCCCTTGATTTCGCGGATATCCAACTCGATTGGGTCCGTGATTTTATCTGGCGCGCGCTGCGGATTGAACCCTGTCAAGAGCTCATAGAAAACAGTGCCGAACTGATAGATGTCGGACTTAGCGGTTACTGCTGTCCTGTGATCAATCGCTCTTTGGATGAGTTCAGGAGTTCTATACCGCCACGGCATTCCCGGCCATTGGGTTCCGTCGAAAACGGTCACATCACTTTCCGGCTCGAGGTCGGCCAGCACCTTCACCAAGCCAAAATCCGCAAGCTTTGCTCCCATATCGCTAATGAGAATGTTCTCGGGTTTTATGTCGCGATGAATTTTCGGGGGCGAGGCGTGGTGCAGACAATGGATTGCGGAGAGGCAGTTCAGCGCAATCCTGATGGCGCGAAGACGGTCGACTTGCTTAGAAAGCATCAGCGCGCGAGCTGTCACCGGCACATATTCGATGATCACAAATGGGTAATCGGCGCCCGTCTTCGCCTTGAATGTTCCCTCGTCGAAGACCCTGGTTATGCCTGGGTGATCGAGTGATTTCAGATGAACAATCTCCTTTAGGAATGCCTTCCGTCGAGCGACGTCACTTATTTTGTGGAAGACCTTCAGCACAAACTGCATTCCTATGTGGGGTCCGGAAGAACACGTCACAAGGAAGGCTGTCCCGTTGCCTCCACGTCCCAAGAATCGCTGGTTATAATACCAAGCGTTCTCTGCATGAACTGCCTGCAAATGGTCCAAGAAGAAATGATCCTGATCCGGATCAACGGCTGGGACGGGCCTCCCGTGCATATCAGGTCCTCCGCTTGCTTCAGTCTGAACAGCGTGGGGGTAAACGCGCAAGGAGAGCTTATTCAGCCCACGCGATCCTCGCCATAAACATCCCGGAGCGCCTGAATATGCTCCGGCGTAAGATTAGCGCGCAGTGAGCGCAGATTTTCAAGGAACTCAGCACGGCTGTTCAATGAGTAAACCCGAGACGTTTCCGGAGGACGCAGAGCCAAGGGAACATTCAGCAGCAGAGACCGGCACTCGTTGTCCAT
>PMSS01000007.1 GCA_003167515.1 Acidobacterium sp. | reverse complement strand
GTTCTTCAGAGGTTCCTTAACTGTGACCGACAAGCCTTCAGGTATCACCGTCCAAGAAAGCGTGTAGTCCGGCAACAAGCCTGTCTTCGTCCTTCAAATCGCACTCCCATACGATGTAACTGCTCCAGCCTTGTTTTTTCAGCGCCTGCAATGCCTTTTCGTCACGATCACAGTTACCCTTCCGCTTGTTCTGCCAGAAATCCATGTTCTTGGCAGGAGTCACCCTGCCCCACCGGCAGTCGTGCATATGCCAGAAACAGCCGTGGACAAAGATAACTCTCTGCCACGCGGGAAATACCAGATCCGGTGTTCCGGGCAGATCCCGACGATGCAGTCGGTAACGGTAGCCGAGCTTATGCAGCAGCGAGCGGACAATTCTCTCCGGCTTAGTGTTTTTGCCCCGGATACTTGCCATATTGCGGCTGCGCTGCTTGGGTGTGTGAACGTCGGTCATACGCTAAGCCGCTGTTTTACCGTCTGGATGAAGCTCTCCACACTGAGGAGCTCGATGGTGCGCTCTTTCGGGAAGCTCCTGTGCAGCGATTGCGGCACGACAAGCGATACCCCGGCCGTGTGCATTTCCTCCAGCTGCGTGCTGGTGATTCCCGGCTGCATTGTGAGGATGTGTTTGGCTTTGACGCGGCGGCCTTCATTGAGCACCTGCCGCCAGCGGTCCTTACAGGTGGTTTTCAGCCCGACGATAAACAATTTTTCCAAGGGGAACGACGTGTCGAAATATGCCTGCTCATTCGGGATCACAATGTCCGGTTTGCCGTCGGCGCCCAGCGACGGGCGCATTTTATGCGGGACATTGGCGTGGGTGAGCAGATACTCGACGTGATTCTCGAACGAGCGCCCTGCCCTCGCCTTGCGCCGATTCATAATGCTCGCGGCGGTCTGGATGAAATCATCGATGTTCTTGAAGAGACGGCCGCTCACCTCGTTCTGGCATACCTGCCTCTCGACCGACTTGAAGAGCTGATATTCGGTCTGATAGGCACGTACCAGCGCCTCGTCCGCCATCAACTCGGGGAACTTCTTCAGGCACCCCACCAGGATGGCGCGCGTCGTTTCCGAGAACACGGCCCCGCTGGGGAACTCCGTCATCGCCGCTGAGAAGTCGCGGATTTTGCGGTCAATGCAGGCGTCTTCTGTTTCTGCCTGCTGCGGAACACCGTCGCGGTAGGCACCCCAGTGCGCGAAGGCTTCCACGCCCAGGGCAGACTGAATCTCCACAATGTCTTCGTCGAAGTCGAGGACATAGCCCAGAAACTCATCGCGCGATTTGGCGATGAGGACGAGCAGATCCCCCACCACGTCCTCATTGAGAAACGGGAAATCCCTGCCGAAGCGCGTCAGGCGATATTCGCTGCGAGTTTTGTCGCCGTACCAGGTAACGACCGAACTCGTGGTCCTGCCATCCTGCCAGAGAATCGAGACGGGATGCTTGTCCAGCCTCCCCTTCACCGGCGGATGCGGCGTGTACATCTCCCAGACACCCTTGGGAAGATAGAAGCCGCACTCATGGCCGCCCGTCAGGCCAGCGTTATTGGGAGAAATGAATTTCAGCAACGCATTCCCATAATGCAAGGCGTCTTCTATCGCGCGCTCGCAGATGGGAGAGGTCATGACCTGGCTTTCCTGACGGCTTTGCCGTTTCCGTTGTGCCCGTTGGTCTCAGCGCGTTTGAGCAGGCATCCCTTCTCCATCAGCTTCCAGGACAGCACCTTAAGTATCTGTTTGCCCACTGCCTCAACCACTTTGGGCACGACTGCATTGCCAAACTGCCTGTAGGCTTGGGTATCGGACACAACTAGGTTGTTTTGATACTTCTCATCGAAGCCCATGAGCCGGGCGCACTCCTTCGGCGTCAGCCTGCGCGGCGGTTTGTTCCCGCCCTGGGGAATCAGAATTTCCGAGCCGTCCTTGTAGTAGCGCGCACTGAGCGTGCGGGATATGCCTTCGGGAGTCACGAGCCCGAAGCCAAAGCCGTTTCCTTTGGCCTTATGTCCTTCCGCATATCGCTGCAGGTAGTTCCACAGATGCGGCGTAAGCGTGTACTTCGGATCGGGGTTCGGCTCCAGGATGTCTCGAAGGAGCGGCTTCGCGCCCTCCGGCTTCTTTGGAAACTCGAAAGGCGGTCTCTCCGGGAATTCCTTCTTGTCAAAGCAGACGATATAGACGCGCTCACGGTGCTGCGGGACGTAAGCGGCAGCGTCGATGACCTGGAAGAAAATCCAGTAGCCCAGATCCTCCAGCGCCTCCCGGATCACTGTCCACGTGCGTCCCTGATCATGCGACTGCAGGTTCTTCACGTTCTCCAAAAAAAGCACCGGGGGCCGTTTGGCCTTGATGATGGTCACGAGCTGAAAGAACAGATTGCCCTGGGTCACGCACTTGAACCCATGCGCCATTCCCAAGCTCTGACGCTTGGACACGCCGGCAATGGAGAAGGGCTGGCAGGGGAAGCCCGCTGCCATTACATCGTGATTGGGAATGTCTGCGGGCTTGATCTTGCGGATGTCGCCCTCGGGTGTATCACCGTACCAGGCTTTGTAGGTTTTCTGGGAATACTTATCCCATTCAGAAGAAAACAGGCAGCGACCGCCGAGCTTTTCAAGCGAGCTGCGAAATCCGCCGATCCCGGCGAACAGATCAATGAAGGTGAAAGGCAGACTTTCGGGAACCGGCTTTTCCACAACCGTGGCGGAACTCGCAAAGAGCGGGAGCTTCAGCTCTAAATCGGACTCGACCGCCTGATCGAGGACGGACAGCACGAACTCCTGCTGGCTCATATTGTGCTGCGCGCGCTGCGCGTCGATCCATGTGCAGATTTCCGGCGGGACATTGCGGACAAGCAGTTGTTTGTTCATTGGCACACTTTCGAAGCGCTGGGAAACAATGATATCAGTTCCCAGAATGCTAGCAGATATTCCCAGGACCCGCCAGTCCATTATGCGCAGGGTAGTGGCACGCGGCAAATATGCGAATCGGTGACTTGGCTCTTGGAGAATCTGACAGGAAGGCTCGGCTGAGACCGAATCATTCGGCGCCTCGCTGTTCAGAGATCGCGATTGAGAATAAGCGACGCTACAATTTCGGCACTGTGCTATCGCGAGGTGTAAAAAACCGGGTTATCACGCGCTAGAAATCGGGGCAACGCATTTCCGAAGGCCTATGGCAATTACGCAATGATCAACGCGCAAAAGGCCACTGCACACTTTTAGTTGCATCGACTGTCGCTCTGGAATAACCTCAAAGTGCAATAACTGCTGCATCTGGAAGTGTTTTCTGCGTTGGAAGAGACAGCCTTGGGCACGCTGCGGGCCGTCTCGGAGGCATGATGGAACTTGATTCAATACACAGTTTTCTCATCCATCCGGGCAAACACCTGGAGGAGCCCCCCGAAATCAGCGGTACATCCGTCGCTAAGTTAGGCGGTCTGTACGACATGCTTAAGAGGGTATTCGACAGGGCCGAGGAGGAATGCCCGCATGACGTTGCATTTTCTGCGGACAGTGAGGGCAAGCAGCATAACGAATGCCGAACCGCCATCCTCGCGTACCTGAAGAAGACCGACCTCGCACACGGAAGAGCCCTGGCGAAAAGCCTCCAGGCTGTCACCACTAATAAATCCGGCCTTGGCCTTCTGTTTCTGATGAAGGGTACTCGTAAGGACGAAACCAAGATCGTGGTTTCCCGGTTTCCGGCCGATAGCGGCATCTTTGCTCAGGAAATGGAAAAGGAGCTTACGGTCGAGTTCCTTGAGCGGATCTTCATGAAGAACGCCGCCTCCTACAAAGCCGCCGTGTATTCGGGCAAGTCATACGATCATGATTTCTGGAAAGGTAAGGCGGGCGACAAGCAGATCAATAGCGCGGAGAGCTACATCGCGAGCTACTGGATAAGGGATTTTCTCCATTCCGACTTTCTCACACCTGGAGAAGAAGGCACCCGCCGCTTTGCGAGCGCAGTTCGGGAAGCTATGAATCATTCCACCGACACCAAAACTAAAGAGGAGATCACAGCCTTTTGCCACCTGCTGCCGGGCCTGAAAGGAAAGGTCGCGAGCGCCAAGGGAATCCTGAATCGGTTTCACGTATCCGCCGCAACGCAGCAGCAGATAAAAAGCTGGTTTCGCCGCGAAAGCCTTTTTGATGAAGGATTCCAGTTCGTGCCTGACGAACTAGCGAAATTTCTGGCGTTCACGACTGTCGAACTTAGCAATGGCGGGCTGCTCACCGCCGCCACAAACAACTTCGACAAAGTGTTTGCGAAAGAGACGGTGGATCCATCCAAGGAGATCGTGCGGTTTTCTACCGAGGGAAGCATTGTTGATCAGCGGTTCAAGAAAGTGAAAACATGATCTCGCTTCGCGATGTTTACGAAATGCGGCGAGCACAAATGCTTCTCGTGCTCGCCACGCGCCTTGAAGCGCATTTACGTACTGTTTTCGACGGATGCGCGCGCATCGACCGCATCTCGGTGAGAGCAAAGAGTGTGGACCGGTTTGCAGCGAAGGCCGAAAAGGAAATCGACGGCAAGCGTAAATACGATGATCCGCTTACGCAGATCCAGGACCAGCTTGGCGCTAGGATCGTTACCTTTTATAAAAGTGATGTGGACCGCCTCACCACGGAAGTGATGAAATATTTTCGCCACATCGAGTCGGTGCAGATCGTTCCCGATTCTGAGAGCGAGTTTGGCTATGAAGGTAGGCACTTCATCCTCTTTATTCCTCGCGACATGTTTGATGACGAAGTGAAAGAGGACGAATCCATCCAATTTTTCGAGCTGCAAATAAAAACGCTCTTTCAGCACGCCTGGTCGGAAGCGGAGCACGATTTGGGCTACAAGCCCACCACGATACTCACGAGCGCCCAGAAAAAGCGTTTAGCATTTACCGCTGCGCAAGCCTGGGGCGCGGATCAGATTTTTGACGAATTATTCCGGGAGATCGGATCGACTGGCGCAGAGCATCAGGTCATGGGCTAGCCGATGATCGAACACGCATTCGGCGGAGATTGGACTGAAGTCAAGCTGGCGAGGCTTGCCAAATACCTTGCGGCCTATCGCACCATATTCACGGGAAACGAGCGCGCCCGACACTTCACAACTTGGTACGTCGATGCCTTCGCAGGTACGGGCTCCCGCTCTTCGGTGGAAGTTCCAACGTCGGGGCTGGGTCTGCCGGAAGAGATATACCAAGATGCGGATACCAAGGGCTACCGCGACGGAAGCGCAAGAATTGCCCTCGGTCTTCAAAGTCCGTTCGATAAGTATCTGTTTATCGAGAAATTGAGGGGTCGAGCCGGTGAGTTGAAGGCAGTCATCGAGAGGGACTTTCCATCTCTGCTGCCACGCTGCGACATTAGAAACGATGATGCCAACACAGTCCTGTGCACCTGGTGTAACGAACGAAACTGGAAGAAGGAACGAGCAGTTGTCTTCCTAGACCCGTATGGTATGCAGGTCGAATGGGGCACGATCCAGGCGTTGGCAGCTACCAAGGCAATCGACCTCTGGTACCTGTTTCCGCTTGGGGTTGCGCGGCTTCTGAAGCGAGATGGAAATATCGATGAGGCATGGCAGAATCGTCTCGATCAACTGTTTGGAACGGCGGAGTGGCGCTCACGCTTTTATCAGACACGGACTACACGGGATTTGTTCGGCGATAGAGAGGAACTTGAGCGGAATGCAACGGTGGAGAACATTCAAGGTTTCATTCAAGAGCGCCTCGCCAGCAGCTTCGCAAAGGTAGCCAATGGTCTGGTGTTAAGAAACTCGAAATCCAGTCCGCTCTATTCGCTTTGCTTCGCTGCAGCCAATGAGCGTGGCGCGACAACTGCCCTGAAAATAGCCCAAAGCATTTTAGATGATTAAACGGATAGACTGAAAAGGAGGCACGCATGGCGACAACGTCGAGCATCGAATGGACGGAGATGACATGGAATCCGGTGACCGGATGCACCAAAATCAGCCAAGGCTGCAAGCATTGCTATGCTGAGCGCATGGCAAAGCGACTACATGCGATGGGCTCTGATCGCTATAGAAACGGGTTCGCGCCTACGTTGCATGACGATCTCGTTGATCTTCCCAGGAATTGGAAAAAGTCACGGCTCATCTTCGTGAATTCCATGAGCGATC
>PMSS01000488.1 GCA_003167515.1 Acidobacterium sp. | reverse complement strand
GTGGGACGCCATCGTGATCGGGTCAGGCATAGGCGGCCTCACGGCGGCTTTGCTGCTCGGAGTGCACGCGGGCAAGCGCGTGCTGGTGCTCGAAAGGCACTACGAGGCCGGCGGTTTCACGCACACCTTTCGTCGTCCTGGGTATGAATGGGACGTGGGTGTACATTACATCGGCCAGATGCAGGATGAGAGCTCCGGAGTACGGCGAGCCTTCGACCACATTACCGCAGGCGGGGTGCAGTGGCAGGCCATGCCGGAGGTCTACGATCGCTTCCTCATCGAAGGCCGAACATTTGAATTCGGCGCCGGGCTGGAGAGGTTCCGCGAGGGCCTGCGACAATCGTTTCCGGCAGAGACCATGGCCATCGACCGGTATATCGCAGCGGTTCGGGCCTGTAACCGCGCGAGCGGTCTTTACTATGCGGAAAAGGCGATCCCGGCGCCGGTGGCGGCGCTGGCCGGCAGCCTGATGCGCGTGCCCTACATGCGCTGGGCAAGACGCACGACGCGGGAGGTCATCGAGGGGTTCACCGCGAATCAGGAACTGATCGGGGTTCTCACCGGGCAATGGGGCGATTACGGACTGCCACCGGGAAAAAGCAGCTTTGCCATTCACGCTACCATCGCCGAGCATTATTTTGGCGGCGGCAGCTACCCGGTCGGTGGCGCGGGATCTATAGCGGCGGCTATCGTGCCGCAGATCGAGCGCGAGGGTGGCATGGTGGTGACCAGCGCCGAGGTGAGCAGCATCCTGCTTGAGGGCGCGAGAGCGGCGGGCGTACGGATGAGCGACGGACGCGAATTCCGGTCGCGCCTGGTGCTGAGCGATGCGGGCGCGGCCAATACATTTGAGCGTCTTTTGCCGGGGAATCTGTCCGCGCTGGATTCGCAGCGGCTGCAACTGCGCAAGCTTCAGCCCTCCACTGCGCATGTCACTCTTTATGTTGGGCTGTCGCAGAGCGATGACGCGCTCGGTCTGGAAGGCACGAACCTGTGGGTGTATCCGTCCTTCGATCACGATGCGAATGTCGAGCGATTCGCGCGCAGCCCGGATGCCCCTTTGCCAGGCGTTTATCTCTCGTTCCCTTCAGCCAAGGATCCGGATTTCCAGCGCCGCCATCCCGGGAAGAGCACGGTGGAAGCTGTCACGATGCTGCCGTATGCGGCGTTCGGCCGTTGGGAAGACACGCGCTGGAAGCGCCGCGGAGACGAGTACGATGCGCTGAAGGAGCGGATTGCGACGCGGCTGCGGGCCGAACTGGAACAGCAAGTACCTTCCGTGGCCGGCCACATCGCCTATACCGAATTGTCCACGCCGCTCACCACGCGCCATTTCATGAACTACTCCCATGGAGAGATCTATGGCATAGCCTCCACGCCTGAGCGTTTCCAGATACGCGGGCTCGGGGCCAGAACGCCGATTGGCGGTCTTTATCTTACGGGGCAGGATGTGGCCGCCCTGGGCGTGGTGGGCGCCTTGTATGGCGGCGTCATCAGCGCTTCGGCCGCATTAGGGAAGAACCTCCTTTCGGCCGTATCGAAGCCCTGGAGGAGCCGCGATGATTTGCTGCCGGAGCAGGCCAACAGCAAGCGAGCCTGACCCGCATTGCGCGACCCAGAGCATTCAGAATGCGGTACCGGGCTCGCACGGAGGGCGGAAACAAACGCCCCCAACGAGTGCATCGGGCTGCCAGCGACAATTGAGAATTACTTCCGGTTTGCCGGTGACCCTCCCGGAACTACGCCTTCACCTCGCAATGCCTTCCACATGCCGGCTACCGGAGAATACTTACCGTGTATCAGAAAGCTCAGTTTTTCGTTGTCTGTTGGAAGACAACAAGACGTCAAGCCGGTCGCGGAGATCATTATGTCCCCAGCACCAAAATTTCCTAACCGCCGAGGTGCCATATGTCCTCTTCCTCTCCGCAACCTGTAGTTGTTCGTTCGCCTTCCGAGAACTGCACACGAATCAGGAAGCTTGGCTACATTGTGGGCAAACATATGAGTCTGTATGGCGAACACATGGAGTTGGTTTCAGACCCATTTGTGGCGGGTGACTGCGTAGCCGTCCATGCCATCAGCAGTAGTAATCCAACCGTACGGACAATCGATCTTCCCATATCTATTCTCGCCGGTTGGGAGGACCTGTTCCAGGAACTTGCAGATCCCGCTGCTTCCGGGCTCACCGCAAAGACTCCACTTCCTGGGTCTGCGGAGGCGGAGTAACCCCTGCCTGTAATCGTCGCATAGTCCGGGGTTATTCCCGGTTGGTCGGCAATTGATTCCCGGATAATCGGCCTTCCGCTACGCTCAGGCTCGCGCTATTCCGGGCGGCTTCATTCCGCTGGAATCACTGGTCGGAACGACGGTAATCAGCAGATCGAGAGTTAGAGTCGCGTCCAAGTCGACATAAACACTCGCCCTTTCTTGATAGGCAGCTTTCTATTGGCGCTCTTCAAACAACCGCCTCAAATGAGTACCCGATGCCTGCGGTCGTCGCCATGGCCAATCCGCCGAAGAAAGCTACGCGTGTTGCGCCGATCATCACTCCTGCTCCTCCCGCGCGTGCAGCCAGTCCGCCTAAAGCCTGTTATTAACTTTATTCCTTTGGAATTCTCCTTTGCTTTCAAGGAGACACGATCTCGTTACATTTATCACTTCCGGATGGGCGACGACACGACCGAAACCCGCAAGGCCGGGCCGAGTCGGATCTGGAAACGCGCGTTGGGCGTCAGTGTACGTTGTTGTTCAGGGAGAACGGTTAACCCATTTATACATATCGGGATGATTTCCACCATTCCTCAAATGAGACGTTTTCCAAGGTGTAGAACCGTGTCGCGCTGTGAATTCATGCCTTTTGAACGGAACGCGGCCGATTTTTCGCAGGCGGCAAATGTGGCGTTGGTTTGCCAATGGTCTTCCGCCACAACGGCGTGGACAGGATCACGGACGTCGTGAGATCCCCAAACGGCGCCAGCCGATCCAAAAGCCCATGATGGACTCGACGAACCAGCCAGTCTGAAACAACGGAGCGCGGGATGGATCCACAGGACCCTGCTGAACGCGCTATTGCACGATGACCTGTCCGGCCGTCTTGAGGCTCTGGCGGAAGAGAATTCCGTTGTCCAGGACGCGCTCATCAGGAAACGTTCGTCACACCGCCGCACTGCTGGAGCTGGTTGAAATTGGGAGCGCTCTCCGAACCGGGTCAGGCAAATGCCTGAAGCGATTGCAGGTCTACGTTCCCGTCCCACAATTCGACGCACTGAGCAATTCGATACAGCAATTGGAAAATTGTTGTTTCAAACTGGCGTTTGAACATGAACAGAAATCGGTCACATCTCGGGATAAAAGTAGTGAGGCGCAAACGCCTGCCCGAGGCTGCAGACCCAACACGCGAGAGGTTGCTGGAGGTCGCTGGCCCGGTTTTCGCCGATCAGGGCTATCAGGCCACGACCATTCGCCACATTTGTGCAGGAGCGGGGGCGAATGTTGCAGCAGTAAATTATCACTTCGGCGATAAATTGGGCCTCTATACCGAGGTCTTGCAGCAATCGGTGCGTTCTGCCCAACTCCTGGCCGTTCAAAACACACTTGATCAAAACACCCCTCCGGAGGACATCTTGCGGACTCTGATTCGAGCTCGACTTCGGANNACACCCGCGCTTCGACAACTTATCGATAAGGTGACTCGACCGATCTGCAAGCGGCTCCTGGAACTCATTGGAGGAATGATCGGCTTCCCTCCCAACGATGACAACACCCGACTCTGCGCAATCAGCGTGGTGGGACAAGTCTTTGCTTACGTCCTACCCGGTCCTCTGTTAACGGAGATTTGGCCGGAGCTAAGGATGACACCTGAGCAGGTGGAGCGGATTGCAGATCATATCGCGGACTTTTCACTTTCGTATCTCCAGGACTTTCGCTCAAAGTATGGAACGATGACACCGGCAAGGAAACGGAGGGTAAGCAAATGACTATACCCACAGTTGAAAACGCGCCAGAACAGGCCGAGCAAAAAGAGCAGACGGACCCACCCGGTGCAAAGCCGGCCCCATCGGAAAGCGCCAAGCTCGCCGTCACTGATACTGCGAAGCCAACGGTAGCCGACGGCGCGAATCCAGCCGTAGCGGACAGCGCCAAGCCGGACCCAGCGGAAAGTGAAAAGAAAGCAGCGGACGAAAAGGCTAAGCAGGCAGCCGACGAAAAGACGAAGCAGGCCGGGACGCGACGACGCCTGATCCTGATGATCGTCGCTGGCGTGGTCCTGATTGCGGCGGCGCTTCTAATCTGGAATATCTTTTTTGCGGCGCCACGTATCCCGAAAAGCATTGTCGTGGTGAGTGGCCGGATTGAAGGCGACGACTCCGCGGTTGCCTCTAAGACAACCGGACGCATTCTTGAGGTTCGCGTCCGGGTGGGCGACACCGTCAATGCCGGAGACACGATTGCTGTTCTCGACGACGCCCAGATTCGGGCGCGTGAGGACCAGGCTCGTGATGCTCTCTCGGATGCAGAAGCAAAGGGCGCAGCCGCGCAGGAGCAGATTGCCGTCCTTCAGGAGCAATTGCAGCAAAGCCGGTTGCAGGTTGGCCAGTCAAAGCTGGATACAGAAGGCCATGTGGGGCAGGCGCAGGCGGATCTGGCAGCCGCGCAATCGGAATTGGCCCAGCAGCAGGCGGCTGATCAGATTGCCGCCTTCAATAGAGATGCATATACGCGTCTTGCAAAAACCGGAGCTGTGTCGGAGCAACAGGGACTTCAGGCTTCAACGACGGCCGATCAACAGGCCGCGGTGGTTGCGGCTTCGAAGCGCCGGGTTGAGGCGTCACAGGGCGAATTGACGACAGCGGAGGCAAGTCTGTCCAACCCTGGTATTCGCGAATCGCAGGCTGTCTCGGTTCGAAGACAAATCTCACAGCAGGAAGCTGAAGTGGCGAGCGCAGCGGCTCTGACACAACAAGCTCGCGCCGAACTTGCAGAAGCAGGAGACAACCGCAAAGA
>PMSS01000238.1 GCA_003167515.1 Acidobacterium sp. | reverse complement strand
TTGGTCCGCAGCCGGGCAGCGGTGGTTCATGGAGCTGGGCAGGTCCCAATGGGTACGAGGCCGGTTCGCGGCAAATCAACGGCATTCCGCTGAGCGTGGGCAGCAATAGTTATGTGGCTACTTATACTAATCCGGCGGGAGTTATGAGCACGGAGACGTTTACCATAACTGTTGAGTAGAACTGGAACGTCGATTCGCTTCTGAGCGCGTGGCCCGACCACTCGGCGTTGAGGCCAGGCGATAGAGGAGGGGCCCCGCGCGGGACGGGGCCTTCAGAGGGCGAGGATCGGCAGCCGGGCGGCAGCCTCCGTTTGACACGTGCTGGAAAACAGATCAGACTGGTTTGGCAGTTGTCGATAGACCCTCCTGGTATCCCTTTCCCAAACCAATCAGGCGGCCTATTGCGCAGGTCAGGGCCATGAACCTCTGTGCAGAATAGGCAGCATCGCGGCGTGTTGTGGCTGGCGTCCGCGGGCTGAAGGATGACTTCCGGTACGAAGGTTCCGTGCGGGATTCGTCGCGCAGTTCTCATGCGAATGGAGCGCGGGTATGAATCTACGCATCGAGTCGGGAATGCTGTTGGCTTTGCTGGCGGTGGGCGCATGGGGGGCACCGGCGATTGGACAGCAGGGGGCTGCCGGTCAGCAGGTACCCGTAAGTCCGAAGGGGCCTGCCAGTCCGCAGGCACCTGTCACTCCGCCGGGACCTATGACGACATTTCCGGAACAGAAGCCGAAGAGCGGTGCGGGGACTGGTGCCACCGCGGGGGAGGCAGGGGAAGGGCCGGAGGAGGGCGAGGCCGACCAGGACTTCTCCCGGAATCGCAATGAATGGTTCATCCACCAGCGAGCGTATCCTCTTGCGCACATTCCGGCGGGAGCGCGCACCAGGGCGTTGCAGCAGCATCTGGCGCTGAAGGCGGCGGGTGGTCGCGCGAAGCCGGCGGTTTCGAATGGCGCGAAACCCGCTGTTGGATTGGGTCCGGAAGACTCGTTCAGTGGGCTCAACTGGAATTTTGACGGGCCGGCTTACATCAGTTTTGGAGCGGGGCAGCCACCGTATTCGGGGCGGGCTACTTCGCTGGCCATCAACCCTACCAATCCTCTCATCATGTATCTGGGAACCGCGGCGGGGGGAGTGTGGGAGACGGCGGATGGCGGCAACAGCTGGGCTGCGATCACCGATAGCCAGGCATCGCTGGCGATTGGGGCGATTGCCATCGATCCCAGCAATCCCAACAACATCTATGTAGGTACGGGGGAGGCCGACTATAGCTTCGACTCCTACTATGGGCAGGGGCTGCTCAAATCCACGGATGGGGGAAACACGTGGACGCTGATATCGACTCCGTTTGCGAACGGGGGAAGCGCGCCGCCGTTTGCGCAGATAGCGATCGAGCCTGGGAATAGTTCCGTTGTGCTGGCTGCGACGGAATCGGGCGTGTATCGATCGGCCGACGCTGGGGCGACCTGGACGAACGAGCTGACGAGCGAGGCGTCGGCGGTGATCTTCGACCCGTCCAACGCGAATACGGCGTATGCCGGCTTGAATGGCGCCCTCAGCGCAAACGTAAACTCAGGCCTTACATCTGCTATCTACAAATCCGTGGATGGCGGGATGACCTGGACGGCGTTGACGGGTGGAGTGGGAAGCCCGCTGCCGGCGTGGAACACGGTCTACCGGACGGCACTGACGCTCGATTCGGGGGGCAACCTGCTGGCTGGATTGGCGCCAGTGACCTTCGGCACGGGAACGCTCTACAAGAGCCCCGACGGCGGAAACACATGGGCTGCGCTGACGGCGCCCGGAGATGGTCTGGATTATTATCGCGACTGGATCGTAAGCGTGCCGGGGTCGCCGAGCACCCTGTACACCGGCGGTGTGGAGATACACCAGTCGCTCGACGGCGGTGTCACATGGAATACCTTCAGCAGTCCGCTATGGGCAGACACGCATGCGGCGGTGTTTTCGCCGGATGGAACGAAGATGTACGTGATGGACGACGGCGGCGTGTACGTGACGACGACGAGCCCGGCTGCGAGTAGTCCGACGATCATCTCGCTCAATAATTCAATCGGATCGATGACGTTCTATCCGGGGTTTGGGATTGAGAATGGAACGCCGAGTGCGACGATCGTTGGATCGCAGGACCACGGCACGCAAATTGGCACGGCGGGCGCCCCGTGGAGCTTCACGGGTGGCGGGTTTGTATGCGGGGATGGCGGCCCGGTGGTTCTGGACAGCGCGGGGGTGGTCGCCTATGCGCATTGCCAGGGGAGCGGGCTGGCGTACTGGATGTCGAGCGCAACGGGAGGGGTGGCGGTGCAGGGCGCGTCGTATCCCTACGGTTGGGTTGCAGCGCAGACGGGCATTACCACTTCAGATCGCGCTTCGTGGGTTCCGCCGATTGCGACCGACCCCAGCAACGTCAGTGTTCTGTACACGGGAACGTATCGGGTCTACCAGTCAACGAACGGTGCGCAGTCCTGGACACTAATTTCCGGGGATCTGACCCAGGATATGAATCCATACCAGTTAGGCCCCTCCCTGAATACGATCGCGGTGGCGCCGACCGATGAGAACACGGTATACGCGGGCGCGGACGATGGAACGCTGTCGGTGACGACCAATGCGTTGTCCGGTGTGAGTGCCACATGGACGACGTTGACCGGCCTGCCGGCCCGGTCGATATCAAAAATTTTGGTAGCCCCCGACAGTGCGCAGGATGTCTACGTTGCGGTGAGCGGATTTGGCACAGGGCACATTTTTCATTCGACGAACGGGGGGGCTACGTGGACGGATCTGTCGGGAAATCTGCCTGACACGCCGATGGACAGCATCGCGTTAGACCCGACGTTGGCGAATACGATCTATCTGGCAAGCGATACGGGCGTGTATGTGACGTCCAACGGCGGGACAAGCTGGGAAGTGCTGGGTACAAACCTGCCTAATGTGGTGGTTCAGGACATCATGGTCGTGGCATCGACGCGGCTGCTGCGAGTGGTAACTCATGGACGGGGCGCGTGGGATCTTACTTTGCCATTGGGTTCGGTCGTAACTCCGACCGTGACGGTAACGCCAGCTTTGTCGATCGTGAGCACGGCGCAGGATCTGAGTGTCGGAATCACAGTGGCGGGAGGAAACGGGAATCCAACCCCGACGGGCTCGGTCACGCTGACGGGCGGGGGCTACACGGCGGCGGCGACGACACTGAGCGGAGGGATTGCAACCATCGATATCCCGGCTGGATCGCTGGCCACGGGCAGCGACACGCTTACGGTGACCTACACGCCGGACGCGGGCAGTACCTCGACCTATAACAGCGCGACGGGAACAGCGCCGGTGACGGTGGGCACGCCCACGCCGATTGTTCCCTATCTCGATGTGAATGGAGGAGCCTGGCAGAATGTTGCCAGTGTGACGGTGGCCTACGGCAGCACGGTGAACCTTGGTCCACAACCGGGAACTGGCGGTACGTGGAGCTGGACCGGT
>PMSS01000275.1 GCA_003167515.1 Acidobacterium sp. | reverse complement strand
CCTGAGGCAGCTTCACAGCGACCGGTTGCGCAGACCTTCCTTAGCTCTGTCCGTTGCCGTGGAGCCGCTGTCCTGCTCCCTGAAGGACCCTCTCCAGACTTACCTCATCCTCGATATTCACGCATGTCTGTCCGCGATCGATCTGGCGCATTAATCCGCTGAGAACTTTGCCTGGCCCTACCTCAACGAAAAATGCAGGACTCTGCGCGATCAGGAGGCGGATCGAGTCGACCCACCTCACCGCACCTGTGACCTGGCGGATGAGCGCCTCGCGGAGGTGATCGGGGTCGGTGATGAGGGCGGCGTCTACGTTGACGGCGACCGGGATGCGTGGGGCTGAGAAGGTGAGGGTGCGGAGCAGGTCTGCGAGGCGATCCTGCGCGGGCTGCATGAGCGCGCAGTGGAAGGGGGCGCTGACCTGAAGCATCACGACACGTTTGGCGCCGCGTTGCTTGCAGAGTTCCGCGGCGCGTTCGACGGCGGAAGCTTCACCCGAAATGACGGTCTGTTCGGGTGAATTGAAGTTGGCGGGGGAGACGATGTTGTGCGTCTCGGCTGCGGCATCGTCGCAGGCGCGTGCGCATTCCTCGGAGCTGAGTCCGAGGACCGCGGCCATCGCGCCCTGCCCCGGAGGGACGGCCTCCTGCATGAAACGGCCGCGCTGGCGCACGGTGCGGACTGCATCGGCGAAGTCGAGCGAGCCCGCAGCCACGTTGGCGGCATACTCGCCGAGCGAGTGGCCAGCGACCAGCATCGGCGTAATTCCTTTTTCCGCGAGCACGCGAAGCGCCGCAACGGAGACAGTGCAGATCGCGGGCTGCTGAAATTCTGTGAGCTTCAGCTGGTCTTCGGGACCTTCGAAGCAGAGCTTCGAGATAGAAAAGCCGAGCGCCTCATCGGCTTCATCGAAGGTGCGGCGCGCGACAGGAAACTTTTCGGCCAGGTCGCGGCCCATGCCGGCGTATTGCGAGTTCTGTCCCGGAAAGAGAAAAGCGAGGTTGGTCATGAGACTCAGAACTTCGGATCGATGCGCGGAGCCGTTTCCTGGGCGTCGTGCGGCAGCAGATTAAAGAACGCCAGCCTGAATTTTATCGGGCCCGCGCCGCGCATCAATCTGTGAAGAGAAGTTTAACTTTCCGGGGGGCTCGTGCGTCTATAACGCAGAGGCGCGCGGGGCGCTGCACCAGTTGCTGACGCCCCATGCTGCCCTCCATGAAAGCCCCGGTGGTTCGTGGGTCCGCCGGGGCTTTTCTTTTTCGGATTACGCGGAAGCAGCCAGGTGAGCCGTTGGCCGCGCCGCACTGCCCACCGCCGCGGACGATGGAGCATGATGCGTCAGCCGGTGGACGAAGTGATACGGCGGCCATGGTCCCGAGAGCTGCATATGGCAATCCTTCATGAGCACGCTGGCGCTGGAGTATTTGTTCTGGTAGCGCTCGACAGCAGCTGAGTCAATCAGGTGCGCGATGTCGAGCAGCATCTTGCCCGGCTCGACGCGCCTGCAGGTGACTTCTTCGGCCAGCGGCAGGAACATACGGTGCATCTGGGTGGTTACGGCGCGGGCTTTGGTTTGCCGCTCGCGCTGCAGTGCCGCACTTTCGCGCAGGTTGGAAAGATACGCCTTGCCGACAGTGGGCGGAGGTTCCGGGTTATAGCGGCGGATCTGCTCGCGGCAGCAATCGTCGAGCATCACTTTGAGGTGCATCTCGGCCTTGCCGCGCAGACGTTCGATGTTGGTGATGAACTGCCGTTGGTTGGAACGGATCGACCGGCGGAGCGCTTCATCGTCGGCAAACACAGTTCCAAAACGGAACGGCAAGACTGTGGAAGTTTTGAAGCAGTCCGATATCACTCGGGCGTGTTCGACTCCGGATTGTTGGGTGAGATTTTCAGAGGAGGAATGTTCGCTGACGATTACGGCTAAATCACTGGCCGGGTAGAGGAAGATTTGGTTTCCCTGGATTCCCGTAACTGCTTCCATTGGAATCGGCTTGCGATGCCGAAGCAGTTCGGGAAAGGCTTGTCTTTCGGTTATGCAATAGGCATACCACGCCATATTAGGTCGCTCCGCATGCTGGATTGTGAACGGGGTTGGGAGGTCAGCGTTTCGGGGATGGACATGGCGAAATTCAGTTAACAAATCAGACTGCAACGTATGCTAGCCCCGCGTGTAAACGACTGGCAACAGGCGCGCGGCGCAAGATGGCGGAGGTTAGCACTGCAATCCAAAGTCACTTTCATATAGTGAACTATATTGTTGCTGGGTGAAAGGAAACTCAAAAAGGCTTGTCTTTCGCTTCAGGCAGACTAAGATATGCCGTCAAGGCGGTTGAGGTCCTGCGGGCGATCAAGGTCGAATTCGCCTTCGGGCCAGAGTATGCCCTGCACATCCACGGCGTGAGCACGGATCAGGTTCTTTGCGCCTTGGTCGCCCACGCTGGCGAGCAGTTCCGGGAAGAGCCTTGCCGGGAAGATCGCTGGAACTCCAGCCCTCTGTGCGTAGACTGACGCAGTAATGGCCGAACCGCCACCCTCCTTATGCGCTGCGAGCAGTTCTCGCAGGTGCTCGGCCGTTAACCGGGGCTGATCGCAGAGGAGCACAAGGACACTATCAGGCTGCGGCTGATGGCGGCACAAGGCGGTCATGCCGAAGCGCAGCGACGAGCCCATGCCCTCTTCCCATTGCGGATTGGTCAGGACCTCCACGGGGAGGCCGCGGAGCTCGACCTGCATCCGTTGAGCCTCGAAGCCAAGTACGACGAAGACCGGCGAGCAGCCTGCCTCAACCGCCAGGCGCGCGGTTCGATGCAGCAGCGATTCTCCTTCGAGGCGAATGAGTTGTTTGGATTGACCGAGCCGCGTGGAAGCGCCGGCGGCCAGGAGGACCGCGGCGCTGCGAAATTCAGGCATGAATCGGCTGCGCCGAGGAAAGCTTGCGCGCCTCGCGTCCGGCGAAGACGGCCTGCAGCTCCGCGGCAATCGCGAGCGCGATCGCGGCGGGAGAATGGCCCCCGAGGTCCAGCCCCACCGGCGTGTGCAGCCGCGCCATACATTCCTCCAGGGTGAGGCCGAGGTCGGGAGCGATCTCACCGAGCAGGCGCTCGGTGCGTCGACGTGGGCCAAGGACACCGACGTATTTCATTTCCGTCGAGAGCAGCGCGCGCAAAATCCTTCGGTCCTGCTCGTAGCTGTGGGTCATAACGACCGCGGCATCCCCTGGTCCTGCGCCAGCGAGCGCGGGATCGAGGCCGAGGACACGAGCGGCGCGAGGGAAACGCTCCGGGCGCGCCAGCTGAGAGCGTCCGTCGGCGACGCTCACGTGCCAGCCCAGGGCTGCGGCGAACTCCACCAGGGGTCGTGCGTCGTCGCCCGCACCGAAGACGATCAACGCCGGGGGCGGCGCTATCATTTCGACGAAGAACTTTCCATTGTGGGAAGACTTGCCGGTTCGCAGTGCTTCGTTCGCCAGCGCCGGTGTGTCGGGGTTCTCTTCCCGCGAATAGAGAACGGCGCCGGTTTCGTTCAGGATGAGCGCGGTGCCGGGGGAATTTGTGCTGGTGTTGGTTACGATTATGGACTCGGTGCGCTCTTCGACGCCGCGGCGAAGCGTTTCGAGCGCCTGGGCGGCGGGTTCGCCGCGTTCGAACAGAACAAGGACGGTGCCACCGCATCCCAGGCCATAGGGCATATCGCCGTCGTCGTCGAAGAAGCTCGAGTAGCGCTGGATCGAGGGGCCGTTCGTCGTGAGCCACCAGGCCTTCTTCGCAACTTCGGCCTCGAGGCAACCGCCGCTGATCGCGCCGGCGCGCTGGCCCGATGATGTGAGGATCATGCGTGCGCCTGGGCGGCGGTAGGCCGAGCCTTCGACGCCGACCACGGTCGCAAGGCACACGTCTTTACCTTCAGCGCTGGCGCGTTTCCACAGGTCGAGGATTTGTCGCAGTTCCGACATCGTCAGTTCAGTCCTGCATTCTCAGGCAATCGAATTCCGCTGCTCGGCCATCAGCTCCTCGACGCGCACCGGCAGCTTCCGTACCCGCACACCGGTCGCGTAATAGATGGCCATGGTCAGAGCCGAAGCTAGTCCGGCCAGGCCAATTTCGCCGATGCCGCGCGCACCGTATTCGTTCAGGTGAAGATCAGGATACTCCACAAGAATGCAGTCAAGATCGGGAATATCGGCGTTGGTGGAGACGATGTAGTCCGCAAAATTATTGTTCAGCGGCTTGGCGTTTCGCGAATCGTAGATCGTTTCCTCGAAAAGCGCCATGCCGATGCCCATCACTACGGCTCCGAGTATCTGATTGCGGCCGGTGCGGCGGTTGATGATCTTGCCGGCGTCGATGACAGTGAGGGAACGGCTGACGCGCAGGCGCGCGATGCCCGGGTCCCACAGGACCTCAATGAACTGCGCGCCGAAGGAGTGTGCGGAGTACTGGTGCGCGGTCGTTGGGTCGGGAGCTGTACGCGATTCCGCCTCGAGTGCGGCGAGACGCCGCTCGACGAGAACCTGTTCGAAGGGCATGCCGCTTTCCGGCGGTTGATCCGCGACGTGGATGCGGCCGGCGGTCATCTTGAGCGTGGGAGGATCACCGCCCGCGCTGACACGCTTGAATGGCGAGCCTGGCATCGTCTGCGCGGCGGCAATCACGCGATCGACAGCACCTTGCGTGGCTTGCGTGACCGCCGGGAGCACGGTCGCCGTCACGGTTGAGCCGCCGGGAGTCGGGCCATCGGGTAGGGAGCTGTCGCCGAGGACGACTTCGATCTTCTCGATTGGAATGCCGGTTTTTCGGAGACGACCTGGGCGAAGATCGTGTGGGTTCCGGTGCCGATGTCCTGGGTGGCGCAAGTGGCGCGCGCCGTGCCGTCGGCGTTGAGGCGTACGCGAACAGTGGCGGTGCTGCGGCCTGCGTGCCATGTTGCGGTGGCCATGCCCCAGCCGATGATTTCGTCGCCGCGTTTCATGGAGCCGACCTGGGGCGTTCGCTTTGACCAGCCGAACTTCTCGGCGCCGGTTTGATAGCACTCGCAGATGTTTGCTGGAGAAGGGGCGGACGGGGCTGAAGCTCTCGTCCTGTTCGGCGTAATTCTTCAAGCAGCTCGAGCGGGTCGAGATTCAGCTTGATCGCCAGCTCGTCCATGGCCGATTCGAGGGGAAATAGGCCGGGGACGATGCCGGGTCCGCGCATGGGCGTGGGCGTGCCGATGTTCATGGGGACGAGGGTTTGGTNNTCGACGTAGGTGTCGACCATGGAGGTGGGTTGCAGGACGTCGTGCTGGACGGAGACCAGTGGGTTTCGGCGGCAAGCTCTTTCCCTGGCCGCATTCTCTCCTCGCCGCAATGGGCCCCGCATCGAAGGATCGCTGGATACGGCACTTCAATAATCGGAGAGCCTTACTGAGTCACGTTTTGCGGCGCCGGCGGCGTGGTCTTCTTCTTTTTTCGCCGGCTCAGCACGAATTCGTTATCGCGCGAGCGCTGCTTCGTTGCTGCCTTGTCTATCTTGCGCCAGAAGGCGACGAAATAATCCACTCCGGAAACGATGGAGACACCGGCCATGTAGTAGATGCCCACGACCGCGAATAAATGGACAGGAACGATGAACCAGCCGATATGCCACTCGTGCCAGCCGTGATCGAGGATCACCGCGACCACTGAGACAATCTGAATGACGGTTTTGAGCTTGCCGATATCGCTCGCCTCGATAGTGAAGCCCTCGGTGGAAGCGATGGAACGTAGACCGCTGACGAGAAATTCGCGGCCGATGACGACGACGACGATCCAGGGCTTCACGACGTGGGGATTGAACTCCACGAGTGCTACATACGCCGAAGTGATCAGCAACTTGTCCGCGATGGGATCGAGAAGCATACCCATGGTCGTGATCTGGCCGCGCCGGCGCGCCAGGTAGCCGTCGATTCCGTCTGAAATCGATACAAGAATGAAGCAGAAGGAGGCGACCACCTCCTGCTCGCCGTGCCAGCCACCATGAGGAAAATGGGGCGAGAGCATCCAGATGAGCACAGGAACGCAGAAGATGCGGCCCATCGTAATGGAGTTGGGGAGGTTCACGCAGGATGCGCCCCTGCTGTCATTATGCACCAGGGGAGGGGGCAGGTTTCTTAGTCGATCTCGTCCCCGATGACGGTCCTGTCAGAGGTTTTGGCCGTCAAGTGTTCTATTACAGCCTCTTGCGGTACTCGCACAAGCCTGACTGACAGGGCATCCGCAAGATCAAACCACACTCCATCCGCAGCTATTGGCGTGTACTGCTGTCTTTCTTCAGCACGATAGAGGACCTTTTGCATATATACCGGCTTATGCGGTTCTACATCGCGAACAAGCGCAAAGCCCGCCAGCTGCCCCGTGTAAAACCCGGCATGTTCTTTCATCTCGAGTTCGACGAATGTGATACCGGAAAACTCTCCCTGATAGAAAAAATCGAAGACAAGCGGGCGGTCCATCACGAACCGGATGCGCAGTCGTCGTGAGAGAAACTTTCGGATCGTTTGGCGCAGTGACAGGAACCCGGCTGCCATTCCGAATAGCTGAGCAATAATCAGGCTGATCGCAAGATAACAAAGCGAAAACCATGGGTGCGTTAATATGATTTGCCCGACCCCGCGCGCCGCCAGGCCGGCATGAAGATCGTGCGCATAAGAGAGATTCCAGCGTGAGAAGAACAGGAGGTAAAGGGGCGCAAGAAAAAGATGTATGAGGAGCCCGGCTCCAACAAACTGTGCCAATTCCTCTGTTGCGCCAATTTCGTCGAGAGACTTTGGTGAATCGAATAACGCGACCGTTGCGCCCACATCCCTGGCACAATGAAGCCAACCAGAACGAGGATGGCTGTTAGATTGATGTCCATTGCGAGCTATGTTTTTTTGGATTGCGAGGGTTGCGGTGAGCCCTGATCCTGGCCCGAATTTTGCCCTAGTCGCACAAACGGGTTGTAGTCCAGGTTAGGGGCAGTAGGAAGCCGCGCCAGCGATTTCTCGAGAGCGTCGTTGAGTGGGCTCGGTACTTTAGAATCCGAATCCTGAGCTTGAGCCATGTCTACCTCCCTACCCTTTCATTATCGCATTTCTCGATCCAGAGATCCCGCCAGTGTTCGTTGTCGGGCATGTGCATCGGTCGCACTGGGCTGCGGTCCGGGCGGCTGCCGGGGCCGGGGTTACTCCAGTCATGACACGAAAGAACTTTGGTAGGTGCAGGTTCTATTGACTATAGTGATCGCAGGAACTCCCCATGAATCGGAATACAGGCGAATCGGCGGTCGACAGACTCATCGCGCTGGCACAGGATAAGCCGGGCGCCGGAGCCAGGGACGAACAGACCGATCTCGAGACGGTGCCGGTCGGCCTGCCGTCGTTAAGAGAGCTGGAGCACAACCCTATGTGGAAAGCGCTGCTGCAGTTTCGTGCGTTCCTGCCTTATATCGCGCGTTTGCTGGAGATGACCCCTCCGGCGCAGCCATCCACGGCGCTGTCGACCGAGCTGCGGAACGAGGTGCGGCAAAGCGTGAGTGCGCTTGAAAGCTCGCATCATGATCTGCGCCTGGTAGTGCAGGACCAGACCGTCGAGTTGAAGCGGATGGAAGAGGCGGTGACGCGGACGCGCGAGGCGGCCGAGCGGCAGGCGCTCGAAGTGACGGAGCTGGCCGAAGATGTGCGGTCGATGCGGTCGCTGGTAAAGGTGGCGCTGGTCATTCTGGTGCTGCTGTTTGTGGCGCTGATCGGGGTGGGGGTGTTTGTGCTGTTGAAGCTGCGGCCCCTGCCGCACTGATTCGCGGGATTGCCGAGCTGGGCGGATGGCGCGAGGCAACGGCGATGGTCAATGTAGCCTCTCCTCAATTGAGGAGGAGTTATGGTTGAGCCGTTGAGGAAGTCGGAGGAGTTTCTGGAAAATTCAGACGAGGCGCAGGCAAGGGAGTATCAGGACGGCGCGCCGATCACAAACCAGTCGCACGGGTTGGAGCGCGAGCCAGAGACGGCGACTCTGGGAGAACAGATCCGCGCGCGCACGGGCCATCGGCACAAGGGCGAAGTGGGACGGCCGGGGACGAACGAGGAGGTTTTTCAGGGATCGAAGGGGAGGGAACTGGGGTAGGGACGCAAAAGCGAGTGAGATGCGTTTGCCGAGCCAGCGGCGGGAATGCCGAGTTTCCCTCTGCGAAGAGAGCTATACTGCGCGGAGAAACGTCGAGGTGATCCGAAATGTCAACGCTGACCCTGCAGGAAGCGGAACTGCCCACAGCCGTGGACGACTTCAGCGCGCTGGAAGAACGAATCGTGCGCGCAGTGGAACTGGTAAAAAATGATCGCGCAGCCCGGGCCGAGGCCGAGCAGAATGCGGCGCGGTTGCAGAGCCAGTTGGAGGCGCAGGCAGCCCTGCTGGAGCAGGCGAAGGACCAGATGCGAACGCTGGAGCGGGAGCGAGAGCAGGTGCGGCTCAGGGTGGAACGACTGCTGAAGCAGATCGACGAGATCGCGCGCTGAGTATGCCCGACGACAGCGCCATTACGGTTGAAATTTACGATCAGACGTACCGGCTGCACGGGAACGACCGCGAGTACGTGGAGCGGCTGGCGGCGACCGTCGACTCGAAGATGCGCGCAGTCGCGGCCCAGGGGCGCACGGTCGACTCGCTGCGCGTGGCGGTGCTGGCGGCGCTGAATCTCGCGGATGAACTGGCGCGGCTGGAGGAGCGGCACGCCGCGGTGACTGGCGCCGGGGAGAGCGTGGCTTCGATCCGCAGCCGTGCGCACTCGCTGAGCGGCTTGCTCGATGAGGTGCTGGGGGAAGAGCGGAAAGCTGGCTGACGGCAGAGGTTATACGCGCGCGACCGGGCCGGGCCTTCAAGGAGCAGTTCGGGTTGTAAGCGGCGCGTCATAAGCGGCAGCAGCGATTGCGCCGAGGGCTTCGCCGGCAACGTTTTGAGTTGCGTCGGGGTCGTCGCGCGATACCGAAACCATGTTGACGTAAAGAGCGAGGATGAGGTGCTGACCGCTCGCCGTATCCATGTAGCCGGCGAGCGCCTTGCCTGTGACCGTCAATCTTTGGTTCAGGGCGTCGTAGGTGGTGAAGGTGCCGGTCTTCGCATGCACATGGCCCGCGGCGGGGGAAGCAGTCTGAATTTTGAACAGAGTGCCATCCTTACCGAGGACAGGAAGCGAACGATAGAAGAGGTCATAGTCCTTTTGCGTGGACATGAAGCGCAGGTAGTGAACCATGAAATCGGGCGAGAAAAAAGCATCGCCGCCGGCTCCATCGCTTTGCGCCGCCCCGCTCAGATCGAGGCCAGCCTTCGTGAGAAATGCACGCTCCTGGTCGAAGCCCGCCTGCTTGATGCCGGTATCTTTGTGGGCGACGAGGGCGCCAAGCAGAGAAGGAGTGGCAGAAGCATGGAGATTCTGACTGACCTTGAGCGTTACCTTCACTTCCTCGCGGAATGGAGGCGAGACGTGTTCGGCGACCTGGTTTTCGGCTGTGTACCTGGGCGCGAGGGCCTTGAAGACGATCGATTCCGCAGGGGCTGTGAGGGCGCACCGAATACCCTGGTCGCGTAACGCCTCCATCAGCAGGGTCGCGGCAAATCGGCTCGGCTCGGGAACCGCATAGGAGGCCATGACCGGTTTCGCATCCAGCGCCAGGTTGCCGGTGAGGGTTACGGTGCGGGATCCATCCGGGTTGAGCTTCTCATCGTCGTAATCGAGGGTGTTTTTCGAACCGGCCTTTCCAGTTTTGGCGCGATTCACGAAGGTGACGTAGCTGGTTTGCGGGGCGATCTTCCACTGCACCGGTGCGTCTTCCGTTGCTCCGGGACTGACGACGACATCGATGACGTTATGTTGACGACGATGGGCGACACTACGACGCCTGTCCCCAATTCACGCTCGCCTCCGGGAAACAGGGTGTCGTCGATCACGATTCTTCCCTGAACACGTTTGATCCCTTTTGCTGCGATCTGGCGGGCGAACTCGTGAATGACGAGGAGAGGATCACCGGGCAAACCTTGGCTGTCAGGGCCGCCGTAGGAATGATCCTCATTTTCGAAGGCGAGCGTGTCGTCGGGCTGGATGCGATTGGAGAGGTCGAGATCGCCGCTGGCGACCAGCACCAGATCGCCTTTCAGCGTGCCGTGTTTGTCGATGGGTCCGGTTCGGTAGATTTTCGTGTGAAAACGATAGTCCGGCCCCAGGAGTTCGAGGGCGGTGCCTTCGGTGAGCAGCTTGGTCGTGGACCCCGGCACGAAAAGCTCCTGCTCATTCAGCTTGTAGATCACGTCGCCGGTGTCGGCCTGGATGAACTCGATTCCGAAGCGGGAGTGCGCAAATTCCGGGCGCGCCATGATTTTCTGGATACGCTGCTGCAGGGATGCGTTGGATTGCGCCTGCGCGCTTCTTGCAATGGAAGCCAGAGCTGCGGAGAAAACCACCAGCAGGATGGCGCGAAAGGCGAGTCTTGCGTTCATGCAGTCGTCCCCGACATTGAATGTAAGCGGCGGATGATTTTTATGCGAGCTGAAAGGGCACTCAACTGCACAGCCCTGCCACGCGAGATCAAAGTATCACGCCTTGGGAGCACTCAACCGGGAAGCGGCTATGGGCACCCGGATTGGGGCGTGATACATTCTGCGAATCGTAGGCTCCAGGGCGTAACGACACCGGCTCCGGAAGAGGAACTTTCACCATGAAGAAGATCGCATTTTGCCTGCTCCCGATTTTCCCGCTCCTGACTCTTCAGCTCGGCGCATCCGCGCAGAGCAAGCAACCACCGACCACGCTGCGCGGCGTTTTGCTGGAGCAGCTGCATACGACCCACGACCAGGAGGACTGGTTCGTGCCGGCGAAGATCGCCGTGCAAGGGCTGACCGCCGAGCGGGCCAAGTGGATGCCTCCGGGCGGCGGCCATTCCGTCGGTCAGCTGGCCTACCACATCTGGTATTGGGACAACCGGGAGTTGCAGCACTTCAAGGGAGAGGAGCAGGCGCCGTTCGACGGTAACAACAACGAGACGTTCACCGACTTCAACGCCGCGCAGTGGGACGATCTTCAGAAGAAGCTCGACCAGGTGCTGACGGACTGGGAGAAAGCGGTGGAGGCGGCCGACGATCAAACGCTGGCGAAGAATGCTTCGCTGATCGCGCATGTCGGGGCGCACAATGCGTATCACATTGGGCAGATTCTCTACGTTCGCAAGCTGGAGGGGGCGTGGGACCCGAGCAAGGGCGTGAAGTAGGGCTCTCGTTGAGCAATAGGGAGGCAGGAGCCCGCTGTTCACTCATGCCGGACAGGTCGGCTAGTTTTTGGCGGACTCGTGGTCATAGCTGATGACGCGGGAAACTTTCCACTCGCCGTTCTTGAATTGCCACAGGGTTATGAATTTTGCCTCGCCGATGCCGATTTCTTCGTGGCCCGGATGCGTGAATCGGTGTCGTCCCATTTCGACGGCGCCGTACTGACTAAGGCGGTAGACCTCGAGAGAACCGGGGACAAGTGTGCGCTGGGTCTTGCCGCAAATATTGTTGCGGATGCTCTCAACGAACGACTGCTTGCCCACGGAGAGACCGGTCTTGTCGTGGTAGAACTCGAGATCGTCGGTGACCATGGCGCCTAAGGTGGGCAGGTCGCAGTTGTTGTAGGCGTCGAAGAGCCGCCGATCGAGACCGGCAATGGTGTCATAGAGGCCGTCGTGGACATGCGCGACGGCGTCGGCGGTGTGCCAGTCCGCGTCGGCGCGACGCGCATCGACGACGATGCTCGATCCGGATTCGACTGGAAGACCGGTCGCGGTTCCGTGGAGGCGATCGCCGTCGAGCGACAAGCTGAACTTTGCGGTGACCTGCGGATTGACGATGACGTCGAAGGACAGAGAGCTTCCCTCCAGTTTGCCGCCGGAGACCGGACTTTGGTGCGCGGGGCTGTCGCCCGCGGTTCCGGTGATGGTTTCACCATTCTGGCTGAAGAATAGGCAGGCATTGCCTGGATCCACGCTGCCATCGGCGTGGACGGTGTCGAGGACTCCGGCCCATTTTCCGGTGAGCTGCGGGTTCGCTGTCTGACCGGGCAGGATATGCGGACAGAACGCGCACGCGAGGGCCACCAGGACGGCGGGAGTGGAACGGCGCAGAAAATTGAGCAGAAAACCTGACATCGGGGACTCTCTTGAGGCGTTGCTGGAAAGCTGTCAGAGGAAGCTACGAAGAGAGGATGGGGATTGTTCCCGGCGCATGGAGTACCAGCCGGGCGATTCGAAAGACAAGCCCGTAATCCGCCGCAACCGGCCTGAGTCCGTTTTGGTCCCGAGAGCTCTCGTTTTCCCAAAATGGGCGATCCCCATTTTGTGGGAGCGGGTTGCCGCTTGCCAAAAGGGATGGGTACCGTTAGCATCCACTCAAGAGACCGGCCTGCAAAGCAGGTGAGGGCGGTCAACGCTGGTTGAACCTACATTCATTGAACAGGGAGCTCGACTCGACAAATCGGCTCGGTGTGCAGTGTCCGCCAGTTCGGAATGCCTAAAGAGCCGCGGAGGGTTCCCACCGTCTTAGGACGGGTTCACCGGCGCATCGTCCCACGGCCAAGCGGGTCGGTCTTTTTCTTCGCTCCCCTGTGTACACTTTTCTGTTCTGTTGACTCGTGTACCCCATCCTCTTCCATTCCGGACACATAGCGATTCCAACTTACGGCGTTTGCACAGCGGTGGCTCTGCTGGCGGCGCTGGCCGTGTCTGTGCAGGCCGCGAAGCGTTCTGGCCTGAATGCTGAAAAGGTGTGGAACCTGGGGCTGGTAGGGATTCTGACGGCGCTGTTCGCGGAGCGACTGCTGCTGGTGTTTGCCCACCTGGGCCTCTTTCGGCAGCATCCTTTCTGGCTGCTGGGGCTGATGAGCGTCCCGAATGTCTGGTTCGCGCTGGGCGGCGTCTTCCTGGGTCTGCTGGCAGGCTTGCTGTATTCACTCGCCGAGGGATTGCCGGTGCTGAGGACGATGGACGCACTGGCTCCGGCAGCCGCGCTGGCATTTTGCATCAACCGCATTGGCGCGTTTTGCGGAGGGTCGGCGTGGGGCACGCCGACGCGGCTGCCGTGGGGCGTCACCAATAGCAGCGTGGTGGCGTACCTGTGGTATCGGGTGCCGCTGGGTGTGAGACTGCATCCGGTGCAGCTGTATGACGCGGCGGCGTCGCTGGCCATTTTCGCGCTACTGGTGTGGATGCTGCGCCAGGGAATAACGTGGCGCGCTGGCGAGATCGCTGGGGCATGGCTGTTTCTTTATGGATTGTGCCGTTTCTTTCTCGAGTTTCTTCGTGGCGATGCGGTGCGCGAGCCGTTGTTCGGTGGGGCTGTGACGCTGGCGCAGGCGTTGGCTGTATTGGCGGTAATTGGGGGCGGCGCGCTGTGGCTGGGGCGCACTCCGAAGTCTGAGCCGGTCGAGGCAGGAGCAGTCGAGGCAGAGCTGTCATGAAGCTTTAACATTCGCCGGCGGATTCCGGGTCCTATCTTTGCTCGCCAGCGGATAT
>PMSS01000296.1 GCA_003167515.1 Acidobacterium sp. | reverse complement strand
CGTAATGCGTCCCGCTGAACGTCGAAAGAAAGTTGTAGAGCGCATACTTATCCGTCACGTTGATGGCCGTCAGCTGCGCGCCCCATTTGTACTTGTCGCTGTGAAAGAGATTGTCTTCGCCCAGCGCCATGTCGAAGAGGCTCCGAGGATCGATGCGCGGCGGATTGTGGTCGTTATCCCCGCTTCCCGGCGCCGGAATATTCAGCAGACTCGACGTGAACTGCGATGCCAGGCAGATGGCCGCGCCATCGCTGTCGAGCAGCGGATGCCCCAGCGTAGCCCGTTTGCCGTTGCACGCCAGCCCCGCTTCGAACTCCTCATCCGCGTCCAGACTGGCAAGGCTCACCGCCGGCTGCCCACCCAGCGTCGTCGACGTCGCCGCGCACGCGCTGTTCGGATCGTTCGACAGCGGGTTGTAACACGGCGCTGCTCCTGCCACCTCGCCCGAGTCGAATCTCCAGTTCAGGCTGTACCAGGGGCTGTGCCTGCCCGGAATCTGATACTGCACGTGCGTTGTCTCGTTGTAGCGTTCATCATGGTCGATGCGGAACGGGAGGCCCGTCTGTCCGACCGTAGCTCCCGCGCCGCCCACCTGCGGCGGAAAGAACCGCGCCGCCACCGACGACATCACCACATACCCGCTGAAACCATGCACCGGCGTCACGTTCGCCCGCAGCGCAAATCCAGGAATCTTCGAGTTGTGCCACTCAATCGGAAACGTGATCGGCGTATTGCCCAGCACGCTGAAATCATAAGCATTCTGGGTGTACTTCCAGATGTACTCCCCGCTCACCACAAAATGCTTGCCCGCCACCTGCTGCAATCCAGCGTGATATTCGTTGCGATAGCCCGGGGAGAGCGCGCCTGAGCTGCCCGCCTGGCAGAGCAGCAGAGGATTCACCACAGCATTCGCACAGCCCTTGGTCGAAAGCACCAGGTTCTCATTGAACGGCGTCTCCAGCGTCCTGGCGTACGACGCGCGCAGCACCGTATTGGTCCGCTTCACGGTGTACGAACCGCCCAGACGCGGCTCCGCCTGGGTCGCGTCCGATAACCCGTTATAAACGTCGCCGCGAATCCCCGCGTTGAGCAGCCAGTTGCCAAGGGTGATCTGGTCCTCAGCATAAATCGCAAGCTCCTTCACATCCGTGTGGCCCGGAAAGTCATAAAAGCCGCCCCCGCGCGTGAGGTCATACGGATACAGCGTCGTGCACGGCGCGGCAATCGGCACATTCCCCGCCATGCACCCCAGCGAGTTCAGATAAGTGGGCGAAACGATGCCCAGCACATCGCTTTCGTCCAGGAAAGTCTGCTCGTACATCGCCCCCAGCTTCACGTTATTCGGACCCTTCACATACGAGATGTCCGTGTGCAGGCCGTCATTGGCGAGGCTGCGGTCCTGTCCGATGCTCTCCTGCTGCACTGGCCCCAGATCGGCCAGCGGATCGCCGCTGGGATAGTAGTGATAATTGTCTTTCCGCAAATACGCGCCGAGATTCCAGACCGACTCCTGGCTGATCACCCGTGTGTAGCTCGGCGCAATGTCGATGGTCCCGATCTTCGACCGCTGATCCGTCTGCCCCGTCACAGCGGCTCCCGCCAGGTTAACTCCGCCCGCGTTCAGATTGTCGTAGGTATTCGGCGTTTGAAACCACGACCGCGAATAGTTCAGGTTCAGGTGCACCGAATCCGCCGTATCGATCTGATAATCCGCCCGATCGAAGACGTTCTGCTCGTTCCCCTTGTCGTGAAAGACCGAGAACTCCGGACCATCGAGAAATCGCCCGGTATTCATCCCATCCACCGAGATGAAGTTGCCCCACCTCTCCTTCCCATACCCAAGATCGAAGCCGCCCGAAGCCGACCCAAACGACCCATAGGAAAAGTTAACCTGCCCGGTCGGTTTGGTTTCGCCTTGTCCTGATCGCGTCGTCACCTGAATCACCAGGCTCGTCTTATCCCCATACTCCGCTGACGGCGCGCCCTCGATCACCTGCATCGACTGCACCGCTGTATCCGGCAGCTGATTGGAAAACGCCTTGCTCTGCTGGTCCGTTATAGGCTGCCCATCCACAGAAAACTGGTTTTCCGCGTGATCTCCCAGCCCGTGAAACATCCCATTCGAGTCCGCCGTCACCCCGGGCGACGAAAGCGTCACCAGCGAGCTCAGCCCCGACGACTGGCTCTCCAGCGGGATCTCCGAGAACGCCTGGCGGTCGACTTCGGTATCCATGCTCGCGGAATTGTTCACCAGGTCTTCGCCGGTGACCTCCACAGTTGTTGCCGTTGTCCCTACCGTCATGGTCACCGGAACCGTCACCGGGGTGCTGGAGTGCAAATCCACATCGTGAACAAAGGTCCCAAACCCCGTCATGCTGACCGTCATGTGGTACGAGTTGTAGGGCACGTTGGCGAACTGGAAGTGTCCGGCGTTGTCCGTCGTCGCGGTGCGCTGATATTGGCTCACCGGGTTCTGAATCGTGACCGTCGCCCCCGGCAGAACCGCGCCCGTGGGATCGGTCACCGTCCCCGTAATCAAGCCCGAAGCAGCCGACTGCGCCCCCTCCGGCGTGACGTCCAGTGCCGCGCAGGGAAGAACCGAAATCAAAATCATGAGCAACGGGAGAAAAACAGCGGCGCAACGCAACGGCGTACGCATACACGACCTCCGATAATTGTGAGGGGCCCCAAGCCCGGAATGACGATGAGAAACGGCTACGCGAGGAGTGCGGAGCCCAGGGGCGGAGGACGGCTGGAGAGCCGGAAGAAAATCGCAGGACGCGGCCTGGACAAGCTGCGTGGCACGATGACGCGCGCGACCGGTACGCTTCTGACGTCGAGCGTTACGGGCGGAGCGATCCGCGCCACGTGGTGCGCCGCCATACAAAGCGTGCAGTCGTGGTCAGGCTCGCCTGACGCGTGAAAATGCGTCGCCTGAATCATCCCGCTCATGAGGACGAGCGCGACGCAGACGATCCCGATGAGACCCCGCGATCTGGAGACGGCCAGGCGCATGTTTCTCCTTAGATGATACCGTCGCTCCCCAGGGTGCCGCAAATCCTCGGTAATGCTTGACACCGCCCGCCCACCCGGTAAGCTAATAGCTTCCTGACCGGCATTTGGTCGCCGGCGGTTGGCGGGGGCGGCGGCGTCTTGAGGGTTCGGGTCTTCTATCACGATAAGTGTTTCGACGGAGCCTGCGCGGCTTCGTTATTCAGCCGTTTCCACCAGGAATGCATTTGCCCCGACGCCACCTACGAGTTCTGGGGCCTCGTCCACCGCGCCGGCGCCCTGTTTAACGAGGCCGACTTTACCGGCGACGAAAACGCCATTGTCGACTTCAAATACTCGCCTTCGCCCAAAATCACCTGGTGGTTCGATCACCACCTCAGCGCCTTCCTCACTCCTGAAGATCATCAGGACTACATCGACGGCATGGCCGACGGCCGCTACAAGGGCCATCGCTTCTACGACCCCGAGTATGTATCCTGCACCAGCTTTCTGGCCCACATCGCATCCACGCAGTTCGGCTTCGATCCCACCCCCGTCGCCGAGCTGGTCCGCTGGGCCGACATCGTCGACGGCGCTCTCTACGAGAGCCCCCAGTCCGCCGTCGAAATGCCCGAGCCCGCTATGAAGCTCACACTCATCATCGAAGCCTCCGAGGATCCCGCTTTCATCCCGAAGCTCATCCCGCTCCTCACCCGCATGCCGCTGCTCCAGGTTCTGGAGCAGCCCTGGGTCGCAAAGCTCCTGCCCCCGCTTCTCGAGCGTCATCAGCGTGCCATTGAGCTCATCCGCTCCCGCGCCGAGTCAAAGCAGGGTACCATCTACTTCGACATCGCCGACCAGCCCCTCGAGGGCTACAACAAGTTCATCCCCTACTACCTTCATCCCGAGGCGACTTACTCCATCGGCCTTTCGAAGTCGAGTTTCCGCACCAAAGTCGCCGTAGGCTCGAACCCCTGGACCAAAACCCCGCCCGAAGACATGGTCAACCTGGCCACCATCTGCGAGCGCTATGGCGGAGGCGGCCACGCCCGCGTCGGCGCCATCTCATTCCCCCCCGACCGCGAAGACGAAGCCCGCAAAGCCGCCGCCGAAATCGTTGCCGAACTCCGCGCCTCCATGGCCGGGAAGTGATCCGCACCGCATCGTGAATCCATCGGCCTACCCCGCACATCCAACGGGTTCGCGTTGGCCGAATCGCCAATTCACGCTAAAATAGAACGATTGCAGGAAAGGTCCTGAATCAGATAGTCATGCCCAAAGAGAAAATTCATCCCGATTATCACGAGATTCGCGTCGTCTGCGCGTGCGGCAACAGCTTCACCACCAAATCCACGCACAAGGGCGATATCCACGCGGAAATCTGCTCGAACTGCCACCCGTTTTTCACCGGCAAGCAAAAGCTGGTCGACACCGCGGGCCGCGTCGAGCGCTTCCGCCGCAAGTACGCCAAAACCGAAGCCAAGCCGGAGCCAGCTGCAGCCGCCAAGTAACCCGCCACCGGCCCTCGATACCAAAGGCCTCCGCCGCGGCGGAGGCCTTTTTCGTGCGATGCTCGTATTGGGAGAATGCCTCATGCAGGAAGTTCAGGTCCGGCATTATCTCGATCGCGCCAGAGACTTCCTGAAGGGCATGGAGCTCCTGAAGGAGGACTTGACTGAATTCGGACATTCGACCGCGCTGCTCGGCATTCACGGTGCAATCTCTTATTGCGACGCGCTCCGAGTCGGACTTGGAAGCAGGCGGCTCTCTTCGGATAACCACGCGAGTGCAACGAAGGAGCTGAAGTTGCTGCTCGGTGCGCGAAAATTCGAAGAACAGAAAGGTATTGGGAGACTGAAAAAAATGCTTGCTCAAAAGAGCATGGTCGCGTACTCCCCGAATAGGGTTTCAGAGAGAGAAGTTGTTGCAATCATCCAACAAGCCCGAAGGTTTGCCCTCTGGGCCGAGGCCGTTGGAAGACATTTGAAGATTGAGGGGTGGAAAGATGCCTGAAGTTCAAGTGCAACAAGATCTGGGCAGGGCGAAGAACGCCATCCAGGATTTCTTAATTCGGAAGCTCCTCTATCCGAAGGTTTATCTGGATGCTGATTGGAGTGGACTACATGTCGATGTGCTCGCCATCGACCGCACCGGTGTGGGCGATGTTCACGCTGTGCGGCTCGTTTCATGGGAACCTGGTCATCGCGATAATCATGGGTGGTCTGCATTCCTTGAGAGGCGTGTTCCAGAGGTGATGCTGGAGTTTGCGAACTTTCCTGGTCAATTTCGATATGTGGCTGTCGTTTGCACTGAACCTAACAAGCAACGGTGGATACCCGGCAAGCCGAGTTTGAACCGATCGCTCGCCCCTGACGGAGTAGGGCGGATCGGTATTTTGTACGCGGATGTTACGGAACAAGATCCCAGAGTTGACGTATTACTCAAGCCCGAACGCTTCCGATCATCCAGTCAGATTGCCGATATCGCCGATCAATACATGGCCGCGAATCAGGCAAATTGGGAACTTCGCGAATAAATCTGAATGAAGAAACACTGGGACAACCCGATCGAACACCCCATGCCCCCGCATGCGGGTCCGTCCACCCGTGTCCCCCTCTCCCTC
>PMSS01000228.1 GCA_003167515.1 Acidobacterium sp. | reverse complement strand
GATGCTAGCACCGTAGTCAAGGAAAAACGGATTCGCCGCCCCCGCCGTCCACATTTTTGCGTACCAACGTCACATTCTCTTCACGGAAAACCGTGGCATAACTGGTACATAACCCCCCTGTGCGTTTGCGGCGCGCTCCCGACTGTGTTACATCCTGGATATGCGCCTGTGGTTGCGCGATCGCATGAGACGACGCTCGAAGCGTGGGCCCAACACCTCAGAGTCCACCGGAAAAATTGGGCAGGAACTGCCCCAGAACCAGCCGGCACCCCTCCAACCCTCCTACCACGGCGGCAAAGCACAAGCGCCTCCCAACGGCGCTGAGCCCGAATCTGAAGCCGTCTCCGGCGCCCACGCACCCGCACCCCCTGAGGTTCCCGCCGAACCCGTCGGCACCCTCGCCGCCGCCGCTCCCGCCACCAAAGCGTCTGCTCCCGCCCACAAATCGTCAGCTGCGGCCGTCAAAGAGCCTGCACCCGCCGCCAAAGAACCGGCCGCCAAAGAGCCCGCCCCCGCCGGCAAGCTCGTCCTCGAAACCCAGCCCGAATCCCTCGCCACGCCCCCGCCCGAGGCCACAGCCACCGCTGTGAAGGGCGCGCGCGGCTTCGTAGTCCTCACCATCGGCCTCCCCGGCTCCGGCAAGACCACCTGGTTCAAGCGCCGCGGCGTCACCCCGCTATCGAGCGACCTGCTCCGCACCCTGCTCTTCGACGACATCACCGAGCAGCGCTGGCAGGGCCTCGTCTTCTCGACCCTCCGCTCGCTCCTCCGCGCCCGCCTCATCGCCAAAATGCCCTGGAACTACGTCGACGCCACCAACCTCTCGCCCCACGAGCGCCGCCAGTGGATCAAGATGGCCAAAAGCTTCGGCTACGACGTCCAGGCCGTCTTCTTCGACGTGCCATTAGAAATCTGCATGGAACGCAACAGCCGCCGCGAGCGCACCGTCTCGGACGACGTAATGAAAAAGATGGCCGAACGCCTCCGCGCCCCCGACTTCAAAGAAGGCTTCTCGAAGATCACCGTCGTCCGAGTGAAAGGCGCGCCAGGCTCGGGCACACCAGCAGCTGGCGACGACGAGTAGAGACTCGAGGCGAAAACAGATGAAGCGCCGCGTAGGGATGCTTCTTGCGGTGATAATCCTCGCCGTTGTAGTCTCGCGAAGCCAGACCCCTCGCTTGGAATACGTCAAAACGATTGGAGTGAGCTGGAATCCTGGCGAGTGGGGCTGGATGAGCTTAGTTGCGTTTAGCGCCGACGGAAGCGAAGTAGCTTCAGACGGAGTCAAAAAACCACAAGATCCCTCTGAAAACCTGAGCTTCTGGAGTTTTCCCGAGGGGCGCTTAGTCAGGAAGGTTGTAGTTCGGGCTAGGACGCTTTCCCCGGATTGGAAATATTACGCAAGCCCGCAGGGTGTGGGGATCGTAGGGACCGGAAAGCCCCTGATCACGTTCGCCAGTGAGCGATTCGGCATCTCTGCATTCAGCTCGGACAGCCGCTACGTCGCCGAGTCATCGGGTCAGCAAATTCGCGTGTTCACCTTGCCCGACGGAAAACAAGTGCGCGCTTTCCGGCGGCACGGCGCTTTTTCGCTTGCCATCAGTCCAGACGGAACCACCCTGGCATCTGGGCACTGGGATGCAGTGGCACTTCGCAACCTGATTACGGGAACGGCGACGGGGATGCTGAGAGGATTTGGGCGATATGTGGTCGGACTGTCCTTCAGCAACGACGGCGCGTACCTCGCCGCTGGCACAGATACGGGAGATGTTCAGATTTGGGATGTTCGGCATCTGACGCGCCTGCACTCGCTGCATGTCGATGGCGGCGACGTATCAGACCCCGCCTTCAGCTCCGATGGACAAGTTGTCGCATTCGGGGTGTATGGCACGGGCACGGTTTGGCTGGTCGATGTTCGCAGTGGCAGGATTCTGGATCACAAGAAAGTGTCAGACCTCGGCTGCGGATCAGTGGCCTTCAGTCCCGACGGCAGGTACCTGATCACGCCCTCCACTGGGGGAATTGTCACCTGGCCATACGACCTGGGGGGAACGATTCGGGTATTCAAGGTCACTGCGCCATAGGCGGGATCGCCGATGGGCTTTAGCCCCTGGGGAAATGGTTCTCGAAAACTGAATCAGAGCCGACCTACAGCGACTCGTAAACCAGAGCCACAAAAGTCCCCGCCTTCAAATTCCCCTTAGCCCACACCGCATCGAGATCGGCCGTAGGGGCCGCCGCCACCGCCTCCTCCACCGTCTTCCCCGAAGCCTTCAGCTTCTCCACCCGATCCGCCACCGTCACCAGCATCTCGCGATACCGCTGCAAAGCGCCCTTGTCCCCCAACGGCCCATGCCCAGGCACAATCTTCGTCCGCTCATCGGCCAGCGCCAGCACCTGATCCACCCCGCGGATCATCCCGTTGATCGTCCCCCCGCTCCCCGTATCGATCAGCGGATACATCCCGTTGAACCACAAATCGCCGGTATGAATCACATTTCCGCGATCGAAACGCACAAAGATGTCCGAATCCGTGTGCGCGTCCGGCGTGTGCACCAGGTCTACCTGGTCGTTGTTGACCCACAGCGTCTCCGTCTCCGAAAACGTCTCCTGTGGCAGTGCCGCGTCAGAGACGGAAGGGAAGTGCACGTCATAGACAGCCATATACTGCGGCTTCGAGAGCCGGATCCGCGTGTTGTCCTGCGCGATGATGAACGCCCCCTCGCTGTGCATCTCCGCGTTGCCGTCCGTGTGATCGAAGTGCCAGTGCGTGTTGATCAGCAGCTTCAGCTTGTGCTCGTCCAGCTTGGCCAGCGCGTCCACCAGATGATGCGTCCCCGTCGAAATCCCCGAGTCGATCAGCAGCTTCCCATCCGGCCCAATCTGGCAGACCACATTCCCGCCCACCCCCTGCAGCAGAAAAATTGTGTCCGTCAGCTTCGTCGTCCTGATCTTCTCGTCCGCCGCTGCTGTGCGCAGTTGCTGTGGCAGATCGGGATTCGGCTGCACCGCGGGATTCGACTGTGGGGAACTGGCGTTCGTCCCCGGCGGAACTTGCCCCGCCCCCACATTCTGCGCAACGCTCTCACCCGCCGCCTGGGCCAGCACCCTCCCATGCGTCAGCCACACGGCCGCCGTCATGCCGGACTGCATCAGAAATTGCCGGCGCGTTTTCATAGAAAGGTTCCGACACACAGAACCATAAATGAATTGCAAGCTTACAGCAGCCCCGGCGGCAAATTCAGCCCGCCCAGCATGCCCTGCACATTGGACTTGATAATTTCATCGGCGCGCCGCCCCGCCTCATTCACCGCTGCCGCCACCAGGTCTTCCAACATCTCCACATCCGCGTCGGCGCCGCTGAGGCTGGTCACCGCCGCCGGATCGATGCTTATCTTCAGGACTTCTTTCTTTCCGTTCATCTTCACCGTGACCGCGCCTCCACCCGACGACGCCTCCACGACTGTCGCGGCCAGTTTCTGCTGGATTTGCTCCTGCATCTGCTTGGCCTGACCCAGCATTTCCTGAAGTTTCAGAGGATTCAGCATCGTTCCTTCGATTAAATGAGATTCACTGCATGGGCCCGCTCCGCCCCGCGAAGCATTTCTGTTTTTATTTCTTATTTCTGAGATCGAGCACGCTGCGGATGTCAGCATTGAACAGCTCCTGCGTCTTCTTCACCAGCGGGTTCTCCATCGCCGCCGACTGCGCGCTGCCCGCAATCGGCCCTCGTCCCTCCCCCGCCGCTCCCGCCCCAGCCTGTCCAGCCCCAGCCTGTCCCGTTTTGCCCCCGCCGTTTCCATTCTCTCCCGGCACAAACGCGATCTTCTGCGTCGCTCCCATCCCTCGCATCGTCTTCCGGCAGATGGCCTCAGCCTCGGCATTCACCGTCAGCGCCAGCATCGCCCTGCGCACCGGAAGCTCCACCTGAATCGCATTCCCCTGCTCGCTCCACGCACCCTGATGGATCAGGTTCGCAGCCGTCTCATGCCCCTCGCTCGCCAGCGCCGCGCACACCGCATCGCGGATCCGATCCAGATCGGGCCCGCTCTCGGCTGCTGCTGCCAGCGCCAGCGCTCCGTCCGTAGTATCAGGAAGCGTCTCCGCCAATCCCACCGCCGCGACCGGCTTCGTCTCGAAGGCCGCCGGCTTAGCCTCCGTCACCCCCTGTGTTGCCTGATACGAAGACGTCCTCGATTCAACCGCCGCTCGCCCCACACTCTCCGCCGGAGACAAAGTCCGCGACGCCGCGACCGCACTCCCGCCGCTCTCGCCCACCGCCTTGCGCTCGCGATCCGCCTCGAAAGGCGAAGGCCGCAGAGCAACCGGAGCCGTCGCGCGAACCTGTCCCGCGACCGGGACCTGCCCTATAGGCGCGGAGCCAAGCCTTCTGGATCCTGTTCCCTGTTCCCTGTTCCCTGTTCCCTGAACCAGGCTCAGCAGTTCCTCCACCGGCAAAAGCCGCTGCAAATGCACCAGCTTCACCAGCCCCAGCTCCAGATGGAACCGCTGCTCCTGCCGGTAATTCAAATCATCGAAGGTCCGCAGCATTACCTGCAAAAACCGCGTCAGGTCCTCCTCTGAAAACAGCATCGCCGAACGCGCCGCTCGCGCCCGCTCATCCGCCGAAATCTGCAGCAGATCGGTATCCTCGCCGCCCACCCGCGCCATCAGCGCGTTCCGCAGATACCGCACAAACTGTCGCGCCAGCGCCGACGGGCTGTTGCCCGCATTCAGCAGCGTATTCAGTTCCGTCACCACTGTCGCCGTTTGCCCCGCGCCGATCTCCTCCATCAACCGTTCGAAAACGGTATTCGGCACCGACCCCATCAGCTCGCGAATCTGCTCCGACTCCAGATGTGCCTTGCCCGCCACCAAAGGCGCCGACGCGATTGCCTGATCCATGATCGACAGCGCATCCCGCATCGACCCATCTCCGGCCTCGGCCAGCAGCGCCAGCGCCGCGTCCTCCGCGTC
>PMSS01000184.1 GCA_003167515.1 Acidobacterium sp. | reverse complement strand
GTGGTGACGGTGCCGGGCGAGGCTTTTGGGACGGAGGAGCATATTCGGTTGTCTTATGCGACTTCACATGCGGATGTGCAAGAGGGTTTGGAGCGGATGAAGGGGTTCTTCTCGAAGCTGTAAGGTTACGGAATTAGGGATTGGCTCTAGACCGCGGGCCTTTGGCTCGCGGTCCTGTTTTGGTGGCTACGCTCTTCAGGATGACAACGCGGCGGTGGCACTACTTGCTGTGGGGTGAACCTGGCGTTCTCCGGGTTTGGGGTTGTTTGGGTTTTTGCTCGAATGCCAGGCGAGTTTGAGGATGAGCATGGTCATGTCGTCGTGCTGGGGACTCCGGCGGTGAATTTGTCGCAGGCGGCGAAGAGGGCTCGGAGGACTTCGACCGCCTCTTCAGTGCGGAAGGCGTCGGGAACGGTGGCATGCGCGTTACCTTTTACCTCGCATGAACAATCTCGTAACTCAGCCCTTTGATTTTTGCGCGCTTCATCTTCTCGGCAAATTGTCTGGATACAACGAAGAGCGGATGGGGACGAAACAGTCCCTGGCGTGCACCCACGAAGATGCGCGTTTTGCAAATGTCCGAACCGTCCCAGCTGGAGCGGAGAATCGACAGGGGTGAAAGTAGTTTGTTACCGGCAAGCACGCCGGACTTGCAGTGGAAGCTTCCGCCGGCTGAAGTGTCGAAGAGATCGTCACCGAACCGATTCTCACCGGACACTTCGAGAGGATGGGAGCCGGGCAAGAGTTGAGAAAATGCAGACAGGTTCGTCCCATTGATTTGCACCTGGGTCTGTTCGCTGAGAAATACGCTCGACAGGTCTTTAGGTGCATCGTTATGGAGCCATTTCCAGAAGTCGAGTCGCTCCGGGTTCAGACCGAGTTTCTGAGATAACGCGAAGAGTTCTGATCCCGCTGAATTTGCGAGTACGAGAGGGGCAACCGGGGATGATCTCATGTTTCTGATGGGATAGAGCGCGCCAACGGTCAGCCGCTCTGCTCCGATGACCTGTGCGAGTTGTTCAGAGATGACCAGCTCACCACCCCAGAGTCTCTGGATCGGTCTGGATCGCGCGAGCCGTCCGAAGGGGAGACGCAGGAGGGTCGCTTGCGTGGAACAGATTCCGCACGGCACCTTCGTCGTTACAACGACGGGGTTGCTGTAGTCTGAATCAGGATACAGAATCTCGAAAGCTTCCTGCTCACAGTCGGGGGATTCGTTGTATCTCGTGCCGAATTCCTCACCAGCGAGATGCGTGAAGAGGATTTTCGGCAGGAAGAACTCCGCCTCGTCGAATTCCTGCTGGGTGTACGTCCTCGTGATTTCGGAGTGGCTGAAGATATGGCCAGCCCCCGCCCGCTGGGCATCCTGATGAAGCTGGCGAATACGAGTGAAGAGTTCGTCGTCGACCACTCCGCGAAGGATCACGATCCCATAAGCGGACTTTGTGTCGGATGGAAGCGCAACGCCGAGGAGATCGGCATATTTCTCGAAGAGTCTGAATTCATATCTTTCCAGCATGGCCCGCACCGGTTAATCAAGTTTTAAAATGAGCATAGTCATGTCGTCGTGCTGAGGGGCTCCGGCGGTGAATTTGTCGGCGGCGGCGAACATTGCGTGGAGGATTTCACCGGCGTCTTTGTTGCGGACCGCGGTGGCGGCTTCGATCATGCGGTCTTCGCCCCACTCTTCGTCGTCGTGAGTCATGGCTTCGCTGATGCCGTCGGTGTAGAGGAGCAGCAGGTCGCCGGGCTCGAGAGTGAGAACCTGCTCAACATAAGGAGCCAGGGGGAGCAGACCGACGACGGGCCCGCCGGCTTCAAGGCGGATGACCTGGCCGTTGCGCAGCACAACCGGCGGGTTATGGCCGGCGTTGACGCATTCGAGGCGGCGGGTGCGGGGATCGTAAGCGGCGAAGAAAAATGTGGCGTAGCGGTTGGAGGCTGAGGCTTCGTAGACCAGCACGTTGACCTTGTGCATGAGCAGGGCGAAGTTGCGGGGGTTGTCCAGGGTGACTCCGCGGAGCGAGGCGCGCAGGCTGGCCATGAGCAGCGCAGCGGAGATGCCTTTGCCGGAGACGTCGCCGATGGCGAGGCCGAGGCGGCCATCCTCGAGATTGAAGACGTCGTAGTAGTCGCCGCCGACGCCGAGGGCCGCGCGGCAGGAGCCGGCAACGGAAGCGCCGAGGATGTTGGGCATTTCCTGGGGGAAGAGACGCTCCTGCACTTCGCGGGCAATCTCCATTTCGCGGTTCGTGCGTTCGCGTTGGGCGGCCTCGGAGGCGAGGGAGTGTGCCAGTTCGCTGACTTCGAGGGCGAGTCCGGTTTGACGGGCGACGGTTTGCAGGACCTGGAGGTCGGTGTGGGACCAGGCGGCTTCGGAGCGTTTGGGACCGAGGGCCATAACGCCCATGAGGCGATTGCGGCCGGGTAGGGGCACGAGGAGTTCGGCGTTGAGGAGGTCGAGGGCGCGGCGCTCGGCGGTACCAGCCATGAGATACCAGGCGTCGGGATCGTCGCGATAGAGGCGGGCGGGCTCGTTGGAGTTGGAGAGGTAGCGGATGGAGGAGGCCTGCGCGGGAAGAGCGAGGGCGCCATCGGCGGAAAGGCCGACTGCCTGTTCGAGATGGAAGGCATCGCCATGGCGGAGGAGCATGGCGATCTGGCGGATGTGGAGCGTATCGCGGACGGTGCGCGCGACGGTTTCGAGGAGGGGTTGAGTTTCGGTGAAGCGGCGGACCTCGTCGGATAGCTCGTTGAGCATGACTTCGGCGTTGTAGGCTTCGCGGAAGAACTGGCGGTCGAGCCACTGCTCGAGGCGTTTGCCGACGCCGAAGCGCAGGGCGATGATGAGGACGAGGAAGACGAGGGCGGTCCAGACGTCGGAGGGCTGGGGCACGCGACGCTCGAACATGGGGAGGAAGAGGCGGATTCCGACGATCGCGAGCAGGGCGATCTGCAGCACCCACAGTGTGGCTCGGGCGAGGGCGTAGCGTGTGCCCATGCGCAGGAGCACGCGGACATCGAGAGCCCGCTGGACGAGGACAACGTAGGCCTGAGTGAGAGGCGCAACCATAAAGAGCAGAGCGCCGAGATAGCGGATCCAGTAGTAGCGTGGCGCGCCGCCGGTGATGCCGAAGTGGGGCAGGAGCACGAAGACGATGAGAAGAGAACCTATTCCGATGCTCATGCCGGAGGTAAGAACGCGCAGGCGGCGGCGAGCGTCTTCCGTGGAGGCGGACCGAAGCTTGTCGAGAGTAAGGACCAGATACAAGGCGATGCAGAGCAGGTTGAATGCGTTGATGACATGGCTGGCGAGGTAGCTGGCGCGGGTCAGAAACGGTCCATCGCCTCCGCCGTAATTCTCCATATACATAGATGGGTAGAGGATGGCGACAAACACCCCGAAGACGCCGAAGAGGATCCACTTGATCCATCGGGCCCGCGCGTCGATGCGGGAGCGTTCCGGAAAGTAGATACCGAAGAGGAGCAGGGCGGGAGCGCCGGCTAACTGCAGGGTTTCATACCAGAATCCGCGCAGGAACAGCGGGATTCCGCTGGCGAGGCCGGTGGTCAGGAAGACGACGCTGGGAAAGGTGAGGAGGACGAGAAGAAGCCATGCGTTGCGGTCGGTGGGGCGGGAAAGGACAACCCAGTAACCGATCAACAGACAGGTAAGAGTCAGAAGGCCATTGAGGAAAAAGCCCTGCCAAAAGGCTACCAGGGGGGACATGCGGCCGAAATAATAGGCCGGGGGCTGCAGGGTCAGGGTGAAAGAGGCGGGCGAGCCGTCGGGCCGGGTGACTTCGACGTCGAGAACATCGCCGGGATGGCTCTCAGCGAGGATCGTTTGCCATTGGGCAAGTCCGAAGTAAGGCGCGCCGTTCAGCGATTCGAGGCGATCGCCGGAAGCAATGCCGGCAGCACGGGAGGAGGGTGCCAGATCGCGACTCTGGATCTTGCGGGAATCGGAGTCGAAGCGAAAGGGGACATCAACACGCTGGTCCCAGTGGACGCGGGTATCCCAGAGGTCGACGATGCCCGCAACCCAGTAGCTGAAGCTGGCGACGATCCAGAGCGCGAGCAGAAAGCGCAGCAGGTTGGGCGACAGGGGCTTCTTCCGATGGCGACGTTTCATCCGTGGGGACATGGTAGAGCATTTTCACTTCAGGAGAGTTGGCCGAAGCTCGATGGCGCCTGGGATCCTGGCTGCGGGTCTTGCACAAGTTTATGCTTGGTACGCAGTTGGGAGGAGTGAAAGTTCATGCGTGTGCTTCTGGTAGCTGTTGGGTTGGTTGCGTTGTCCGGTGCGGCTCAGACGAGGCCGGCGATTCTCGGCGTCTCGCATATGGCGGTGTACACGAGCGATGCGGTGAAGACGGAGCATTTTTACGTTCACGATATCGGGCTGAAGAAGGGTGAGGATCCGGAAAGCAGCGTCGGCGTGCGGTATTACGTAAACGAGGAGCAGTTCATCGAGGTGCTGGCTCTGCCTGACCACCCCGTCACGCCAACAACGGGCGCGTCGGGGGCCCCGGCTGCAAATTCGGGCGTGAACAGGCTGGATCATCTGGCGTACATTACCGTGAACGCGGACGAGATGAGGAAGTACCTCGGCGTGCATGGGGTGACGGTTCCGGATGCGGTGAAGCACGGCAGCGACGGCAGCGCGTGGTTCGATGTAAAAGATCCGGAAGACAACAAGGTGGAATTTGTGGAGCCGCCGGCCAGGCTGCTGGGGATGAAGAGCGTGGCGACGTTGTATACGGTGACGGGCGCGGATCCGATCGGGCGGCGCATTATCCACGTAGGCATGCTGGTGCGGAGCCGGGAGAAAGAAGATTCGTTTTATCGGGAGCTGCTGGGATTCAAGCCGTATTGGTACGGCGGGATGCATCCCGACCATACGGACTGGGTGTCGCAGCAGGTTCCGGATGGGCACGACTGGCTGGAGTATATGGTTTACAACGGCCCGGGCGGGCCGGATCACGTTTCGCAGCAGCAGTTGGGCGTCCTGAACCATTTCTCGCTGGGCGTGGAGAACATGGAGAAGTCGGTGACGAAGCTGTACGCGGAGGATCGTCTGGACGATGCACCGGCGCGGCCGCAGATCGGGAGAGATGGGAAGTGGCAGTTCAACATTTATGATCCGGACCTGACGCGCGTAGAGATGATGGAGTTCACGGCGGCGGCGAAGCCGTGTTGCTCGGAGTTTACGGCGGCGAATCCTGCGCCCGATGGGCAACCTTAAGAACAGGGAGTAGGAAGTAGGGAACAGAGAGCTCAAAGCCTGGACCGGGCATGGACTTTCCGATTCGGACCAAAGTTGAGGCCGCGTCCGAGCTGCAAATTAACCCACAGAGTTCGTTTACCGTGGTAGCATTCCGTCTGCCGCGGCGGAGCGTGGCGCTCATCAATCGATTTCTGGAAACGGTGGGCAATCAGTTGAAGATGAAGGGCACCCCCACGACCCATTCAAGCCAAAACCGGGCTTGAACGAGGACCCCCCGGCCCAAGGTAATAAAGGTTGCGCTCGGAAAGTCGAGTCCCTGGAGGGGAGCGTATGTCGGACGGAAGGCGTTGGGGAATTGCGCTGGCGGGAATCCTGATGCAGATGGCGCTGGGGGCGGTATATGCGTGGAGTGTGTTTCGCACACCGCTGGTGAAGGCGTTTCACTGGACGATTTCGGAAGTAACGCTGACGTTCACGATTTGCATTTTCGTGCTGGGGTTCGCGGCGTTCTTTGGGGGATTGTGGCTGAACCGCTCGGGGCCGAGGCCTGTGGCGCTGACGGGCGGTTTTCTTTATGGTCTGGGAGTTTTCCTGGCCAGCTTCTCGGCGAATAAGCTTTTCTGGCTTTACATTTCGTACGGGATTATTGGCGGCGCAGGGTTGGGATTTGGTTATATCGTTCCGATCACGGTGCTGGTGAAGTGGTTTCCGGACAAGCGCGGGCTGATTACCGGCGTTGCGGTGGGGGGATTTGGCGCGGGGGCGCTGGTGACGGCACCGGTGGCGACCCGGCTGATCCAGAGCGTCGGCGTATTGCATACCTTTGCGTACCTGGGGGTCGCGTATCTGATCGTGGTGATGGCGACGGGGTGGTTCATGCAGAATCCGCCGGCCGGGTATGCGCCTCCGGGATGGAGACCGAGCGAAGCGCTGGTGAAGCAGCGGGCGCTCGAGGACTACACGCTGGGCCGCGCGCTGGGGACCTGGCAGTGGTGGGCGCTTTGGCTGGCTCTGTTTCTGAATACGTCGGCGGGGATTTCGGTGATCTCGCAGGAGTCGCCGATGTTTCAGGAGATCGCGAAGGTGACGGCAATTGTGGCGGCGGGGATGGTGGGGATTGCGAGCATCGGGAACGCGGTTGGGCGGGTGTTTTGGGCGTGGGTTTCGGATGGGATTACGCGGCGGTGGACCTTTGTGGTGATTTATCTGGTTCAGGCGGTGCTGTTCTGGGTTATGCCGAGCGTGACGACGGCGAGTCTGCTGACCTTGCTGACGTTTGTGGTTCTGATGTGTTACGGGGGCGGGTTTGGGACGATGCCGGCATTTGCGGCGGACTATTTCGGGGCGAAGAATATCGGACCCATCTATGGTCTGATGTTGACGGCGTGGGGGTTCGCGAGCGCCTTCGGCCCGCTGCTGATTGCGCACCTGCGGCAGAGCGGCACTTCGTTTGCGTACGGGCTGCACCTGATTGCGGTGATCCTGCTGGTGTCGGTTGTGGTGCCGTTGGTGGTTAGGCCGCCGAGCACTGTGGTCAAAGTTCGGTAGCCGGTAGCCGGTAGCCGGTAGCCGGGAGCTGGTGGCCGGGAACGGGGAGCCGGGAGCGAAGCCAGTAGCCAGTACGGGTCGCCTTCGCCTAGTCGAAGAGGATGGGCTGGGCGGGAGAGTCGTCGGGATCGTGGAAGTTGTGGAAGCCCACGCCGATAAGGCGGAAGCGTTGCGCGGGGGCGAGGGCGACGCGTTCTCGGAGGGCCAGCGCGACGCCGATGAGCTCTTCGCAGGAGGCGACGGGCTCGGCGGGCGTCAGGCTGCGGGTTAGGGTTTTGAATTCCGCGGTTTTTAGTTTCAGGACAACGGTGCGCGGGACGCGAGTCTCTTTGCGGGAGGCGGTCCAGACCTTCTCAGCGAGGCGGCGGATGGCGTCCTCGGTTTCTTCGAGGGGGATGTCGCGCTCGAAGGTGTCCTCGGCGGAGATAGATTTGGTGGGGCGGTCGGGAACGACTTCGCTGTCGTCGATACCGAACGCTAGTTCGTGCAGACGGTGGCCGTGACGGCCGAAGCGGCTTTCGATGGTTGCTGGTTCTATGGCGCGCAGATCGCCGACAGTATGAATGCCGAGGTTCGCTAATCGTTCTGCCGTGACTTTGCCCACGCCGGGGAGGCGCTCGACGGGAAGTGGCGGAAGAAATGTGTCGACGTCTTCGGGCTGAATGACGAAGAGGCCGTCGGGCTTGCGCCAGTCCGAGGCGATTTTGGCGAGGAATTTGTTGGGCGCGACGCCCGCGGAGGCGGTAAGGTGCAGCTCATCGCGAATGTGGTGGCGGATGGCGCTGGCGACTTTGGTGGCGGTGGGCAGGCCGCATTTATTTTCGGTGACGTCGAGGTAGGCTTCGTCGAGGGAGAGCGGCTCGATGAGGTCTGTGTAGCGGGAGAAGATCTCGCGGGTCTGTCGGGAGACGGCGCGATAGCGGACAAAGTCCGGGGGGACGAAGATGGCCTGCGGGCAGAGGCGTTCAGCGCGGATGGCGGGCATGGCGGAACGCACGCCGAAGCGGCGAGCTTCATAGGATGCGGCACAGACGACAGAGCGATTGCCGCGCCAGGCGACGACCACGGGCTTGCCGCGGAGAGCGGGATCGTCGCGTTGCTCGACCGAGGCGTAGAAGGCGTCCATGTCGACGTGGACGATCTTGATGCGAACGGCCATGGGGGAAGGTTAGCAGGGCGGGGTTTCGCATTCGGAATCCGGAGTGCGTGAGTGGTATGGAGACCGGGCTCATAGCTTAGTTACTGTGGTGTAGATCGAGTTTCGTAAATTGCGAGCATATATGGGACTTAATTGAGTTTTTTAAGTTACTGTAGTTTGTTGCTCTCCCCCTTCGGGTTATTGTCGTCGCGGATGACCTCAGTTATATTCTGGGCAACCGTTCCTGAGAAATGCGGATCGTGGTGAAACTTTAGCGGGGGAATGCCTCGGTTTGATCGTGGCGTTCCGTCGCGGCAGTGTCTGCAAGCCCGATAAGACGCGCTCGAAATCTACTTGCCAGGGCTTGACCATGACAATTCTTCGATGGACCGCCGGCTTGCTTTCCCTCCTGATTGCTGCGTCGCTTGTTGCTGGATGTGGCTCGATCATCGTCAGTTCCAACACAGCGCAGGCCAGCGGCGGCTCCGGGAGTTCGGGGTCAGACGGCGGTGCGGGCTCGGGCGGGAGCGGCGGTACGGGGTCGGGCAGTTCGGGATCGGGCACTTCAGGGTCCGGTTCAGGTGGCAGCGGGTCTGGGTCAGGCTCCAGTGGTTCGGGATCGGGTTCGGGCAGCTCGGGGTCTGGTTCGAGCGGTAACGGGAGTTCGGGGTCGGCGCTTTCTCTGGTTCCCTCCGATGCCGTCAGTGTGAACGCCATCCAGGCCATGAGCGGCTGGAAGGCGCTTTACGACACCGGGACGAGCGGATCGGCGGGCGGCGCCACGGGCGCGACGTCCATCGTCGATACTCCTTCGCTCAGCGGCGAGGCGCGCGAGTTCGATACGACTTACTCGGGCAGCGGCGGAGAGCGCTACGACATCTCCTTTGGACACGACACAGTGTCTGCGCATTTTCTTTACGATACGTGGGTGTATTTCGGCGCTTCCGTGAGCGACGTGGCCAATCTGGAGATGGACGTGAATCAGGTCATGGCCAATGGGGAGACGGTGCTTTACGGATTCCAATGCGACGGCTACACGAAGACGTGGGATTACACGACGAATGCGGGGACGCCGGAGATCCCCAAAGACCAGTGGCTGCATTCGAGCGCTGCCTGCAATCTGCAGGACTGGAGTGTCGATACCTGGCATCATGTGCAGGTTGCTTATTCGCGCGACGATGCGGGCAATGTGACCTACCAGTCGGTGTGGCTGGACGATGTCGAGCAGGATCTGAATGTGACGGTTCCTTCGGCGTTTGCGCTGGGGTGGGCTCCGACGCTGGTGGCGAATGTGCAGATGGATGGATTGGGTGCGAGCGGGTCGTCGACGGTATATATGGACAACCTGACTGTGTACCGGTGGTGAGAGGGGCTGCGCGGGGCGCGGCCGGGAAGATTCCGGCGGGCACGGTCTCTGTTCTGTAAATTCAGACGGGCGACGAGATGCCCGAGCAGGCCCGCGATTCCAGGACAGATGTCATAAAGGGAGTCCCATCTTGTAGCATCTGGCCATGAGAGGGCCTTCGGACGAGGCCGTGATTCGGTCGGGGGATGGCGGCAGTCCCTGCGCGGCCGCAGCGAGGACGTGGATCCTGGCGGCGACGATTGCCGGATCGAGCATGGCGTTTATCGACGGCACGGTCGTCAATGTGGCCCTGCCCGCGCTCGAAGCGAGCTTTCATGCGACGGTGGTGGATGTGCAATGGGTAGTTGAGTCGTATGGACTGCTGCTGGGAGCTTTGATTCTGGTGGGCGGCTCGTTGGGCGACTTGTTTGGGCGGCGCCGGATTTTTTTGTTGGGTGTGGCGATATTTGCGCTGGCTTCCGCAGGATGCGGGATCGCTTCGAACATTCATCTCCTGATTCTTGCGAGGAGCATTCAGGGGGTTGGGGCTGCGCTGCTGGTGCCCGGCAGCCTGGCGATTATCAGTACTTCGTTCGACGAGAAGAGCCGAGGTCAGGCGATTGGCACATGGTCGGGGTTCACCGCGATCACGACCGCGCTGGGGCCGGTTCTGGGCGGCTGGCTGGTCCAGCATGCTTCGTGGCGGTGGGTCTTCTTTATCAATCTGCCGCTGGCTGCGTTGGTGGTGGTCATCTCGCTGCGACATATCGCCGAGAGCCGCGCCGCCAGGGGAGGCGAGATCGACTGGGGTGGCGCAGTGTTGGCGACCCTCGGATTAGGGGGCGTGGTGTACGGGTTCATCGAATCAGAGAGCCTTGGGTGGGGGAATTCTCTGGTGTGGAGCAGCCTGATTGCCGGGTGCGGCTGTCTCCTGCTGTTTCTGTTTGTCGAAGGTCGTGTGCGATCACCGATGGTTCCGCTGGCGCTGTTTCGGTCTTCGAGCTTTACCGGCGCGAATCTGGTGACGTTGTTTCTTTACGGAGCTACAGGGACTTTCTTTTTTCTTTTTCCGTTGAACCTGATCCAGGTGCAGAAGTACTCCGCCACGGCCACGGGTGCCGCTATGCTGCCGCTGATCCTGCTGATCTTTTTGCTGTCGCGGTGGTCCGGGGGGCTGGTCGCCCGGTACGGGGCACGGCTGCCGCTGACGATTGGACCGCTGGTGGCGGCGTCAGGATTTGTTCTGTTCGCTGTGCCGTCGGTCAGTCGCAATTACTGGACTTCGTTCTTTCCCGCGGTGGTGGTTCTGGGGCTGGGCATGGCGATTACTGTGGCTCCGCTGACTACGGTCGTCATGAATTCAGTGAGTGAGGATCGGGTCGGGGCCGCATCCGGCATCAACAATGCTGTAGCACGGGTGGCGGGGGTGCTTGCCATCGCAGTGCTGGGGATTGTGATGGTGAGGGGCTTTGGGTGGGAGCTTGGGCGCAGCTTAACGCACCTTTCGCTGCCAGGTCGCATTTTGAGGGAGATTCAGGCGAACGAGATTCAGTTCGCTGGCTTGAAGGCGCCGGCGGGACTGGACGCGGGGACACGAGCGGCTGTTGCACAGTCGATCGAGCAGGCGTTTGTAGTTGGATTCCGGCTCGTGGCGATCATTTGCGCCGGGCTCTCCGTTGTGAGTGCGGCGGTTGCGGTGCTGATGATTCCGCAGGGTCCGGGGGAGGCTGCATCGGCGGCGGTGGGACCTGCTGCCTGATTGCTCTGCGTTTAGGGCGCCCGACGGGAGACGCCCCTGGACTGTTTTGTGCGGTAGAGGGTTCTGACTACTTTCCGCGCATATCGCTGGAGGTTCCGCCTGCGGCTGGGACGTAGCATTTCAGGGTGTAATCCATGACCATGCGGTCGGCGTTGAAGCGCCAGCCGAGAGTGCGGATAGTGCGCTTCATGCGCTTGATCCATCCGCGGGGCAGGCCGTCGTGGTCGCGCTGATAGTAGAGGGGAATAACTTCATCGCGGAGGGTGCGGTAGAGGTCCTCGCAATCGCGATTGTCATGGACGTCCATGTTGGCGTGGGTTCGGCCCGTGCCAATCGCGAAGCCGTTGAGGCCGTCGTAGGCTTCGGCCCACCAGCCATCGAGGACGGAAAGGTTGAGGCCGCCATTGAGGACGACTTTTTGTCCGCTGGTGCCGGAGGCTTCCATGGGACGGCGGGGATTATTGAGCCAGACGTCGACGCCCTGGACGAAGTGGCGTCCGACGTTAATGTCGTAGTCCTCGACGAAGACGAAGCGGTCGGCAAAAACGCTGTCGTACATGAGCTCGGCGATCTGCTGGAGAACTTTCTTTCCGGGCTCGTCGTGGGGATGGGCTTTGCCGGCAAAGACGAACTGGACGGGGCGTTTGGGATCGTTGACCATCGAGGTGAGTTTCTCGATGTCGGTGAGGATGAGGTTGGCGCGTTTGTAGGTGGCGAATCTGCGGGCGAAACCGATGGTGAGCGCGTCGGGACTGAGAACACGGCCGAGGCGCAGCACCGCATCGCGCGGTTCGCCCCGACGTTCGGCCTGTACCATCGCACGGCGGCGGACAAACTCGAGCAATCGGAGTTTGAGGCCGACGTGTGTTTCCCAAAGTTCGCCGTCGTCGACGGTTTCAATGCGCTCCCAGGTGTGGGCGCGGCCGCTGTGGCCGTGCCAGTCTGAGCCGAGGTGACGGTCGTAGAGGCGGGCCATCTGCGGGGCGAGCCAGGTAGGGACGTGCACACCGTTGGTGATGTGGCCGATGGGGACATCGTCCTCGGCCTTACCGGGGAAGAGGCCGGTCCACATCTGGCGCGAGGCATCGCCGTGCAATGCAGAGACGGCGTTGGCGCGACGGGAATGCTTTAATCCGAGCACAGTCATGCAGAAGGATTCCGAGGGATTGTGAACATCCTCGCGGCCGAGCGCCATGAGCTGACCGCTGGAGATCCCGAGCTCATCGGCGAGGGGGCCGAGGTGCTCCTCGATGAGGCCGGCATCGAAGCGATCATGCCCGGCGGGCACGGGCGTGTGGGTGGTGAAGACGACTTCGCGACTGACGCGCGGGGCAGCACTCGCGAAGTTCATTCCTTCTTCGTGCATTCGGGTGCGGATCGCTTCCAGAATGGCGAAGCCGCTGTGGCCCTCGTTGAGATGGAGGACGCCGGGGGTGATGCCCATCGCTTTGAGTGCGCGAAAGCCCCCCACACCCAGCAGCAGCTCCTGGCGGATGCGGATACGTTCATCGCCTCCGTAAAGACGGGAGGTGAGATTGCGATCTTCGGGGGTATTGCCTTCAATGTCGGAGTCGAGCAGAAAGAGATTGCAGCGGCCGACTTTGAGTCGCCAGACTTTGGCGAGGATGGGCTTGCCGCGGGTGGCGATCTCGATAGTGACGGCCTTGCCGTTGACGCCGATGGCGGGCTCCATGGGGAGCTGGCTGGTGTCGGTATCGAGGTAGTCTTCCTGCTGCCAGCCCTGGTCGTCGAGCCACTGGCGGAAGTAGCCCTGCCCGTAGAATAGGCCGATACCGATGAGTGGGATGTCGAGATCGGATGCGCTCTTGATGTGATCGCCGGCGAGAACGCCGAGTCCGCCGGAGTAGATGGGCAGGGATTCGTGCAGGCCGAACTCTGCGGAAAAGTAGGCGACGGGACGGGGACGGAGGATGCCGGCGTGGATGGCGCCCCAGGTCTGGTCGGCATGCATATATTCGCGCATGCGGCGAAAGGCGTAGTTGATGCGGCTGTGGAGGGCCAGCTCGGCGGCGCGCTGTTCGATCCTGGCGAGAGGCATCTCGTTGAGGAGGGAAACGGGATTGTGGCTCAGCTCAGTCCAGCGGCCGGGGTTGAGGTCGCGAAAAAGGGCGATGGAATCCTGGTCCCAGCTCCACCAGATGTTGCGCGCGATGCTCCAGAGGCGTTCCTGCAGGGGTGCAATAAAGCGCGCGAGGGCGCGCGCCTCGCTTACGGTTGGCCCTACCTGCGCGGCGGCGTTGGTGAGCATGCGAATCTCGTCTTCGAGGAAGTCGCGCGGGTCGGTGGTCTGCACGACGAGGACGCCCTGCAGGACGCCGCGATCAATGAGGGGGACGCCGAGGAAGGACTGGTAAGCGTCCTCGTCGGCCTCTTTGATGTACTTAAAGCGGGGATGGTTCTTTACCTGGCTTACGGCGATGGGGTGCACCTGTTCTGCGACCAGGCCGGCGAGGCCTTCATGGAGAGCGAGGCGCAGCGTGCCAATGCAGGAGGAGCTGAGGCCCACGGTGGCGGCGAGGACGAGATTGGCGCGGTCGGGTTCGAGGAGATAGATGGAGCAGACATCCGTATGAAAGTGATGCGCGATGAGCTCGACCACGCGCATGAGGGTCTCGGCAGGCTGGCCGGTCTCCTCCATCAGCTGGCCGATCTCTTCCAGAGTAAGGACACGTCTGGCATCCAGAGATTCTGTAGTTTGGGACATGGCTACGTTCTCCGTTTCCGATAGACAGATCGACGCAGGCGACCACTCCGCTTTGAGGGAGAAACTCAGCTGACAACCAACTGTGGGGTCTTCGAGACCGACACGGGTCCGTCAGCTCACTGCCGACGTGGGCAAAGTGTGAGAGATGACTCAGTCTAAGCACATTCCGGGAATGGAGCAATGGGGCTTGGTGGGGGCGTCGGCCTCGATCCGGCCGGGGCGGGGGCGCGGCACATCCGATCCATTCAAAGCTTGCCTGGCCTACCCCAAGCGTAGACCGGCTCGTTGCATCCTCCAGAAAGAGTCCGCACAGCACTCTTGTGACCAAAGACATTCCCTGGATCGCGGTTTTGCACTATGAGTAATGTGTCCTGGAGTTGGTACTTCTTTTAACAATTCTTTCACTGGATTTTCTTGACGGCCAGGACGACGGTGGTTGATCATCCATCCACGATCACCGTATCAGGTCGCTAGTTTGCTCCCCTTTATGAGCTAACCCTTCCCCCGGGTTGCCCGAGAATTGGCCTTGCGCCACGTTTGTGCCCGGAGCCCTGCGTTTGCCAGCTCCAGAAGGAACACATGACATTTTTTGGATCCAAACGGCGTCTGCTGCACGCCGCGCTCTGTAGTGTCGCCCTTGTTGGTCTTACGGTTCTCCCCGCGTCGGCACAGCAAATTGGCTATTACACCTTCGACGCCCCCGCGACCGCGAATCCGGCCGAGTATTCTTACAGCTTTATTTCCAACGGATCGCAGCAGCCGAACCCCTGCGGGTCAGATCCGTCGAACCTGCTCTTCTGCTTCAATAACCCCGCGGGCAGCGCCTCGACCCCCAGCTTTATTGAGGATCCCAACATCTCCGATCCCAACTACTCCGGTGGCCAATGGGTGCTGCAGATGACGCCTGCGGCGAGCGGCCAGGCGGCCAGCATGTGGTTCTCTGTGCCCCAGAACGTCTACGGCGGGTTCAACGCGTATTTTCAGTTCAAGATCACGCCCAACTCCGGCAGCGAATATACGGCGGATGGTTTCGCCTTCGTAATTCAGAATTCCAACGGGGCCACAAGTCAGGGTCAAAACGGGGGCGCCAGCAGTATTACCCTCCCGACCTACCAAGGCTCGACCCTTACCTGCTCTGAAAGTCAACAGGGCGGATCGTCTGTGGTAGGCGGTGGTGGTGGATGCATGGGATACACCGGCATCGATAACAGCGTTGCCCTCGAATTCGATACTTACGCCAACAATATGGGAGCCGGCGACTGGGATCCCACCGACATTTCGGGTTCCCAAAACGATAACCACATTGCCCTGCAGAGCTGCGGCCTCAACGGCTATACTCCGCTGCCCAATTCGCCCGTCCATCTCGGCAGCACGAATTGCCTGGTGACGTTGGGCGCTGCTCCTAACCCCATAGCCGCCACCCCGACTTCGACTTTGATTTCCAACCCCACCAATTCCCAGGTGCCGGCGCTGTCTGTGACCCTGGCCGATGGCAACACCCATCAGGTGGTGGTCGTCTATAACGGTCCGAACGACACGCCCGGCAACTACCTGTATGTGTATCTCGATCCGACGTTTCAGTCCGGCACCGTAACTCCGGTCAGCAGTGCTCAGCCGATCTTCTCCGGCCCCTTCGACATCACGCAATACATCAACCTGATCGGCGATACCATCGAACCCGCCTATGTTGGCTTTACCTCCGGCACCGGCGATTACTTCGAGCAGCATGAGATCACGGGCTGGACCTTCACCCCCCACACCCCGGTCGAGCAGACCGAGCCGGTGAACACCAGCCCCAGCAGTCCCTCGACGACCACGTTCTCCTTTGGCACGCACAACTATTCCCTCACCTATCCGCCCAACGTTGTTCCCGCGGGCACCAACATGACAGTCATTGCCACGCAAATCCCCCAGTCCATTTTTGACGCTCTGATGGTGGGAACCCCGTTTGCCGGCTCGCAGTGCCAGGAGTATGACGATACGGGCACGGACAATACGGGCTCCCCCTATTGCATTTTCTATAACGTCTCCTGCCAGGACAACAACGGCAACGCCATTAGCTGCCCTGCGCCCAGCGGTGCGACGGAATGCACCACGGAGCCCAACAACACGAGCTGCATCACGTTGAACTCGTCCTATAACAACGCCAATACACCCCTATCGCCAGGATTCCTGCAGGGCGATCCGCTTTACAGCCCCATCCAATCCAACAACGGAGGCACGTCCAGCTTCGTCAACTGTCAGGGCGAGTGCGCGGTCACGGACGGACAGAGGCCGGTCTACATCGATCAGGTTGTGACGGTAAACAACGTTCCTACCCTGGTCCAGTACGGTCCGGTCGCGGTGAGCAACGCTACTCCCAGTTCTTTCGACTACAGCGGCGCGCCCACTGCGGTTCCCCCCTACAACGGTTTCGGAAATCCCGAATTCGTAACTTCCCTCAACCTTCAAAACATCTTTACTGGCTATATGTCGGGCAATTTGGATGGCTCGTCGACCGGCAAGACGCAAAGTTTCTCCGACTTCATCGTTACGTCAACCACGATTGCTCCCGGTACGACAACCACGCTGGGGGTGACGAACGATAACCCGACGGAGAATCAGGTCGACTCGCTCACGGCCACCGTCAGCGCTACTACCGCACAGTTCGGCGCGCCCGCCGGCACCGTCACCTTCAGCAACGGTTTGCCCGTTACCATGGGCAATACGGTCTGCGGGCCGGTCACGCTCGTTCCTGGGAACATCACGCTCCAGACCGTAGCCACTTGCAGCAGTTACTCATCGCCTGACTCGACCGCGCCTCTTACGCTCTACGCCACTTACAACGGCGATCCTAACCACGCCAGCAGCAGCAGCCCAGGCCAGGCTATCACCGTCGCTCCTTCTACTATTACGCCGGTGGTCACCTTCAATCCTTCGTCGGGCTCGCAGACCTATGGCACGGCGATTGGCTCCGGTGTGCTGGATGCTTCGGTAGCTCTTCCTTCGGGCGCCGGAACCATCAGCTACACGGCCACGATGAATAACGCCATGACTACAATCGGCACGGGCACGATTCTTTCGGTGGGCAGCTATACCATCACCGCGACGTTTACTCCTGCCCCGGCGAACACCGGCGCGTATAACTCGGCCTTCGCCACGGCGCCCTATATCGTGAATGCAGCCACGCTGACGGTGACACCGAACCCGGTTACGATGACCTATGGTGGAACCGTACCAACCCCATCCCCCAGTTACTCAGGGTTTGTGAATGGAACGGTTGCGGTGCCGGGCGCTCCGACCTGCACGATAACGGGAATCAGCAGCACGACGGCCGCCAATACTTACCCGACCGCCAGCAGTTGCTCCGGCGGTACGGCTCCGGCGAATTACGTATTTAGTTATCTCCCTGGGTCGGTTACCGTGAGTCCGGCCACGCTGACGGTGACGCCCTATCCGAGCTCGGCCATGATGACTTACGGCGGAGCCGTGCCTTCTCTGACGCCCAGCTACTCCGGGTACGTGAATGGGACGGTTGCAGTGACTGTTCCTCCGAGTTGCACACCAGGAGTAACGAGCACGACACCTGCGGGGCCTTACCCGACCGCCAGCAGCTGCAGCGGCGGTACGGCTCCGGCCAACTACGTGTTCAGCTATGTTACAGGCTTGGTGACGGTGGGCCCAGCAACGCTGACGGTGAAGCCCAGCCCCAACCCGGCGACGATGACCTACGGCGGAGCGGTCCCTTCCCTGACGCCCGGCTACTCCGGGTTTGTGAATGGGACGGTGACGGTGACCGGTGCTCCGAGCTGCACGCCAGGAGTGACGAGCACGACGCCAGCGGGTACTCACACAGGCGTCAGCAGTTGCTCCGGCGGTACGGCTCCCACGAACTATGCGTTCGCCTATGCCCCCGGTTCGGTGATCATCAGCCAGGCGAGCCAGACGATTAGTTTCACTCTGCCCGCCGGGGTCAACTATGGCGTAGCCCCGATTGCTCTCCCAGCCAACGCATCTTCCGGGCTCCCGATAACCTACATCGTGGTCAGCGGACCGGCAAGCATCACCGGAACTTCGTCCGCGCCAACCCTCACCATCTCCGGGGCGGGCACAATTAAGGTGACTGGAAGCCAGGGTGGTAACTCCAATTATTTACCTGCAACTTCTGTCAGCCAGGCGACTGTTGTTACCGCCGTCCCGTTGGCGACCGTTTCACCGACCAGCTACAACTTTGGCAACGCCATCTACCTGGGTTCCATCCTTACGAAGTCGTTCACCATCACCAACACCGGCGATGCCGCGATGATCTTCAGCGGCGATCCTCTCATCGCCATCGTGCAGGGGGGTAACTCCGACGAGTTCATCACCGTCAATCTCTGCCCGACTTCTCTGGCGGCAGGCAAGAGCTGCACCATGACCGTCACCTTTATCGCCGGACCGTTCTACAACACTCAGAACGCGACACTGATGATCAAGGACAATGTGGCTGGCAGTCCGCAAACGGTGTCTCTCTCCGCCATGGTCATCGATCCAGTCGCTTCGTTGAGCGCAACCAGCCTGAACTTCGGAAGCGTCAAGGCGAACTCCGGTGCCCCGACGAAGACGGTCACACTGACAAGTGCGGGCGGTACCGCGCTGTCCATCACCAGCGTCGCCATCGCGGGTGCAGATTCCGGCGCCTTCAAGGCAACAACCTGCCCGAGTTCCCTGGCGCCAAAGGCGACCTGCACGATCACTGTCACCTTTAAACCGCTCACTAAGAGTCCGCTGAAGGGAAGTCTGGTGATTACCACCAACGCCAAAAACAGCCCGCAGAGTATTTCTCTCTCGGGCACGGGGGACTAGAATTTCCGAAATCTCCTCGCGCCGGGCCATCAAACCGACGGCCCGTCCGGGTCTGCCACTCGTGTTTTGTGTTCGTACTGAAGACCACTAATGACCGGTTACCCGCACGACGGGCAGACTGATGTAACTCGCCTCACCAGGCGTGTGCCAGATCCGCTGCGTGGCCTTCTCGTAATCCTGCGGCTGGGCCTCGAAAATGTTCGGCACATAGCGCTGCGGGTTGCGATCGTAGAGCGGGAAAAGAGTCGACTGCACCTGCACCATTATCCGGTGTCCGGGAAGGAAGGTGTGATTGACCATGGGGAGCGCAAAGACATAGGCCAGCGGTTCGTTCGGCTTGATCGTCTCAGGATGCTCGAAACTCGTGCGGTAGCGGCCGCGAAAGATGTCGGTCGCGATCGGCAGTTCGTACCCGCTCATCTCCACCGGCGGCGCCACGCGATCCGGCTGCACATCGATCAGCTTGACGACCCAGTCGGAGTCCGTCCCGCTGGTTGATGCGATGAGGTGAACCATTACTTCTCCCGACAGCTTCATCGGTTCCTTCAGGGGCTCCGTCTCGTAGGTGAGTACATCTGGGCGTCCGTCCACAAATCTCTGGTCGGTGACCAGCCAGGTGCGCCAGCCCATACCGTCCGCTGGATCTACGCCGGGGGCGATACGGGACGGGCTTGGCGGGATCGGAAATATACTCGTCAAATTTCGCACCAGCCGATGGCGGAGCTTCAAACGATAACTGGCCGTCGGCTTCGAGATACAGCGGCTTCGACTCCGTCGGACATCCTTTCTCGCAGCTGGCGGGAAATACCGCCGGACGATCCCAACGGTCGATGCCGATGTCGTAGATGAAGACCGCGGGTGTGGGCGCGATGAGCGCGCCTGGCTTCAGGTACTGATTGAAGAATGGCAGCAGCACCTCGCGACGCCACTGCGCGGCGGTGTCGGTGGCCCAGACCAGCGGCCCCAGCGCGCGGCCCTCGCGATTTACCTGACTGTGGAACCAGGGGCCCATCACCAGGTAATTCATGTTTGCCGGTGTGCCGGTGGCTTGAGAGCGCGATAGCTGTGGATCGCACCCCACATATCTTCCTGGTCCCACAGGCCCTGTTCCCACATCGTGGGGACGGTGAGAGTTCGTTGCGCAATCAGCTTGTCTAACGCCTGGCGCTGCCAGAATCCGTCATATGCGGGGTGGTCTACGATCACATGCCAATAGGGCAGTTGGTCCATTCCTTCCGCTTTCGCAAACGCATCAGCAGAGCCGGCTCGGAGGTAGTTGGTGTAGTCGTCGCGGCCCTCGTGTGGCACACTTACTTCCTCTCCGCGTAAGGAAGTCTGACCCAGCACATAGTCGATGTTAGGCTGGCGAAATGCGCCGTAGTGAAACCAGTCGTCGCCCATCCAGC
>PMSS01000116.1 GCA_003167515.1 Acidobacterium sp. | reverse complement strand
TCCGACTTCCTCAAAGTCGGACATCACGGCAGCCGAACCTCGACCACACCCGACTTCCTCGCAGCCGTCTCACCCTCGTGGGCAGCAATTTCCGTGGGAAGAAGAAATTTCTACGGTCACCCTCGCTACGAAGTGCTCGAGCAGCTTCAGGCCGCGCACGTCCTCACCTACCGCAGCGATATGCTGGGCCTTTCTACTTTCTATCTCGATGGGAACACCGTCCATGCGGCGGTTTGGGCAGACAGATAGGCGAGTTAACGCCGCTTTGGCATTGCTTCCAGCGCGTCGCAGGCGGCTACGGCCCCGTTCTCCGCCGCGATCTTTGCTGCCACCGCGGTCGCACGCGCCGCATAAGCGTTGTCCGAAAGCAGCTGCCAGATCAGCCGCGCCGCTTCTTTTGCCCGGTACTGTTTCCGCCCCAGCACCTCGGCAACCCCCAGCCGCCGCACCCGCCGGGCATTGTCCGGCTGATCGTGGCTATACGGCATCACCAGCATCGGCCGCCCCGCACGCAGGGCCTGGGCGGTTGTACCGATGCCCGCCTGGTGGATGATCACCGACGCCCGCGGAAAAATCTGTGAATAAGGCGCGTAGCGCGTCACGCAAATCGTATCCGGCAACTTGCGCTTTGGCAGATTCCGATCGTCCGCACCGATCAGCAGTACCGCACGCTGGCCCAGAAGCTCCGCCGCCTCCGCGCTCTGTTCATAAAAATCGCCGGCGTGCATCACGGCCGCCGAACCCAGCGTAAATATCAGCGGCGGCAGTCCCGATTCAAGAAACGCCGCCAGTTCCGGGGGCAGCCGTCCCTCGTCGCCGGTCCCGTCGTAAAACGCGAAACCGGTGATCTTCGCCGATCGAGGCCAGTCGGGTTGCGGGGCGCCCATCACTGAAGAAAACAGCGCAAGTGCCAGGCTCTCCGAATGCTTGGCGTCGAAAATCGGATCCTTACCCGGGGGCAGCCCCAGTTCGCGTCGGAGCGCGTAGACCGGCTCCGGCCATTTCCGCGTGACAAACCGAGCCACGCGCGCCACCACATGGCCAAATGCGGGCACCATCTCCTGCACTCGCGCCAGCGTGGGATAGGGGGGCAGCACCGGCGGATCGTACGCGGAAAAAAAAGAAAACGGCGCCAGCGCGTACGAAGCCCACGGAATGCCGGTCTTCTCCGCGACCATCGGCCCCGCATACGCCAGCTCCCCGGTCACCAGCAGGTCCGCGCCGCCTTCGGCCTGCACAGCGGCCAACAAATCGTCATAACTCTCGCGCAGAGCAGGAAAAAGAAATTTGCGCAGTCCGGTCTCCGTCCCATGCTTGATGTCGTAGATCATCGCGATCAGCCGCGTGTCGTTCGGGTCCTGATCGGGCCGCACCCTCGCAAACCCGATCCCCAGCGGCTCGATCTTTGCGCGAAACATCTCGGGAACCGCCAGCACGGGTGTGTGCCCGCGCCGCTTCAGCTCCAGCGACAGAGCGATGAGCGGGTTCACATCGCCGAATGTGCCATACGTCGAAAAGACGATTCTCATCGCGCCTTCAGAATTTCGTTCCGAGTCTCGATCAGAGTTTCAGTCAGAATCCTGCTCAGTAGCTGGCCTCAAAAGTGCGGAACCGCCGCTCCAGTTCCAGCTCCTGCTGCGCCTTTTCGCTCGACTGCAGCAGCGCCGCGCACGTCCCGGTTGGTTTCCCCGCGCCCAGCTGTCCCCGGCATGCGGTTACCGGCGTCTCCAGCTTCTCCGGCGTCACCCTCTCCCAAACGCTCGCCCCCGACAGGAAGCTGTGCTCGATCGATGTGCGCACCATCAGCTTCAGATCGTGATAGCTGAGCGGATACGTATCAGCGGCGCGAACAAATTCATGGGTCAGGTCGATGCGCGAGACGCCCGCATCGTCCGTCGACAGCGCCACCGGCACCCCCGCCTTCCGATACGGCATGAACGGGTGCTCATTTCCTTTCACATTCAGGATCACGTCGTTGCTCGTCAGGTTCACTTCCACCATCGTGTGCCGCTCTGCCATCTCCTTCATCAGCTCCCCGGGCTGGTCTTCGTAAATCACATCCACTCCATGTCCGATGCGCTCCGCGTGACCCAGCTCGACGGCCATCCGGATATGAAACTTCAGCCCATCCGGCGGCACCATGCCCTCACTCAGCTCACCCGCGTGCAGCGTAATGTGCGCCGTCGGATAGCGCCCGTGCAGGTAATCCAGCATGTGCATCTGCAGCGCGTAGTCCCGCATGGAAATATACCCGTCTTCGGGCATTACAAAATTAATTCCCACCACATCGGGATCAGCAGAAGCAACTTCGAAACCGAGCAGTGTCTGCGCGAACACCACCTCGGGCGGAAATCCTCTCAGCACCTGATACAGAAATCGCACTGTCATGCTGCAGCCTGGTTTGGCCTCCGGTTCACCGCAATGTTCAATACCGGCGCGGCTGCGCAGCGCCGTCTCAAATTCCCCACTTGCGGTTTTTACATTAGAGCGAAACCCGTCGTCGGCCAGCAGATTGTCCGTCAACTGGGCCAGATCGTCGCTCCATCCCAACTTCTCCGCCGCGGCAGCAGCGCCTGCGAACGACGGGGTCTGCATCAGTTCCAGATACTGTTCGTTCTGGGCCGCCGCCCGCGATGCAACCTCGTCGATCCACTCGCCGGCGAACAGCTTATCGTCGCCAAACCGGCCAAACGTATCGAAAAAGTGGTCGTGCCCCGACTCTCCGGTCACCGGCACAAAGGTGCGCATTGAGAACGCGTCGATCAGTGCGTCGTAAAGGTGTTGGTTAGCCGGCACGTCTTTGGCTGGGCTTTCGGGCGGGGGGCAAGTCGGGGCGTGGTTTTTCGCGTCCATTCGCAGCGTCGCCGCATCCACACAGATTCCATCCTCGCCAGCCTCGCGGATAAAAGTCTCGGCATACACCGCGCCGCCCAGATGATTGTGCAGATCGCCGCCCTTCGGCATTCGGTAGAGAAACGCGCGCAGCGCCGCCGGGCCTTGTTTTCTGGCTTCGTCAAACGCGCGCGCCGCCCGCGCCTCAGCGGGCGCAACGGACTGGGCGGTCAGCTGAACAACGCAACAGAAGAGAACACAGGCCAGTATTGGTAAAACGACACATGCACGGCGAGTCTGGGACATTGTCTGTCAATTTCCCCGGAGACGAGGTGAACCACAAGTGTATCGCGGGGTGCAATTGGGGGAGGGGAAAGACCCGGATGCCCATCGTGGCACGTTCACGCGGGCATCCGGCAGACCAAAAAGTGCTCATTGGCCCGAAAATGCGGCGAGATTCCTCCTCTTGCGCAGAGGTCTGGGGGAGGCGAACGCTTTGAAGCATAAGGAAGCCGGTCCGCATCTGTTGTTACCGGCTTGTCACTCGTTTGTCATTCTTCAGGAAAAAAATGCGCTGCGTCTCGCTCGAGACATCCGAGTGAGGCGCAGCGCCCCGAGAAGCTGCTTGCTGGCCGCGGGCCAAGCGCCGTCGGGGACGGGGAGGGCTGCGGACATCTGCCCCCGGCGGCGCGTGGGGTGCGGATCAGTGGAGAAGGTTGAAGGTGTTCGTCGCGTCGTCGACGAAGTAAACGCCTCCTGGCACTGCGAGCAGACCGAAGAGTGCGCCTGCGCCCTGAGGCGGACCGCCGGAACTGTCGACAAGGTTGGTAGCAATCTGCCGGCCTGTGAACGGATCAATCTCGACGAGGTTGCCGTCGTCGCCATTGGCTGCGATCAGCCGGTCGTCGGGCGTGAGCGCGAGCCCGAGCGGGCCATTGAGCGCTCCACCCTCAGAGACGGTTTCGCCAATGCCGGCGGGGCGGAAGCGGAAGAGCGCATCGCGAATCGCGGCGACGCGGTTATTCAGGGTATCTGCGACGTAGAGGACGCCCGGGGCAGGGTCGAAGGCTACACCTGTGGCGCCGATGACCAGCGCGTTCGGGTCAGTGCGCTGCGGAAAACCGTAAGCGATCACGGTGGAGTCGAGCAATCGCGGCGCGCGGCCTTCAGGGAAATCGAGCAGCAAGCGGAGCACTGTGCCGCGATTCACAACATCGCCGTTGGCGGCGACGGTTCCGTCGAGAACATTGGTGACGAACAGTACAGCGAAGCCGTCGAGATCGAGTGCGGTCATATCCCACGGGCCGTTGATGCCGTAACCGCTGAAGGTCTCGACGACGTTGCCCCAGCTGTCGAGGACGATAAGACAACCTGCTTCGGCGGTGGATGACGCACCGCCGGCGGTGGGCAGGCTGCCGACAACGACGTATCCGCTGCGCAGGGCGACCAGCGCGGTCGTCAATCCAATGCCACCAGGGCAGGAGACTTTCGCCGGATCGATTTCGGCAAACTGGCTGAACGCGCCATCGGGGGCGATCTGAACGATGGTAGTTCCAGTTCCCTGAGCATTCGCAGCGTCATTGAAATTGCTGATGAGAAACCGGCCGGTAACCAGATGGCCTTTGGTGAGCGGAACCTGCGCGACGCCGTAGGGATTTTGATCGCCGTTTGCGGGAACAGTGCTGCTGATAGTGGAGATGTGGTGCAGTTGAGCGATGTTGGGGGGAGGGGCGGCATACGCGCGAACACCGACGACTGCAGTCATCAACAATATGAGCCCCAGCAAGCGGACTCGGCGGGATGTTGCGTGGTTTTCCATAGGTGTGCTCCTTCGCCCGAGCGCAAGTGAGACGCAGCAATGGCGGGCAGAGCCAGCGTAGGTGCGCCGGCCTGGCACTGTTGTCACGGAAATGTCGAGCGGGTGTAACTTCCTTCGGCGGCTGCCTCGCATTTGCACCGGCAGGAGCAAGTGGAGCATTCAGCAACCACTCGCGCGTGGGTTCGACCGATGCGAAAACACCGCGACATCGAAGTTACGGGATGGTGGCCAGGGACGGGATCGAACCGCCGACGCCGGCCTTTTCAGGGCCGCGCTCTACCACTGAGCTACCTGGCCGCCGGAGGGATCCAGCTAGGAGAGGAGTTGTGGAATTGCGGCAGCAAACACGCCACACTCAACCATCAACCTCAGCAAGTATAACAAACCGCATCTCTCCTCCAGCGCCCCTTCCTTGCATCCAACTTGTTCAGACAGGAAGAGGAGCCCCATGACCCCAACCCGCACCGAAACACCCAATGCCGCTACTGCGACGCCCGAACCCGGCGCCTGTTCCGTCACCACCGATCGCAACGCCCCGGCGGGCAGCAAAAACTCCCTCGGCGCCAAAAGTGACTGCAACGGCCGCCCCACCACAGACGACAGCGTCATCGAAGCCAAGGATGAGCAGCCGCCCCTCCCCACTCCCCCGGTCAGCGAAAAGAGCGTCCGCTAGCCGCAACCCAGCCCTCCCCCATTTCTGCCGCAAACAACAAGGGCGCCGCATTGGCGCCCTTCCTGTCTCAAACGAAACTAACGTATCAGCGCCAGCAGGCCTCGCACCGCCGCGACCAACCCAACCCACAGGATGCCGCTCAGCAGTATCCCGCAAACCGCTCCACGCGCAGGAGCGATCAGTTTCTCATCTTCCTCTAACTCGGCCGCCGAGCGAGAATCCGCTCTCCCCTCATGCCAGTGGCCTGCTGCATCGTACCCCGCGCCATACCGCATCGCATCGATGGAGATCAACATATTCGGCTCCTCTCTGCTTACCTGATTCCGTGCAATGAGAATGGTCGCAGAGCCGCGGTCACGCTGAATGTGACTTGGATCACGGGACTCACCCGCTGGTAACCAGCCGGGCAGCGAACCGCTCCCGGCAGAGCACGGAAATCCGAACGGAATCCGAAACCGGGCACACAACCAGATTCTGACTTGTCTTTAAAGGGAGATTCGTCGGCCCTGAATCGAGATCCTGCGCTCCGCTACGCCCGCAAACGGCTGCGCAAATCCTCAGGAAGCCGGTCCTGGAGCACGCGCGCCTGTTCGATCGCCACGCCCGTCAGGTACACCGGCGCGGGGGTTGCGATCGCCACCAGGATCCACGCTGCCAAAGAGGCCAGCAGACCCAGGATCGCTGCGGCTTGCAGGGTAAACACCACCGCCCTATGTTCAAGATGCATCACGACGGCGGCTGTCCGCAGCGGTTCCACATGGTGGATGATCGCCAGCGCCAGCAGAAACGCGGCAATGCACAATGTGCTCAGGCTGATTAAGGCAACATCGATGGTGCGGTGCATCCGCTGCCGAGACCGGCAGAACGCACACGTCGCCAGATGCTCCTCGTAATCGGTGCGCATCTCGGGCGAAATCCCCGAAATGTCATAACGCCAACCGGATAATATATCCCCGACGACCGAATCGGTGCAGGTGCTCATCGTTTCAGGTCCTCATTTTCCCCTCACCCAGCCAAGCCCGGCCCGACAGCCCAGAGGTGAGAATCCAATGCAGGGCGGCTCTGCATTGATTATAGACTAACCCTGTTTATTTCAGAACAATAGCTTCGAGGGGCCGATCCTGCTCTGCCAGCATCAGGTGATTAGCCAGCAGACTCATCCTGTCCCGCAGGGCCCGCTCCGCGGAGATGCGCGCCAGCTCCGGGAGATTATTGTTTTCCGACAGATGCGCGAGCACCACATATGCGGCCTCGCCGTCGTAGCCCTTCGCCAGAAAGTCCGCAGCCGCGTCATTTGACAGATGACCCACGCGCGACATCACGCGCTGCTTCACCGACCATGGATAAGGCCCGTCCCGCAGCATGTCCACATCGTGATTGGATTCGAGCATCAGCACATCGCAGCGCCGCAGGTGCATATTGACGTTAGATGGCATATAGCCGAGGTCGGTCGCAATTGCTATGCGCACGCCGTCCGCCTCAAAAACAAACCCCACCGGATCGGCCGCATCATGGGGGATTGTAAAAGGCGTAACCGCAATGTCCCCAATTCTGAACCCGCTGCCCGAGCGGAAACACTCAACGCAGGGCAGGGAAGTGGGGTCCCGCTCCGGCTCGCTCAGAACCTCTTCGGCCGCCGCCTTTTCTTCCTCATCCGGCTCGCTGGTCAGATCGGCTGAGCAGCGAGCGCTTTGCCCTTCTGCCCCGGGTTCCCTGTGGACTGCCTCCTGCTCTTCTGCTGTCTTTTGCCTGCTCGCGGCTACTTCCTGCCTGCGCTTCTCCAGCCACTCCGCATACGTAATCCGCTTCTGCGGTGTCATCCACCGTACCCAGGCCCGATGCGTCGGCTCGGTCAGATACACCGGAATCCCCAGCTTGCGAGCGGTCACCGCCATGCCCTGCACGTGGTCCTGATGTTCGTGGGTGATCAGAATGGCGTCGAGGGCCGAGGGATCCTCACCAGCAGCCTTCATGCGCTTCATCAACTCGCGGCATGAGAGGCCGGCGTCGACCAGAATGCGCGTCGTCGAGCTGGAGACGACCGTGCTGTTGCCTCTTGAACCGCTGGCCAGCACAGTCATCCGCACCATATTGCGAGGATACGCCGGATCGATGTGGAAGGGTCGTACCATTCATCGCGGCAGGTCTCTCGCCAGGTACCATTGATAGTGGCTGCTGACTGACAATTCCCGCAGCGGGACAATAGTGTCAATACGTATAAAACCCTCGCCCCGACTTCCGTCCCAGCCATCCGGCATCCACCATCCGCACCAGCAACGGGCAGGGCCGATACTTGGGATCCCCCAGCCCCTCATGCAGCACGCGCATAATGTCGAGGCATACATCGAGGCCGATGAAATCCGCCAGCGTCAGCGGCCCCATCGGATGAGCCATCCCCAGCCGGAACACCTCATCGACAGCATCCGCGGTCGCAACGCCCTCCATCACCGCGTACATGGCCTCGTTCAGCAGCGGCATCAGCACGCGGTTCGACACGAACCCCGGCGCGTCGTTCACCTCGACGGCCGTCTTGCCCAGTTTTTCCGCCAGCGTCGCCACAGTCTCGTAGGTTTCCTGCGATGTTTGTAAGCCGCGAATTACCTCCACCATCTTCATCACCGGCACGGGATTGAAGAAGTGCATGCCGATCACGCGGTCGGGCCGGCCCGTTTGCGCTGCCAGCTTCGTAATCGAGATGGACGAGGTGTTCGACGCCAGAATGACCTTCGGCCGTGCGATCTTGTCCAGCTCCTGGAAGATCGTCTTCTTCACCTCAAACCGCTCCGTCGCCGCCTCAATCACGAAATCCGCATCGGCCAGCGCGCCGCGATCCAGCGTCCCCTCAATCCGCTTGAGCGCGTCGTCGACCTCATCGAGCGAAATCTTCCCCTTCTCCGCCTCGCGTCCCAGGTTTTTCAGGATCGTCTCGAGGCCCCGATCAAGGAGCCGGAGCTCCACCTCGCACAGCAGCACACGCAGTCCACTCCGCGCAAACACATGAGCAATACCGTTGCCCATCGTCCCCGCGCCGATCACGCCGACGATTCTGATCTCTGTCACTGCCTATCCATTCCGTCATCCTGAGCGAACAATGGTTCGCGTTCGCGAGCCATCCGCAGTCGAAGGACCTCCCGAGCGGTCGGCAAACCCGGCAAGCGTGCTCGCTGGGTTTCGCGGCTACCGCTGCTGCCCGCTACTCGATCCGCACCAGCAGTGCCGTAACGTTATCCCGCCCGCCTGCTTCGTTGGCCGTATCCACCAAACTTTTCGCCGTCCCTTCGAGATCGGGCCCCGCCGCCAGAATCTCGGCTACGCGCGCGTCGTGCACCTCTCGCGTCAGCCCATCGGTGCAAAGCAGGAACACGTCGCCCTTTTCGATCTCGATCTCCACTTGGTCTTCGGTCACGGATTTCTGTGTCCCGACCGCCCGCGTAATCACGCTGCGAAACGGCGAGCGCTCCGCCTCCTCGGGCGTCATCGTGCCCAGGCGCATCTGTTCATCCACCAGCGAATGATCGTGCGTGATGCGCGACAGCTTGCCCCCGCGATACAAATAGCACCGGCTGTCCCCGGCATGCGCAACGAGCGCCCTCCCCGATTCAAGCCCCGATCCGGAATCTGATTCGGAATCCGTCCCGAGCAGCAGCGCCACCAGCGTCGTCCCCATCCCATACAGACCCGGCTCGCGCTCCGACCTTTCCTGCACAGCCTGGTTGGCCTCCGCGATCGCCTCGTGCAGCCGCTCGCGTCTGGCCTGTTGCCCCGACCCGTGCTCTGACGCCTGCCCCGAATCCTTCTCAAAATCCGCGCCATCCGCGGCTGTCATGCGCCGCAGAACTGTATCCACTGTCATCCGGCTCGCGACTTCGCCGCCCGCCGCGCCACCCATGCCGTCGCACACGACATAAATGCCGTGCTCCGCCTCATACCCAAATGCATCTTCATTGCTGCTGCGCACCCGCCCGGTGCTGGTCAAAGCCGCTGCTGTCGCCGTCATCATCACCTGGGAAATCGAACCAAACTCACGATACACGAACCACCCCGTCGCCCCGAAAACAGCCGCTGCAGCAGGCCGCTTCATCGCTAACAGCCTCATCGCTAACCATCTTAGCCCTCGCCTTACGGTGGCCTTTCGCTCGCTGTTATCTCTTGGCTCTTGCCTGTGTCGAGCATCACCATATTCCCCACTTCCCTCTTCTACAATCACCCTGAGGAGCCACACAGCCTATGCCGCGTAAGCCGCTCATCGCCGCCAACTGGAAGATGTACAAAACCCCCGTCCAGTCCCAGGAATTCATGAAGCTCTTCCTGCCCCTCGTCGCCAATCACGGCCGCGACGAGATCGTCGTTTGCCCCTCCTTCACCTCCATTTCTGTGGTCATCGCCGCCGCTACCGGCTCCGGCGTCGCCGTCGGCGCGCAGAACATGCACTTCGCCGACGAGGGTGCATTCACCGGCGAAACCTCCCCGCTCATGCTCAAAGCCCTCGGCGCCACCCACGTCATTCTTGGACACTCCGAGCGCCGCCAGTATTTCGCGGAGACTGACGAAATCATTAATAAGAAGCTCAAGACCGCCCTGCAGCACCAGCTCATCCCCATCGTCTGCGTCGGCGAAGTCCTCGCGGAGCGCGAAGCTGGCAAAACCGAAGAAGTCCTCCTGCGCCAGACGCGCGGCGTCCTCGCTGGCATCACCGCGAGCGAAGCGGTTCCCATCGTCATCGCCTACGAACCCGTCTGGGCCATCGGAACCGGCAAAACTGCAACCCCGCAGCTCGCCGCCGAAGCCCACAGCGTCATCCGTAAGGAAGTAGCGAATCTGCTTGGAGCGGAGACTGCAGCCAATCTCCGCATCCTTTATGGAGGCAGCGTCAAACCCGACAACGCCACAGCATTGATGAACGAAGAAGAAATCGACGGTGCCTTAGTAGGCGGAGCCAGCCTCGACCCGCAGAGCTTCGCCAAGATCGTGAATTATTGACGATAGGACGGTGTTGAAATTTGCCTTTTGGCGCGTGGCCCGGAATGTCCCCCTTTCAACGCGATGACAACAGGCAATGCGCGCCTCGTGCCCCCAGAGCCCGGTCAAACGTTACTACCGTCCCTGCTGCCGCTTCGGCCACTGCTAACAGCCACGCGTCGGACCACAGTTTCGGCGACGCTGTTCGGCTGGAAGCGTTCTTCCGGAAACGGGTCTCCACCTCCAGCGGTTCGGCAATGAATGCCACGCGATCGTCGTCGTAGAAGCGATCATGAATTCGCCACGCTTCATTAACAGACAGAGGTCTCCCATCCATGGCCGCAGCCGTTGTCATCAGTCGCAGGAAGCCTAATTGAGTAAATCGGGAGAACGCGATCCGTCCCTCTTCCTTGTTCCACCAGTTGCGCGCAATTGCTGCGTGAACGTGGTCAGGCGCAGCCAGCGCAAGCCAGACATTTAGATCAGGGAAACTCAATGAGATCATAAATTTGATCGTTAGTTAGATCGATGCGGCGACCCGCTGGCCGAATCAGCCCTCGCTCCAGGCGAAGCCGCCGGCGAGGCTGAGCAGTACTCGTCTCTTCGACAACCCGCTCGATGCCGTTCAGGATGAGCTTGCGCGCAGAACAGCCCTTTCGAGCCGCGGCCTCATGGATTTTGCGGTGCAGATCTCGAGGGATGTCGATCGATGTGCGGACGGTAGCGGCTTTCACAGATCGATTATGGTATTGTGACTTAAATAAGTCAATCATCAGGATCAACCAGCGGCCGCAGGTATCCAACGAATATCCATGAACGAACCCCAGACCATTGCCGAAATTCTCGACAAAGTGCACACCATTGCCGTCGTCGGCCTGACCAACCGCGAAGGCCGCGCCAGTTTCGGTGTGTCGCGATTTATGCAGAATCAGGGATACCGTATCATCCCTGTCAACCCGCAGATCGAAAGCTCTCTTGGCGAAAAAGCGTACCCCGATCTCGACGCCGCCGTCGCCGCTCTCAAAAAGGAAGGGACCGAAATCGACCTCGTCAACGTCTTCCGCGCTCCCGAACACGTCCCCGCCATCGTTAAAGACGTCATCCGCCTGAAGATTCCTTACCTGTGGCTGCAGGAAGGGGTGGTGCACGACGAAGCCGCGGGTCGGGCCGAAGCCGCCGGCACCAAAGTCGTCCAGGACCACTGCATTTTGAAAGAGCGCATGGCTGCCGGCTGGAAAAACCCAGCATAGTCAGCTACAACGGCTCATGCCTCAGAACCATGAAGCTCAGATACTCGATGCGGAAGATCGCCTTCGGGCCGCGATGCTCACTTCCGACATCGACGCTCTGAACGATCTGCTTTCTCCCGACCTGATCTTCACCAATCACCTGGGTCAATTGCTCGGCAAAGAAGATGATCTCGCCTCTCATCGTTCCGGCCTGCTCAGGATCGAGAAGCTGCAGCCATCCCAGCAGCATCTTCGTATGTATGAGAATGTCGCGATCGTTTCAGTGAGGATGCAGATCTCCGGCGCTTATGACGGCCATCCTGCCAACGGAGATTTTCGCTTCACACGCGTCTGGGCTCTCTCCACACAAGGAGCCTGGCAGGTCATCGCTGCTCACGCAACCCTGGTAGCCTGATTCTCCGGGGATCGCACCTCATCACCGCACAACCTCGTACTCCACCCGCACCGTCCCCGTTTTCTCGTACACCCGCTGCGTCATCAGCTTCAAACGAGTCCGGTCCGCCGGAGCCGGCAGCAACGGAATCCCTCTCCACCCGCACCAGAGGGTAACCCTCAGCCGCGAGCGTCCGCGAGAACACCACATATTCAATTCCCTTCGTCGGCTTCTCCTGCTTTACGCGGACCCAGGCGTCGGATGTCTTCCGCCCGATCAGGAACGTGTCGAACTGCGCCATCCACGCGGCAAAATCCCTCTCCGGATCCTGCACGATCCAGTCGTACTCGCCATTGGTGCCCGCAATGTATCCGTCGAGGCTCATCGCGCCGCCGAATCGAACCAGCCGCATCTGTGCCTCCGCAGCGTCGGGTGCGAGCGGGCTAAACGCCCACGCCCTTAGCCTTCACATTCTCCCGAATAAACCGCACCACCGAGTCGAGCGAAGTCCCTGGTCCAAAAATCGCCGCCACGCCCTGCCCCTTGAGCGCTTCCGCATCCTGCTCGGGAATCGTCCCGCCCAGCACCACCAGAATGTCTCCTGCGCCCTGCTCTCGCAGCATCGCCGTCACCCGCGGCACGATTGAGTTGTGCGCCCCCGACAAAATGCTCAGCCCCACGCAGTCCACATCTTCCTGGATCGCCGCGTTCACTATCATCTCCGGCGTCTGCCTGAGGCCCGTATAGATCACTTCCATCCCCGCATCCCGCAGCGCGCGCGCAATCACCTTTGCCCCGCGGTCATGCCCGTCCAGCCCCGGCTTCGCCACCAGCACGCGTATTGGAGTCGTCCGCTCACTCATAAAGAACGCCGCAGAATAGCACAGCAACGCACAACCGGGTGCCCCATGTCTCGAATTTGAGACATGGGGCCATGCAGCTGTCAGCCTTCGCGCCCTTCGTCGCTGTCCAACTCATCGATCACCTCCACCGCCACATCCCACTTCTTCAGAATCCGAAAAATCACCCCGCTCGAAAACCCAGCCCGCATCAGCATCCGCATCACCCGCGCAGCTTCCTTCTCATTCGCCGGCTTTTTCACCCGCTTCCGCTCCAGATGCCGCCGCGCCAGCTCTTCCTCGTCGACGTTTTCATACGCCGCATCGAGCGTCTTCCCAATCACCGCTGCCTGCACGCCTTTGCGGATCAGATCCTGCTGGACGCGCCGCTTCCCAAAGCTCGCATTCTCCTGCCGCAGCTTCGCATAATCCTGCGCATAGCTTGCATCGTTCAGATAGCGCCGCGCCGTAAGCCGCGCCACCACCATGTTCATCGTCGCCTCGCCGGCCTCACCCGCCTCGACGCGCCGCCGCATCAACCGCTTCAGCTCGGCAACGGTGCGCATCTGCTGCCCCAGCATCTTCACCGCATATTCGTAGAGGGAATCTTGATCGAGGAGAGCAGTGGGCTTGCGGGTGCGCGATCGCATGCGGTCAGCCTTCAGGCTGAGGACGCGAAAGCCCGAACCCTTCCATGTATTTCTCATTCGTAGCAAGATCCGGAGGACCTCCGTCGAACTTGCCCATCCCGATGATCGTCTGCTTCCGCCCGGGCGCGTTTGGCTCCGGCGTCTGCGCCGCACGGCTGAACTCTTTGCGAATCGACGACTTCTTGCGCGCCGCCATGGTGTGAGTCTCTTCCTATTCCCTATTGCCTACTGCCTGTTCCCTGCCTTCAACCCCTGCGCCGGTACCGAATCTCAAACTCATACCCGGCATTAGGTGGAAACATCTCCGCCACATGGCGCAGCCGCTCCGCCAGCGCAGGCGCCGCCAGCAGCGGATACTCCCGCTCCCGCAAATCCGCATAATCGAAATCCACCGTCAGCGACAACATATAAATCGCCAGCGCATCCGCAAACGTGGACTCCAAGTAGTTCGTCTTTGCCTTCTCGTCGACTTCATTCCCACGGCTCCGGTCGAGCGCACGCCGCCGGCTCTCCCACGCATCGTGGCTGGTCTCGCCCCGCACATCCGTCGTCGCCTGCGACCAAACCAGCTCGGCAAAGCTCTGCGGCACGCCCACCACATCGACAAACTGGTGACCTACATTGATGAGGAACTCGAACGCCAGCGCGAACCGGTCCTGCATCAGCCGCGTCGAAATAAAAATGCACTCCGAACCGCCGAAGCGCACGTTCCTGTGGCAGATCGCCCGATCCCCCAGGTCCACGGTGTAGTCCGGCGCGACAACGGTATCGTCATTCTCCCCGATCGCCAGCGGCACGAAGTACCACGCCCGTTGCCGCAGCGCCGCCGCCACCACCGCAGGCACCGCCTGCACAATCTGTTCCAGCTCTTCGCCGCTGTTGTGCACTTCGCCGAAGCTCGCGTAGCACATGCCGTTGTCGGCCTGCCGAACCTGAGCTTCCTGCGCCACCTTTGCGGCGGAAAACAGCGGGATTTGCGTAGCGCCAGCCATAAACTTGTATTCTAGCTGACGAGGAGTTGCCCCATGACCGCCGCCACTCAACCCGCCAAACTTCTCGGCATTCCCCTCGGCGACTTCGGTTTTTTTTCCTCCCTCCTGCTCGCGCTTGCCTCCGGCTTCCTCGTCTTCTTCGCGAGCCTCTTCCTCGCCATTATTTCACTTCTTGTCTGGAACATTGTCGGCCACCATCAGGTCGATTACGCCGACAGCTACCGCTTCGTCGCCTTCCCCCTCGGCCTCATCGTCCTGGTCTGCGCACTCATCTTCTTCACCGGCACATGGCTGCGCCGCAGATTGTCCGGAGACGCCTGAAGTGGCCGTCGTCACCATCCCGGACGCCAGCCTCACCCCTACACCCGACGAGGCCCGCGCCCGGTGCGCCCAGCTCGAAGCTGGCGACATCCTCTACTTCCCCGAAACCCCTGTCCCCCTCGCCCCCGGGGACACCAGCTTCCTCCTCGGTCAGCAACAGGCCGACAGTTCGCTCCACAAGAACATCGCCTACAAGCCCAACATCGATCGCATCAGCGGATTCGACGCCAAAACCGCCAACCCCGCAGCCGTCGAACACCTCCATCGCATCATGCGCGGCTACTCCAGCTCCGTCGTCCAGTTCCTCACCCGCTTCCTCTCGCCCTACCAACAGCACTGGAAACTCGACTACGCCAGCTTCCGACCCCAGGAAGAACAGGGCCGCGACCTGCCGCTGCGCCGTCGCAATGATCTCCTCCACACCGACGCCTTCCCCACGCGCCCCACGCATGGCTCGCGCATTCTGCGCTTCTTTAACAACATCAACCCCACGCACACTCGTGACTGGGTCGTCAGCGATCCCTTCGTCGCCACTGTCCGCCAGTTCGCTCCCAAAGAGATCGCCCCCCACCCCGGCTCCATGCTCTCCCGCTTCGGCAAAGCTTCCGCCCGAGCTATCGGACTCGGCGCTGCCATCCCCTCTCTCAAGCGCACGCCCTACGACGACTTCATGATGCGCTTCCACAATTTCCTCAAGGAGAATTCGCGCTTCCAGGCCGACTGCCCGAAGTACGCCTTCCAGTTCCCGCCGGGCTCGAGCTGGATGGTCTATACCGACACCGTCCCCCACGCCGTGTTAGCCGGCCAATACGCGCTGGAGCAAACCTTCTTAGTCCGTCCAGAAGCCATGGTCCGCCCGGAGATCTCCCCGCTAAGAGTCCTCGAAGAGATCGCGCACGCCCCCCTCGTCTGAAGAAGCGTAGTGTTCGCCTCCGGACAAGCCAAATCAAAAGCGAATACCTGCTCTGAGCCTCGGCATCACCAGGATTTCTCAACGCAGGCTCCATTCTGCGGATTCTGCCCGCCGACAGCTGGTCGCTGCTGACCGACTGCGTTCGATCCGGCAAGCCCCGATGCATACGCCCGAAGTGTCCGACTACGTCTCACAGCGTCCCGGTGGCAGCTCGATGGCGCTGTAATTTCTAACTGTTTTCCGCCACAAGTCTCAGGCGGTCCGTTGACAGCCTTACCTCAGTCGGGGTACGCTCCAGCGACAATTACACCCGTTCAGAATGAGGAGTCTTTCGATGACCTTAGAAAGAATGCGTCGCGGAGTGCGGCAGTTGAAGCTCTCGCTTGCCCTGCCTTGCTGTTCAGCCTGTCTGGTGCTTGTGGCTATGCTCTTTATGCCCGCTGTGTTATCCGCTACGCCGTGTACGAATGCGAAGTTGACTGCCGCGACTGGCGACTTCAACGGCGACTGCAAGAGCGACGTTTTGTGGCGGAACCCCAGCACCGGGCAGGTCTACATCTGGCTCNNCATCTGGCTCATGAACGGGACCGCGATTGCGGGCAACGCGAGCCCCGGCAGCCCCACCACCGACTGGGTCATTGAGGGTATCGGCGATTTCAATGGGGACGGCAAGAGTGACATTCTGTGGCGGAACAGCACCAGCGGGCAGGTCTACATCTGGCTCATGAACGGGACCACGATTGCGGGCAACGCGAGCCCCGCCAGCCCCACCCCCGAATCGAGCACTGAGTGCTGCGTTGGCGTGGGCGATGGCTGGAGCATTCTGGACGTTGGCGACTTCGATGGGGACGGCAAGTCCGACATCCTGTGGCAGCAACTCAGCACCGGGCAGGTCTACATATGGCTCATGAACGGGACCACGATCGTGGGCAACGCGAGTCCCGCCAGCCCCGCCCCCGAATGGCAAGTAGCTACCTTACCTCCCTTGGCTATAACTCCCTCTTCTCTATACGGTTGTTCGGACGAAAGTCTGTGCAACATTCTCTCCGCAACCAACAACGCGCGAGCCAATGGACCCTTCGGATCGGGGAACGAAACGCCATCACAAACGGCGAGCGGGCCGCTTAATCCGATGGTCTGGGATCCGGGCGCCGCGACGGTGGCCGCGAACTGGGCGGCTACGTGCAACTTCAGTCACAATCCGAACCGTGATGGCGGCGAGAACATCTACGAGGCAGATGCAGGGGGGACATCGCCGGTTCCCATCACTGGCACGGACGCCGTCAACGACTGGATGAGCGAGTCAGCGTATTTCACATACAGCACGAATACCTGCAACACGGCGGCGTCCCCAAGCGGCTCGTGTGGTCACTACACGCAACTCGCGTGGCGGACCACGACGGGCATGGGCTGCGCGGTGCAGCAGTGCCCGGGATCCAGCAGCCCGAACGGGGATTCGGACCCCTGGGTCATCGTGGTGTGCGATTTCACCCCGGCGGGCAATTGGCCGGTGCAACCCTACTGAGTAGCACGATCACGATTTGCACCAAATTGTTGCGAGATCGATGGCGCATGGATTCCTTAGGGGGTCCTGCGCCGTTATCTTGATGGGGTTGAGCCGACAGCTGCCGGCCACACACCGGCATTTGGGAGACCTCGAATCGCCGGTGTGGTCAAAAAGCAGGGCGTCGCTAAGTAACGACGCCCTGCGTGTTCCCATCGGACTTATCTATTCCGCCGGTGGAGCCTTCGGTGCAGGCGCGGCTCCGGTGGCATGTTTCGGCGCCGGCTTTGTGGCTGGCTCGGACCCCCAGTATTGGGGATCGGCATCGATCCAGGATTTCTCAACGTAGCTCCAGTCCGGATTCACCATCCAGAGGTTGTCCTCGACGCTGGCCACGTTCTCCTCAGAAAGCTTGCTGATGCGGGAGCTGCCTTCGTCGCCGAGCGCAGCGCCGAAATCCTTCCGATGCGCCAGGCCCGCGTCCTCATCCTTGAGAGAGGTCATTGGCTTGAGGACGAGGTAGCTGTCCGTCGCACCCAGCATTCCTTCGTAGGTGGACCAGGGGGTGTTTTGGCCGCTCTTGAGGTGGGCGTCGCGATAAAGCTTCGTCATTTCCTGGAAGTTTTCGGCGTGACCTGGGCGCATGTGAAAGACGATCACCTCCCAGTAATGGGAGTGCGGTATGTCCGCTCCGTCGACGTTGTTACTGAGGTCGGGGCGGTAATGCCAGACGGTGTTGTGAACTTCGGAGACGTAAGTTGCCGCGCGCGCATCCAGCGCATCGAACTTATCGCTGCTCGCCGCGTCGCCGGAGAGCCACTCTTCGTTCTTTTGCAGGGCCTCGAAGGAATCGAAGCCGGAGAAGTAGATCGCGCGAGGCGGCCCGCTCAGGGCCTCCAGCCCCAGGACGTGCATCGGATCCTTGAGTTGCTGCGACACGCCAGGGTATTCCGAGGCAACTTTGTCGTAGGGTCCATCCATGTAGGGTTTTATATTGACCGTTTCGATGTTAAGGATGTTGGGTGGCGGGACTGGCGGAGTTTGTTGTGCGGCCAGAGCGCCTGCCAACGCCAGGGACAATCCGGCAAAGGAACCAAACCATTTCTTCATGGTTGCCCACCTCAGGGGCGGAAGGAGATTTGCGGAAGAGGAAGAAATCGAACCCTTGAGGGCCTCCTCCATGTGCCGACACTCGGCCCCGGATCCGCTTGTCGCCCGGCAAAAGGGCGACATGGCTAGCGTGGAACTACTACGACGATAGGGTGACCTCTGTGGTATCTGTGGTGTCTCCGGTGGTGGGCATATGCGGGCGTGGACGCTGATACCAGGAACAAAGCGGCAAACAGGAAAACCAGTATCTTCTTCATTTTCTGCTCCAGTAACTCCTCGCTGGTGGACTCAAGCGGGGTTTCAATTGTGGGTCTCAGAGCGGCCGCAGCCTTCGGGCCAGATTCCCCGCACCTGAGCGGGCGGCACTCAACCTTTGCCCATCATCGTCCGGGCTCAGAATGTTGTCTGTGCTGTTTTGCTCACCTTCGAAAAGGTCTGGTTGTAGCCCATTGGCGTGCAAATATTGCAGGATCGCCGACTCCGTCAGGGTTGCGGCCGCGCTAAACCCCGCGAGTACGATGGCAGAAATAAGTCCCCACCTATGCCCCGCCGCCCACAGATTCGTCCTATATGCGGACTCCCCCCGAAGAAGGCGTAAAATCACCTTAGGAGGATCTGGCAATGGCTCTCGACACAGTCACAGCAGCGGTATTGAGAACCGTGCTGACCTCCGATGCCCTGAAGAAGCTTTTCAAAACCGTCGCCGCCAGCAGGATCGCTGAAAAAGACGCGCTCACCAGGGCGATCCCGGATGAATCGGATGCCGACCAGCAGCTCAACACGCTGACCCAGGCCGACCTCATCGGAGCCTCCACCGATGGGCAAAAGTACTTCGTCACCGCGAAAGGCCTCAAGGTCGCCCGCGATCTCGATAATGTGATCTAACCCGCATCCAGCCGCCGATTGGTCCTCACCATGCTCGAAGGCGCAGCGAATCCCATACCTTCAACAACCAGTTGTTCCACTGTCGATGCGGCGCTCAGCCATCCGTGGGCGTTTGTCTTCATGGCTGTGCTTATGCTCGGCTTCGGGCTGGCGCGCGTCGCAAAAGAGAGCAGTATTCCGATCCGCAAATGGCGTTCGTTCCTCCATTTGTGGATGGCAGCCTACGTCCTCCTCCTCACCCTGCTCATGTCGCTCACTACCGCTATGTCTTTAGTCCTCCTCGTCGATGCCTGCGGCCCCCCACGAGTGAGTTTCATCCCTCCTTCGTTCATCTCCGTGGCAGCTGCCGTTCTCGGCGTATTCGGCTTCGAGTTCCTCGTACGCAAGTTTGTTATCGGCTTCGGCGAAAACCAGCTCGACGTCGGCACCACCCTCCAAAATGTAGTCGACCAGGCCGTCGCTGCGACATTGAAGAAGGAAGTCGGCTAGCCCCTGCACCCTGCGCCCCAGCTATGGCATCCTTGTATTCGCGGGACCCCAGTCCCGCCAAAACCGAATCATGACCCCGAATACCCGAGCCATCCTCGCCCTCCTCGCCGCCCTGCTCCTCCCGGCCGGCGCCGCTTTCGCCCAGCAGCAATTCCACGCCCGCCACATCTATAACGAAAACGCCGACGCCCGCGCAGAGATTCACGACGCCTTGTCCACCGCGGCCAGCGAGCACAAGCGCGTCATCCTCGACTTCGGCGGCAACTGGTGCGGCGACTGCCAGGTCCTCGACATCTACTTCCATCAGCCGCCCAACGCCACGATCCTCGACGCAAGCTTCATCCTTGTCGAAATCGACATCGGCCACTACGACCACAACGTCGACGTCGCCGACAAATACCAGGTCCCGCTCAAACGCGGCGTTCCCGCGCTCGCCGTGCTGGACTCCAATGGCCGTCTCCTCTACAGCCAGAAGACCGGCGAGTTCGAGGACATGCGCCACATGGATCCCGGCTCCGTCACCAGATTCCTCGATCAATGGAAGGTTAAGTAACGACTCACGGCTCGAGAGTGGCTTTTTGCCTCCCTTACCTCCAGCGCGGGTAAACTAGGTCCGTATGCTGCGCGCGGTTCAGTATCTGCGGAAAGCCGTCTGGTCGGCCTTTGGCCACAGTGCCTTCTCTATGGCCAAGGCCGCGGCCTATTCGGCGATGCTCAGCATCTTCCCCGCTCTGGTCGTGGTCACCACGCTGTTTGCCGTCATGCCTTCCGGCGACGACCTCCGCGGCGTCATCCGCAACGCGCTCCAGCAGCTGCTCCCGCCGGACACCATGCAGCTCGTCCAGAACTACTTCCTTTACTACCACGCGCGGTCGATGCACATCGTCTGGGGTTCGGTCTTCGTCAGCGTCTTCGCTGCCATGGGCGTCCTGCTCTCCCTCATGGAAGGCTTCCGCCGCGCCTATCGCCTTCCCCGCGGCATGTGGGGATTCTGGCAGGAGCGCATTACCGCCCTGCTGCTGGTCCCCGCCACCATCGTGCCCATGGCCGCCGCCACCCTCTTCATCGCCTTCGGTCACTCCATCGAGCACTGGATGATCGATAACTCCACCCACGAGCTGCATTTCTACCTCATCCTCCTCTGGCGTCTCATCCGCTGGTCCATCGCGCTGCTCGCCAGCGTCATGTCGCTGGCCCTCATCTACCACTTCGGCATACCGCGTCATCAACATCCGGACTATGGCGGAAGGAACGCGTTCATCCGCGGTCACTGGCGCGAAACGCTCCCCGGCGCCACCATCGCCACCGCGACATGGTTTATCGCCACCCTGCTCTTCGGCTGGTACGTCACGCGCTTTGTGGACTACTCCATCATCTACGGCTCGCTCGGCGCCGGCATCGCCACACTGGTCTGGCTTTATATGGTTTCGCTCAGCGTCCTCATCGGCGCCGAGTTCAACGCTCAGCTCTTCCCATTTCTGGAGCCCAGGCAGGTCACCGTCATCAACGAGGAATTCCCCGGCGATCCGGCGCTTCTGCCGCGCGATTCGCCCACAAATCCGTCTCTCGTCTCGCCCCAGGCCGTCGGAGGCATCCGCGCACGTTAGAATCGGAGCGGGCGTTCGCACCGCCGCTTCGCAGCACATTTCTCCAGTAAGAGATCTTTGGGGGTTGGATGAACTTTCCGTTGTCAGCGCCTGGCCTCGCAGCCGATAGTCTGCGCCGCGCTAAAATCGTCGCCACGCTGGGCCCTGCCTCCTCCAGCGAGACGATCTTCCGCGAGCTGATCCGCGCTGGCCTCGACGTCGCCCGCCTCAACTTCTCCCATGGCACGCTTCCCGAAAAACTCAAGCTCATCGAGATGGTCCGCAAAACCGCACGCGAAGAGAACAAAAGCGTCTGCATCCTCGGCGACCTGCAGGGTCCCAAGATTCGCACCGGCCGCCTCAAAAACCGCATCCCCGTTCAGCTCAAAGCCGGCCAGCGCCTCACCATCACCCCGCGCGACATCCTCGGCACCTCCGCCGTGATCGCCACCACGTTCCCCACCCTCGCCGAAAACCTCGAGCCCGGCGCGCGCATTCTCCTCTCCGACGGCCTTATCGAGCTGCGCGTCGTCGAAATCCCCGGTGAAGACCTCGTGTGTGAAGTCATCAACGGCGGTATGCTCGGCGAACACAAAGGCATCAACCTTCCCGGCATTCCGGTCCGCGTTCCGTCGCTCACAGAAAAGGATGAGGAAGACCTCGAGTGGGGCATGAAGCACGGCATCGACGCCATCGCCGTTTCCTTCGTCCGCACCGCCGAAGACATCCGCCACGTCAAATTCCGCGTCGCCGCGATGGGCCTCGAAACCTGGATCATCGCCAAGCTCGAGAAGCCTCAGGCCATCGAGAACCTCGAAGCCATTCTCGAGAACGCCGACGGCATTATGGTCGCCCGCGGAGACCTCGGCGTCGAAATGCCGCCCGAAAAAGTTCCCGCCATCCAGAAGCACGTCATCCGCCGCGCCGCCGAATACCGCAAGCCCGTAATCACCGCTACCCAGATGCTCGAGTCCATGATCGAGAACCCGCGCCCCACCCGCGCCGAGGCCTCCGACGTTGCCAACGCCATCTACGACGGGACGGACGCTGTAATGTTGTCCGCCGAAACCGCCGCCGGCAAGTATCCCGTCGAGGCCGTCAAAATGATGGCCAAAATCGTCAGCGAGACCGAGGCCAACCTCCGCGAGACCGACCACTGGGACATCCCGCACAACCGCGTCCGTCTCTCCATCGCGGAAACCATCTGCGAGTCGGCCGCCCATGCCGCCGAAGACCTCGACGTCAGTGCCATCGCCGTCTTCACCGAAACCGGCACGACTGCGCGTCAGCTCTCCAAATACCGCCCCAGGCCACCCATCTACGCACTCTCCAGCGTCGACGCGGTCATTCATCGCATGTCGATGCTCTGGGGCGTGCACCCCATCAAATGTCCCAAGCTGCTAACCGCGGAACAAATGGTCGACCAGGCGGAAAACCTCCTCGAACAGGGCGGTTTCGTCAAACCCAAGGAGATTCTCGGCATCGTCGCCGGCACAAGAACCCGCTCCGGTTCGACCAACTTCCTCCGCCTCCACGTCCTCGGCGATCACCTGACGGATGCCTTCGCTCATCAGCCCAGGAAAACATCAAAACCGACGCGCAAAAGCGCGCGCAAGCCCACCAAACGCCAGCACGCCTAGAGCAGTTTCTGCAATAG
>PMSS01000487.1:4597-17569 GCA_003167515.1 Acidobacterium sp. | reverse complement strand
CCCACATCGATGCCGACCGCTGTTGTTGCTGCTGCCATGCTGCTAACCTTTTTCATGCTGGTCTCCTTTTGCAACTCCGATTGCGTTACAACCGCAGACTAACCTCTGCGGCCGGGGGACCAGCACTCTCATCCCATCTGTGGGGTGAACTTGGCCTTCATTTGGTTTGGGGTTCGGTTTTTTTTTCCCGCAAGGTTTGAGGCCGTGCCGCTTCAAGAGATGCATTTCTCCGCAGGATGCCGGGAAAGGCGGGAAAGGGTAAGGCGATGAGTTTGCGCTGGTATTTGCAACGACGGGATGGGACGAAGAGCGGCAGCGAGTGCTGTGGGGTGAACCTGGCGTTTGCTTGGTTTTGGGGTTTTGGAGGGAAGTGGGATCCCATGTCTCAAAATCGAGACATGGGGCACCCGGCGTTTGTGGTTGGGAAAGTGATAAAAGCCTGAGGGGCTGAAGTGAGGTGGAATCCCATGTCTCAAAATCGGCTATGTTTCTTATTCAGCTGACTCTTGTTTTGGCGACTTCCCGGGATTCGCAGTGCTGCTTGAGGCTGCGGGCTTCGGTGCGGATGTAGTCGGCGATTCTTTTGGAGTACACGCCGCCGAGGATGGAGCCGAGGAGGCCTTCGGTGGAGAAGGAGAGCTCGACTTCGGTACCGGAGCTGAAGGGACTGAGGCGGTGGTCGGCGATCATGGTGGCGCCGGGGGCTTTCTGGATCCAGGTGAAGGCCTGGTGGGGCGCGCATTCAGTGACTTCGTAGACGGCGGGGCGGAGTTTGGGCTGGGTGACGCGATAGCGGGCTCCGACTTTGAGGCCGTGGCCATTGGGGGCGAGGGGCTGGACATCGAGCACGGTGGGGGTCCAGGTGGGCCAGCGTTCGACGTCGGTGAGGACCTGCCAGATGGCTGCCGGGCTGGCGGTGATGATGACGCGTTCGACGGTCTGCATACGAGGAGCGGCTCCTGTTGAGTTTTCGCGCCCCGATGTGGGGGCTGGAATATGGATACGGGATTGGCGGGCGTGTGGTTCCCTGGAGGCTAGTGAGCTGAGATCAATGTTCATGCCGGCCGGATGGGGGTATCCGATCCGATAAGACCAGGCCTTTTGCGGACAACGAGTTGGGGTTGTCTGAGCATCCAAGCGTCCATTCCAACCCTGAGGAGTCTTTGCGTTCAGTCCATGACGACTGCACGAACTGCGGCACAGCAGCCTTTGCGTTTGCGTAATGGATGCGCCTTCACCCGGCTGCGGATCGGGCTGGGCTTCGCGAAGTGTCGCGGCTCGTTCACCGTCCTCGACGATTCGGACGCTGGCGAGCTGCCGCGGCGGAGATGGGTTTTGTGCGCCGCTCTGGCGGCAGTGTTGCTGGCAGCTGTCGGGGCGTGGGGTCAGAGCGGAGACGTCGCCTCTGGAGCTCAGGCTTCGAGTCAGACTGCGAGTCAGACTGGGAGTTCGGCGAAACGGCTGAAGGATCTTTCTCTCGAGGAACTGGGCAAGGTTGAGGTGGTGACGTACAGCAAAGTTCCCAGCCAATTGCTGCAGACGCCGGCAGCGGTGTACGTGATAACGAGCGACGACATTCTTCGTTCGGGGGCTACGACGATCGCGGACGCGCTGAGGCTGGCGCCGGGGGTGGAAGTGGGGCGGATGGACTCGGACTCGTGGGCAGTTGGGATCCGGGGCCTCGAGAACAACTTCTCAAAATCGGTGCTGGTGCTGATCGATGGGCGGAACGTGTATACGCCGCTGTTTGCGGGGGTTTATTGGGATGTGCAGGACATGCCGCTCGAAGATATCGACCGGATCGAGGTAATTCGGGGACCGGGGGGAACGATATGGGGTCCGAATGCGGGCAACGGGGTGATCAACATCATCACGAAAAAGGCCAGCGAGACGCAGGGGGTGATGGCGAACGGACTGGTGGGCGGGCAGGACCAGACCATCGACGATCTGCAGGTTGGGGCGACGACGGGGAGGCAGCTTAGTTTTCGCGTGTTCGGCCGCGGCTTCGAGCGCGCGCACGAGTACCACACTGACGGCATCAACGAGGATGCGTGGCATCAGGAGCGGGTGGGGTTTCGGGCGGATTATGGCAATGGGCGGGACAATTTTCAGGCGGAGGGAGACGCGTACCGGGGAGATTCTCCGCGCATTGTTGGGACAACGCCTCTCTATGACGAAACTTCGGGCGGGGACGTGAATGTGCGCTGGGAGAGGCAGTTGAGCGACAGCGCGGGATTCTATGTGCAGGCGTATTTCGACCGCACGCTGCGGACCGACTCGGTGTTTTTTGGGGAGACGAGGAACACGATCGATATCGATTTCATCCACCACTTCAACATTCCGGGCCATCAGCAGTTTTCCTATGGGGGTGGGCTGCGATGGAGTCCTTACACCACGATTGCCGCTATTCCCGGCGCCAATCTGCTGGCGCCACAGAGCGGGACCGATCACGTGCACACGGGTTTTGTTCAGGATGAGGTTCGGCTGGGCGCGCAGGTCTCCGTGACCGGGGGAGCGAAGCTGCAGGAAAACAACTTCAACGGATTCGATGTACAGCCCTCGGTGCGTCTGCTGTGGACTGCCGGAGAGCACCAGTCGGTGTGGGGCGGGATTACGCGGGCGATTACCACGCCGTCGGATCTTGAGGAGAAGTTCTTCCTGCAGGGACCCGAGGGGCCGAGCACGTACATCCAGGTTCTGGGCAATAAGAATTTCAAGTCTGAAGATGTGATCGGGTACGAGGCGGGATATCGGCTGCTGGCGAGCGATCGGTTCTACTTCGACTTGTCGCCATTCTGGAACCAGTACAGCAAGCTGCAGAGTTTCAGCGCGCCCGCGGTTTCATCTTCGGGCGGCAATACTTACATCACGATTCTTTACGAGAACCAGATCGCTGGGCATACTACGGGGTTTGAATTTGCGCCGAAGGTAGCGATCGCCCGCTGGTGGCAGCTGAACAGCAGCTATTCGTTCGTGAGCTCGACATTCAGCGCCAATGGTCCGACGTCGAACATCAGCTCGACGGGGTCGGTGCCGACGTATGAGGGATCGACGCCGAGGCATATTGTTTCATTGCAGTCGAAGATCGATTTGCCCGCGGGATTCCAGTTCGACCAGATGTTTCGCTACGCCAGCGATCTGCCGGCTCAGAAGGTGAAGGCCTACGAGACGATGGATCTTCGCGCGGCGAAGGCCTTTGGTCATGGATTTCTGTTCGAGGCGGTGGGGCAGAATCTATTCCAGCCGCACCACTATGAGTGGGGAACGGGCGATCCTACGCAGCCTTTGGTGGGGATTTACCGGGCGGGATACATCCAGCTGTCATTTAACGCGCATCGGCAGCGGTCGCATTAGGGCGGGACAGAGATCGGTAATCCACGAACGGAGTGCTTATCCTGAATCGTGCACCGGGGCTTGTTACTTCCGTATCGGCAACAAACACGGAAATTACCGGACACGGGCTGGCCCGTTTATCGGTACTGGGTTGAGTTGCTTGTTATCAGTGAAGTGCGATAGCGTTGCTCGGCGCACAACGGAGGGCGTTGGTTTCGCTCTCAGGGGAGCGAAATGCGGTACAGGTTCCGGTGGACGGTGGTGTTGACCCAGGCGTAGTGCTCGGGGTCCTTGCCGGGCGTGAGATCTCCGCGTCCTACTGATTGAGCGCCCGGTACCGCGCTCGGCTCGGCCATCGGCGCAATCCCTCCCGGCGGAAGATCCGGCAAGCTCTCGTTTGGACCGAGGGGAATCGCCAAACTCCGTCCTGGGCTGGTCTGCGAGGCATCTTCCACGGGGATGAACAGAAACCTGCCGTCGGTCGACCATCGCGGTAGGCAGTAGCTGGCGCACATGTGCAGCGCGGGCCCGCCGTCCATGGGAACCGCCATCACCGCGGGAAAGTCCCTTTCCGGTGTCCTCGGAACCGTCAGCATGATCCACTGCCGTCCCGGCGAAACGCCATCAAACTCAGCGATGGGATATGGAACCACCTTCGAGAGGTTCGAGCCATCCGGATTCATCTGCTCCAGATAGTTCGCGTTTCCCTCCGTCACTTCGAACAGGATTCGTCCGCGCGGCCCAAAATGCGGCCACCTTCCGCCGGGATTACCCACTTTGGCTGCAGATACGCTTCGGTACACAGACGCGAGCCACAACTGGGATGTTCCGCCCGGCGCGGCGGTTGCGTACACCACCTCTTTGCCATCCGCCGATACGTCGTAGGCGAGCATTGAAATTCCCGGGAACACCGCCTCGCTTTTCCCAGACTCCACTACCGTGCGCCACAGCTCCGCGTCCGAACCCTCCCTGCGCCACAGCAGATAATAGATGATGCTGTTGTCGGGGCTGAAAGAAGGGCCGCCCACCACTTCACCCTCTGAAGAAAGTGGTCGCTCGCCGGCCCCGTCGTGAATCCACACAGCGCTCTCATGCACCCCGACCGACGTGATCAGCGCCCGCCCGGTTGGTTCCACCGCAACGCCTTCCTCTTCCGTTGGCCCAAAGGTGAGCTGCTCCGGCGCTCCGTCCGGAAAACGCTGCCGCCACAAGTGGCTGCGCCCGTCCACCCAGGCGGTGAAATACATCCACGTACCGTCGGTCGACCACCCCGCGGAGCCGCACGCACCGGCCGGCCCAACCGATCTCGCCGCCCGCTCGCCATCCAGAGAAATCAGCTGGCACGGTATCCAGCCCTCCCCGATCATCTCCACGACCAGCGCCCAGCGGCGATCCGGTGATGGATACGAGTAGTGCGCCATGCCCCGTTGGTGGTCAGGAAAATAAATTTCACGCAGGCCCGCACGGGTTGCCGTTGCCGTAACCACTCCCATATGGATTCCGGACTTTATCTCCGAAAAAAGAAGCTGCTGCGGGTTCAGCCACACCAATCCCGCTGCGTTGCTTAACAGCAGATGAGGCTCGCCTCCCAGAACCGAGACCTCGTAGGTCGAAAATCCGGAAGCGTCCAGTATCGTGTACGCAATCTCCGACCCATCCGGCGAGAATGCCAGCCCGTACTTCTCCCGGCTGTCGTCGGTCAGGCGTCTGGCTTCTCCGTTTGGCAGCATCTTGACGTAAATCTGGTCGGAGGTGAGAAAGGGGTCGCCGCCGCGGATAAATGCCACCATGCGTCCATCTGGAGACAGGGCTGGCGCCACGGCCGAATCCGTGAAATCCGTGAGCTGTGTGAACCGAACCTCCGGCGGACGGTGGCGCGATCGATAGAGGGCAAGGCCGGCGAATGCAAGCGCGATAAACGCCGCCGCGGCGACCGACCAGGCGAGCAGCTTTCTGCGCGAACGGGGAGGGGAGGACCCAGCCGGTTCGGGTGCAGCTTCGGCTTGCGCAGGCGGCGCAACCGGTGCAACCGGCGCGATGAACCGATAGCCCATCCCGGTCACCGTCTGGATGAAATGGGGATCGTCCGGATCGTCGTGCAGAAGATGCCGCAGCTTCCGAATCGCCGTATTGATTCCGTGCTCGGTGTCGACGAACACTTCGCTCGACCACAGGCGTTCGGCAATCTCGGTCCTGGTGACCAGCCGGCCCGGGTAGGAAACCAGCAGGATGAGCAGCTCGAGCGGCTTGCGCTCTACGCGCAGCGGCCGGCTCTTGTGCAGCAGCTCGAAGCGCCCGCAATCCAGCCGAAAATCGCCGAACTCGTACACCGCTCCTGGCCCCCGGCTGGATGCGGGATTGACTTCCGGACTGGGCACGGGACCGACCTTGGAGCTGGGCACAGCGCCTCCGCTTGGGCAAGTACCCATGGTGTATCAGGGAAAAGATACTGTTGCAAAGGGTTTAGCGGTTCACCAAAACTTCACCTCAGTCTTTATCCCCTCTTCATTGCCTCGCGTGGGCCCGTCGCGGTTAGCTTCCTCCTCAATCGGACATCTGCCGAGGAGGAAAATATCAATGAAGCTGCGAATCTGGAATTGGATCTCAGGGATAGGCGCAGTGGCGCTTGTCTTCTCCATGGCTCCCGCTGCTTTGGCGCAGTGCGGTCTGCCCAACAAACCGATCAAGCCTTCAGCTTGGCGGCCGGAACTCGGAGCGGCCAGCCCCCGGCTCGTAACTGCGGCCCTCGACGACTGGGGTGATCACGAACCGTCCATCGTCGGCATGTGGCATGCCATCTTCACAGCTCAAACCCAGGACGGAGTGGCGATTCCCTCTCCGGGAGCCGTGTTCGACAACTCTATGGTCGTCTGGCACAGCGACGGCACCGAAATCATGGAGTCCGCACGCCCCCCACAGGACGGCAACTATTGCATGGGTGTCTGGGAGCAGACGGGCCCCCGCCACTACTACCTCAACCACATTCCCTGGCTGGGCGATGACACCTCCAACGCGCCGAGCGGCATCGGCAATCCCACGGGAGGTGCGCAGATCATCGAAAAGATCGAGCTGAGCCACGACGGCAAGTCCTATTCCGGAACCTTCACACTCACCGCCCACAACACTGATGGGAGCGTCGCCGTGACGCTCACGGGAACGATCTCGGCAACGCGCATTACGGTAAGCACTCCCTTCAGAAGCTTGCTCTGAACCGAACCAAACTCACCGGCAAGGCGGCGGATTCACCTGTCCGCCGCCCCGCCGGGCAAACGAGTTGCTGAAGCGCGAAAAAAGGGAAACTCCGTGCTTGTACACGGAGCACCCCATGTCGCCAGCGGTGCTCAGATCAAGAGACTGTCCGGTCTGTCGTTGAACGGGCTTCATTTCCAACGAGAGATCGGGGATCCAGCACCCAGCGCCTAATTCGCGGCGATGACGAGGAGGGTGGCGTCGTCGTGGAAGTTGGCGCCGCAAAATGCGGTGACGTGGGCGAGGAGGCGGTCATCCAGGTCGGCTGCGGAGAGTGCGGCGTTGGCCTGCGCGAAGGCTGCGATTCCGGTTTCCTCGAATTCGAGGCCGTTGGCGTCGGTGGCTTCGGTAATGCCGTCGGTGAAGAGAAGCAGGCGGTCGCCTGGGCGTAACTCGATGGTCGTGTCCTCGTAGGCCGCTGAGGGAAACACACCAAGGACCGCGCCGCCCTGTTCGAGCGTCCGGACCGAGGAAGCGGAACCCGGGGCATTGGAAACTGTGGCGGCGGAAACGAGGATGGGGTACAGGTGGCCGGCGTTGCTGAAGCGGAAGGTGCGCGTTTCCGCATCGAGGATTCCGTAGAGAAAGGTCACGAATTTTCCGGTGGCAATGTTTTCGCAGAGGAGGCGATTGACTTTGCCGCAGACCTGGGCGGGGCTCTCCGCGTCGCTGGCAAAGGCGCGGACGGCGGCCTGCACATTGGCCATCAGGAGCGCGGCGGATACGCCTTTACCGACCACATCGGCGATGCAGATTCCCAGCCGGCGATCGCCGAAGCGGAGCACATCGTAGTAGTCTCCGCTGACGGCGCTGGCGGGGCGCCAGGCTCCGGCGACCTCGAAACCCGGAATCTGGGGAATCTGTTTGGGAAGCAGCGAGCGCTGAATGTCGCGGGCACGCTCGAGTTCCTGCTCCTGTAATTCAAGGCGGGCGGTGCCGCGTTCGACGGTTTGCTGGAGCTCGATGGCACGGCGGTCCAGCCGGTCTTTCGTGTTGCGGTAGAGAAAGGAGACGATCGCAAAAACAAAGATGACCAGGAAGGGAAACTTCCATCCGGTTCTGAGGAGGTGGGAAAGTGTCTGCGGAGACGGTGGAGCGATCCACCAGACAACGACGGAAGTAATGACGTAAACAGGAACCGCGAGTACAGCCACGATGGGGAGGAGGATGAGGAAGTTCCAGGGAAATGGCCTTTTCGCATGCAGGAACTGAAGGCGGCTTGTGGCGGGTGGGAGGAGATTGCCGATGCCGAGCGAGTAGACCAGGGCCGTCGCAGGATTGATCTGTATTCCGATAGCCCAGAAAATGGCGCAGGTGACGGCGGCGATGGCGATGTAGAGAACTTGCTGCCGGAGGAATCGAAGCAGGGATGGGACGTTCACATTTACACGACCGCCGGAGTGGTGGGGTGGCGCGGTCTCTATTCTAAGCTGGGCTGCGGATCAGCCCCGGGAGCGAAGGCCGCACTCGCCGCCGATAAAACTGCGAAGGGCTGGGGCACCAGGCTTTGTCGGCGGGTCATTGGTGAGACACCCACCGTTTCCACAAGAGCCTCAAGAGCAATGGCAGTGTCGTCTTCGCCGTATGTAGCTTTGCACTGCTCGATTGCAGCGCTAAGGTAAGCTTTCGCTTGAGCGATCCTCTTGTTCGCCTCAGTTATTCTCTTATTCGCTTCAAGGATTACCCTATTGGCCTGAACCATACTCTTATTGGCTTTGACTATTCTCTCGTTGGCTTTGGCAATTCTCTCGTTGTTCCATTGGATTTGAATTGGAAGATTAACCATCGGACCTGCTAGGATTTCATAACATTCATGGACGTGACTGGGCGGTGCTGGATCGTCGTTGAGACCTTCGCAAGGATCGTAGAGAAGTTCTTCAATGGAAAGTCTCACTTAGAATCCCCTCTCAGCCCAGGCAGCGTATGGCCGACCTTCATATTCCGCCTTTGAGTTGTATATACAGATTTAGAACCCGTTTTGCGATCCCTTCGGCTTCCTGATCGCTCATTATGCGGGTCGTGGCTTGAATCTTCCCTTCGTTACCCTTTGCAGTTTCCCGGACCAGATCCTGAATAATCGATTTAAACTCCTCTTGATATTTCTTCGGCAAATCGCCCTCCGGTGGAAGGTAAACGCCTATGAGACTGAGCGCTGCGCTTGATAGACGCTCTTGAAGCACTCCCTCGCCGGTCGCCAGCGTATCAATTGCCTGCCACAGTTTTTGGCTTACGTTGCTTCTTGAACTCATATCGGCTCGCCCCAGCCTGAGATAAAAGATGTTATCACATACTCCAGGCTGGCAGCGCCCATGACGATGCGCGCCATACACACTTCGCGCCCCAGAACCGCTATAATCTAAAACAACGGCGGCCTATTGTCACCTCCGAACACTGCTATCAACTGGCTGCTTTACCGGCAGGCAGAGGCTGGGCCGCCAACCGCACGCCGAGCGCCGCACAGACGCGGCTGATGGTGGCAAAGCGCGGCGTCGCTATTGGGGCGAAGGGCTTTGTAGAGAGCTTCGCTCCCCTCGGCCTCGTTTCGAAGCGGCCCCTCATCGTGAAATTCTGGTGGGTCGCGGCAAGGAGAACCGTCGATGTTCGAGGAGTTAACTCAAACCCGGCCTGAACCCACGTTTCAAGCGATTCGCGCCAACAACTGGGCTCCCCTCCTGCTGAATCGCTACGTGGACGCCTATCGCGTTGCGCGGTTCGTTAGAGGGCTCGGCAAGATCGTCAAAACCATCGGCTGGGTCGCCGCGATAGGAGTAGCCGTTGTGGGTATAGCGATGGTGTTTCTTTTGACTCCGAGCGAGGCGATGGCCGATTCTGTTCGCAGGCTCGAATGGCTGGTTCTCGTCATGGTTTGTGTGGGGTTCGCGTGGCTTTGGTGCTTCGTTCTCGGTACGTTGATTTCAGCCTGTAGTCATCTCCTGCTGGCGGTTCTCGATCAGGCCGTGAACACGTCCCCGCTGCTTAATGACGAGCAACGCGCATCGATCATGGGTCTCTGACCGATCCCTCTCCAGGCGGCTTTCAGAATTCGGTTCGCCAGATGTTGGTAAAAGCTAAGTTTGGCGTCACAAACCTCGTGAACAGTAATTTTCTTCTTTATCAAAATTCCTCGAATACTTCCTCCTGCTTCAAATCGAGCGCCATCGCCAGAGGGACTGTCTCTAGTCTAAGCTGGGCTGCGGATCAGCCCAGGGAGCGAACGCCGCGTTCGCCGGGGACGCCAACGATGCTGCGGAGAACTTCTTCGGGTTCGGGGCGGACGCGGAAGTCGGCGTGGGCTTCGGAGTAGAGGATTTTGCCTTCCTGGGAGAGGACGAAGGTAGCGGGCAGGGGCAGCTTCCAGGTTTCGTCGCCGTTGACATAGGGGATGTTGAGAAGGATGCCGCGGTAGTAGCGGCGGAGATAGTCGGGGATTGTCCAGGCGATGCCGTAGCGCTCGGCGACGGCGCAGCCGGCGTCGATGAGGAGCGGGAAGGGGATGGCGTGCTGGGCGGCGGTGAAGTCGCTCTGGCGCTGGTTCTGGGGAGAGATGCCGATGACGAGGGCGCCGCGTTCGCGGAGTGCGGGGTAGAGGTCGCGCCAGGCTTCGAGCTCGGTGACGCAGTAGGGGCACCAGCGGCCGCGGAAGAAATTGATGACGAGGGGGCCGAGGGCGAGGAGGTCGGAGGAGCGCACGATGTTACCGGAGAAGTCGGGCAGGGAGAAGCCGGGTGCGGCGGCGCCGATGGGGAGCAGGCGATCTTCGATGCCGGAGCGGAAGAGCTCTTCGATGGCGCGCTCACCGACGGCGAGGCGGTCTGGCTGGACCAGGGTGCGGGTCTGGGTGGTGATCTCGTCGAGCTGGTCCTGAAGGTGGGGCATTGAAGTTTTAGTGTAATCGCAGGTTAGGGAAAGGAAGGAGGGGAATCTTGCAGAGGATTACGATTGAGTGCGAGCGACGACGACCCTATCGTGCGAAAATCGGGCACGTTGGAGACGAGGGAGGTACGAGAATGCGGCGGCTGCGATTGAGGAAGGCTACGTGGTTGGGTGTGGCGGTGTTACTGGGGTGCCTGCCGGTGGCGTGGGGGCAAGGGTATACGCCGGTGACGGTGGTGGTGACGGATGCTTCGGGTGCGGCGGTGGCGGGGGCGGAGATTCGGGTAACGCCGGGGAGTCCGGCGGGAGACCGGCTGATCACCGATGAGCAGGGGCGCGTGCAGCTGGGGATGCCGGCGGGGAAGTATCAGGTGCAGGTGTCGGCGCAGGGATTCTCGCTGAACAAGGGCGATCTGGTGGTGGCGGATAAGGCGCAGACACTGACCGTGACGCTTACGCCGGCTCCGGCGTCGAGCGGGAAGGAGGTGGGGCCGGCGCCGATGCAGCCGAGCGCGGTGCCGCTGGAGAGCACGGTGGAGAAGCCGCACGTGGAGGGCGCGAGCGAGCCGGAGCCAGCGGCCGTTCTGGTGATTTTGGGAATGGACGGGCAGCGCGGGGTGTTCACGGCAGCGACGCTGAAGGATTATCCGCACCAGACGGTGACGATTTTCGATCACCACACGAATGCGAATGAGACGTACTCGGGAGTGCCGCTGGTGGATTTGCTGGCGCATCTGGGCGTGCCGCACGGGAAGGATCTGATGGGCAAGGTGCTGGCGGATTACGTGGTGGCGACGGGGTCGGACGGGTACAAGAGCGTGGTGGCGCTGGGGGAGATCGATCCGGAGTTTCACCCGGGGATGGTGCTGGTAGCGGATGGGATGGATGGGAAGCCTCTGGATAAGGCGGGGCCGTTTCGGCTGGTGGTGACGGAGGATAAGCGACCTGCGCGGAGTGTGCGGAATTTGGTGAGGGTGGAGCTGCGGGTGGCGGAGTGAGGGGCAGCCGGTAGCTGGTAGCTGGGAGCCGGGAGCCGGTTGGCGATGCGCATTGGTGTTATTTCCGACACGCATGGGTTGCTGCGGGAGGAAGCTCATGCGGCGCTGGCTGGGTCGGAGCACATTTTGCACGCGGGCGATGTGGGCGATGCTGCGATTCTGGGTCGGCTGCGGCGGATTGCGACGGTGACGGCGATTCGGGGGAACATCGATCAGCGCGGGGCTTGTGCGCGGTTGCCGGCGACGGAGTTGGTGACCCTCGCGGGCAAGAGCATCTACATGCTGCATGATCGGATTGCGCTGGATCTGGATCCTGGCGGCGCGGGCGTTGCGGTGGTCGTTAGCGGCCATTCGCACAAGCCGTCGATCCAGTGGCTGAAGGGCGTGCTGTATTTCAATCCTGGCAGCGCTGGGCCGCGGCGGTTTTCGCTGCCGGTCACGGTGGGTCGGCTTGACGTTAGTGAGGCGGGGATCGAGGCGGAGATTGTAGAGTTGAGGGGCGGCGCGTGAGGGTGTGATTGCTGAAGGATCGGGCGGATCTGCGGCTGCCGTCTAGGGACGGAAGATGCGGTCGTGCAGGTCGGGAGCTACCCGACGGAAATCGTCGACGTTAAAGGTGTAAATTCTGGCACAATTTGCTTTCCTGGCTGCATGCAAATGGATTGCGTCGAATACCGGACCACCGCTGAGTCCCTGTGCCGCGCATTTACGCAGTACGTCCGTATAGTCGGCGCGGCTGAGCGACTGCACTTCGAACAGCTGGAGCACATTCTCCTGAAGAATCTGCCAGGCTTCGGCGGGCGACAGCCGGCTGGGGAAGGGGGTTCCCGTGAGGACTGCAAAAACTTCAGCCAGTCCGTGCGTGGAGATCACGGGAATCCAGCGACGGCGAAGAACCTGTTCGACTAAGCCAGCTGCATCCGCATGGTGGAGGTGAGTCTGAACGGCGTCGGCGACGACGACATTAGTGTCCAGATAGACGTTCACCAGCCACCGATCTTCCTCATCCGCTCTTCGCGCATGTCCTGGACAAGATGGTTCCAGTCAATATCGGCCGGGGCGCTGCCGGTGAATACGAGGCGTCCATTGGGACGGCGAGCGAGCCGTGGGGCGCGGTCGACGGGCTTTAGCTGGAAGCCATCCGGATCTTCGAAGAGTTCAAGTTTGGAGTCAGCCCGCAGCCCGAGGCGGTCACGCACAGTTTTGGGGACGACGATTCGGCCGGATTTGTCGATGGAGACCCGCATGCTTTTATGATGGCACGGGATTATGGCATTTGGCAATGGCATTTGCCATCTCGAAATGGCATTTCAGTCAAGGCCCAGCCTCTTCCAAAGCTCATCGATGCGGGATTTTGTAGCAGTGTCCATCACAATTTCCTGGGGCCAGGGGCGCTGGAAGCCTTCGGCGGGCCATTTTCGGGTGGCGTCGATGCCCATCTTGCTGCCGTAATTGGGCATGCGCGAGGAGTGGTCGAGGGAGTCGATGGGGCCGAGGGTGAACTGGATGTCGCGCTCGG
>PMSS01000487.1:0-4554 GCA_003167515.1 Acidobacterium sp. | reverse complement strand
AGCGTGAGGCGGAAGAGCGGGAGGAAGATGCGCTCGACGGCTTTGCCCATCCATGCGTCTTCCTGGGGCGGCTTGCCGACTATGGTCGCGGAGTAGATGGGGTCGCGGCGGTGCGTGATGCAGGTGAGGTGGAAGACGGGGTAGTCCTCGGCGGGGGTGTAGAAGCCGGTGTGGTCACCGAAGGGGCCTTCGGGGCGGAGCTCGTCAAGGGCGACGTAGCCTTCGAGAACGATTTCGGCGTGGGCGGGGACTTCGAGGTCGACGGTCTCGCACTTCACCAGCTCGACGGGTTCTTCGCGGAGAAATCCGGCGATGAGGAACTCTTCGACGTCGGGCGGCGCGGGGACGATGGCGGAGAAGGTGGTGGCGGGATCGGTGCCGATGGCTACGGCTACTTCTAATTTGTCACCGACGATGTTACTGATGGCGAGGTTGGTGGTGGCGCCGGCGGTTTCGGCCATGGCTGCGACGCGGGCTGTGGCGTCGGGAGCGGTGGCACGGAGGCGATCGCGAAGATGCTCGGCGGCGTTTTTCTGGCGTTGCCAGTGCATGCCGGTGGTTTGGCCGTCGTAGACCTGCATGCGGTACATGCCCATGTTGCGCTTGCCGGTGCGGGGGTCGCGGGTGATGACGCAGGGCAGCGTGATGAAACGGCCGCCGTCGAGTGGCCAGCACTGGAGGATGGGAAACTGTTCGAGGGAGAAGTTGGCGGAAAGGTTATCCCGGAGGATGACTTCTTTGCAGGGGGCGTCTTTGGCGGAGATGGTTTTGGGGAAGATGTTGCCAATGACGGCGAGTTGGGGGAGCATCTTGAGTTTTTCGAGAAGACCTTCGGGGGATTTGATTTCGAGGAGTGCGCGGATGCGGTTGGCGATTTCGTCGAGGGAGCCGCGGTTGGGATCGAGGCCGAGGGCGAGCTTCATGCGGCGTTCGCTGCCGAACTGATTCATGAGGACGCGGGCGCCGGGATGGCCTTTGACGTTTTCGAAGAGGAGTGCGGGGCCGCCGGCTTTGCTGGAGCCGCGGTTGGATTTTGAGACTCGGTCGGTGATCTCGGCGATTTCGAGCAGGGGAGATACTTCTTCGCGGATATGGCGGAGCTCGCCGTGTTTGTCGAGGAGTTTGATCCAGTCTCTTAGGTCGTCGCAGGGCAGGGGAGTGGCTCCAATGTGGCGTCGTTTCTAACTATAGAACGTTGGAGAACACGCGGAGTGCGGTGCTGGTCACTCGCGAGCGAGGTAGTAGTAGACGGCGGGGGTGACGATGAGGGACAGGGCCATGGAGATGAGCAGGCCGCCGATGACGGCGATGGCGAGGGGTTGAAGCATCTGGGAGCCTGATCCTAAGGCGAGGGCGAGGGGCAACATGCCGGTGATGGCGGCCAGGGCGGTCATGACGATGGGACGGAGGCGGCGGCGGGCGGCCTGGATCATGGCGTCGCGGGGGCTCATGCCTGCCAGGCGGAAGCGCTGATCGGCGTCAAGGAGGAGGATGCCGTTCTTTGCGACGATGCCGATCACCATAATCAATCCCATAAAGGACGCGACGTTAAAGGTGGTTCCGGTGATGAGGAGCGCGAAGATGACGCCGGCGGTGGAGAGGATAGAGGAGACAAGAACCGAGATGGGGGCGGAGAAGTTGCGGAACTCGGCGAGGAGGACGCCGTAGACGAGGACGAGGGCGAACAGGAGAACTTGTAACAGTTGATGGAACGATTGCTGCTGTTCCTGATACGTGCCGCCGTATTGGACGCGGACGCTGGAGGGGAGGTGGAGGTCAGCGACGGTTTTCTGGACGCGGGCGATGGCGCTGCCGAGGTCGGAGCCTTCGAGGCGGCCGGTGACGGTGACGAGTTGCTGGAGGTTTTCGCGGAGGATTTCGTTTTGCGGGGGTAGCTGCTCGATGTGGGCGAGAGCGCCGAGGGTCGCCATTTTGCCGGTGGAGCTGAGGAAGACGGTGTTCTCGATGGCGTCGAGTGAGGCGCGGTGGGAGTCGTCGAGGCGGACGCGGACGGTGTAGGGGCGGCCGTTTTCGATGAGGGGCTGCGGGGTGGGCAGGCCGTCGAGGATGGAGGTGGCGTCAGTGGCTACTTCGGCGGTGGTGAATCCGTAACGCGCGGCGATGGCGGGATCGACCTGAAAATTGGTGGCGGGGCCGCTGATGGTGTTCTCGATGCCGTTCTCGACATCGACGACGCCGGGAATTTTGGCGATTGCGTCGCCGACGCGAGGGCCGAGCTGGTTGAGGAGGTCCTGATTGGTGGAGAAGAGCTTGATCTGGATGGGCTCGGGGGCGTTGGAGAGGTCGCCGATCATATCCTGAAGGACCTGGGTGAACTCGATGTCGAGTTCGGGCTCGGCGGCATGGATTTGCTGGCGGGCGTCCTCCATGATGTCGTCGATGGCGCGGCTGCGTTTGTTCGAGAGCAGGACGGTGAAGTCGCCGGTGTTGGCTTCTGTAACAGCGGCTAGTCCCATTTGCAGGCCGGTGCGGCGGGAGGTGGTGGTGACCTCGGGGATATGGTGGAGGATGCGGTCGACGTGGAGAAGGACGCGGTTGGTTTCCTGGAGCGACGAGCCGGCGGGCATGATGTAGTCGAGGACGAAGGCGCCTTCATCCATTTCGGGGAGGAGGTCGGAGCCGAGTCCCTGATAAGCAACGAACACTGTGACAATTAGCAGTGCGCAGGCTCCGGCGAGCCAGAGAGGTTTGGCGAGAGCGGCGCGGAGAATGCGCTCGTGGATGCGGAGGACCGGTTCCATGAGGCGGTGGGCGGAAACGGCTGCTGGGGCGGGTTCTAAAGTGGGCTTGATTGGGATGATTTGTTCGGAGTGGCGATGGTGGCTGCGGAGGAGAGTGAGCGAGAGGGCGGGCGTCCAGGTGAGGGCGAGGGCGAGCGAGGTAAGAAGGGCGACGGTCATGGTGAGGGCGAGGGCGCGGAAGAAGGTGCCGGTAACGCCGGTGACCGCAATGAGGGGCAGGAAGACCACGATGGGGGTGATGGTGGATCCGATGAGGGGATGAGTGATTTCGGCGAGAGCCTTGCGGACGGCTTCGATGCGATTCTCGCCTGCTTCACGATGGAGGACGATGTTTTCGACGACGACGATGGCGTCGTCGACCACCAGGCCGATGCCCAGCACCAGCGCCAGCAGCGTCAACAGGTTGATGGAATAGCCGAGCGCCAGCATGACGATGAGCGTGCCGACCAGCGACAGCGGAATGGAAATGCTCGGGATGATGGTCGCCGGTACGTTGCGCAGGAACACGAAGATCACCATCACGACCAGGATTATGGTGAGGAGCAGGGTGAATTGCACGTCGTGGACGGAGGCGCGGATCGTCTGCGTCCGGTCGCTCAGGACGCCGATGTCGATCGAGGGAGGCATCGAGGCCCGGATGCGCGGCAGTTGGGCCATGATCTTGTCGACGGTGTCGATGACGTTGGCGCCGGGCTGCTTGAACACCGCAAGGATGACGCCGTCGCGGTTGTTCTGATAGCCGGCCACGGTGCGGTCGACCTGATCGGCGACCGCCTGGCCGACGTCACGCACCCGAACCGGCGCGCCGTTGCGGTAGGCCAGCACGATATCGTTATACTGGTCGGCGTTGGTGATCTGGTCATTGGCGGCGATGGTGAACGTGATCTTGTCGGTATTGATCACGCCTTTGGCGGCGTTGGTGGTCGAATTGATCAATGTGCCGCGGATGTCCTCGAGCGTGATGCCGCTTGAGGCGAGCTTCGCCGGATCGACCTGGACGCGGATCGACGGCGTGCGGTCGCCGAACACCGAGACCTGGGCGACGCCGTTCACCTGCGAAATCTGCTGCGCCAGGAAAACGTTGGCATATTCGTCGACATTGATCAGCGGCACGGTGTCGGAATGCACCGAGAGCAAGAGCACGGGCACGTCCGCCGGATTGACTTTCTTATAGGCCGGCGGCGTCGTCAGCGCCTGCGGCAGCGTCTTTGCCGCCACCGTGATCGCCGCCTGCACGTCCTGCGCCGCGGAATCGATGTTACGTTCGAGATCGAACTGGATGACGATGGTCGAAGCGCCGAGCGAACTCTGCGACGTCATCTGCGTGATGCCGGCGATCTGGCCGAACTGCTGCTCCAGCGGAGCTGCGACCGAGGTCGCCATGGTCTCGGCGCTCGCGCCCGACCAGGTCGTCGTGATCTGAATGGTCGGGAAGTCGACCTGCGGCAGCGGCGCCACCGGCANNACGCATTCCCCGGCGTCGCCGCGGTCGATGGCGCGGTGATGGTGACCGGCGCGTTGGTCTGCAGCTTGTATTGGCCGTCGGTGACCACGCGGTCGCCGTCATTGACGCCCGAACTGACGATGGTGCGGTCGCCCGTCGTCGTGCTGGTCGCGATCGGGCGCGGCTCGACGGTACCGTCCGCCTTTACCACCCAGGCAAACAGCCCGCGCGGCCCGCGCTGAACGGCAAGCGGCGGGATGACGACGACGTCCTTGCGGGTGTCGACCAGCAAGCGGGCATTGACGAATTCGCCGGGCCACAGTTTCTCGTCGTCGTTTTTGAACGTCG
>PMSS01000122.1 GCA_003167515.1 Acidobacterium sp. | reverse complement strand
CCAGGGAGCGGATCCGTTGACGAGTCGAGGGCGGCGGTAGGAACGGAATTTTGCACGAAGAACCTGACGCTGGCGGGATGCGCCGCAGCCTCGGCACACGGACGCGGCGGATTCCGTATTATTACCAGTCCTTTCGGATCACGGCAACAGAAGTTTCTCGCAGCGCGTCGGATACGAGCATTTCTCGTCGAATGCCAGGTACGTTAATTGCACCAGAATGCCCGCGGGAACAGAATTCTCTTGCTTTAGCTGGGTCCGACGACTGCAGGGCGAGATTTGCCAGCGCTTGACACGCTGCTCCCGATTCTCTAGCCTCACGCTCGGAAAGATAATCAAACGAAATACACCAGCGAAAAATCGGGAGGGGCCATGAGGAACGTTCAGAAACCGACAGGCAGGAAGCTTTTTTGCGGCGTTCTGGCCGCTTTCGCGGTGTGCGCCGGGAATGCGGTCGCCCAGGACCACGGCCTGACGGTTTCTGTCAACGATCGCGGCGCGTACGCGGTGCGATTGCCGGAAGCGACAGCGCCGGTTCTGGTATCCGGCGTGGCCGCCAGGATCGATGGCCAGTGGCTGCATTTCGCCGATTACCCGCACCACGCCGTTGAGAAAAGAACCGCGGAAGGCTATCTCGGACAGGCAGAGGAATGGGAGGTGACCTTCTCCGGGCTGCAGGGCAAGCCCGATCTCGCCTATCGGCTTNNACTGCGCGCGTATCGAGCCGCGCCGTTCGCGGACGTGCAGGTGACGGTGCGCAACACCACGGGAAAATCGGTCGATGTGCAGAGCATTCGCGGCGTGGATGCCTTCGGCGACAGCATCGCCCTCGACGGGCCCGGCGCGGCCGATCGCGTCCTCTCGGACAGCTTCAGCGAGGACCGTCCAGCGATGCAGATCCACGATCTTGGCGATGCGAAAGAGAGCATGCACCGCGCCGTCGGCAGCCAGCTGATCTATAACCGGGAGTCGCAGCGAAGCCTGTTCGTGGGCGCGCTGACATCGGAGCGATTTCTGACGATCCTGCGGCTGCATGTGGCCGGCAGCGGAAGCGGCGCGCGTATCGCAACCTATGAAGTGGATTCAACCGGTACGACGGAGATGGAGAAAGAGAATTCGCTTGAGAAGTCTTCGGCCAGGGATCAGGTAGAGCTGAGCCTGCCGGTGGCGCCGGGCGGAGAGATTTCCTCCGAGACGCTCGCGATCGCCGCGGGCAAGGATTATCACCGCCAGCTCGAAACCTACGGATCGCTGATCCGGAAGATTCACGATGCCAGGGTGACCGCTCCGCCACTGATGGGCTGGTGGAGTTGGACCGCATACTACTTTGGCCTGAATGAGGGAGCGGCGCTCACCAACGCCGCTTGGGAAGCGGAGCACCTGAAGCAATTCGGCTACGACATCTTCCATATCGATGAGGGCTACCAGTACGCGCGCGGTGAATATGTAACCGCGAATGCTACAGTTTTTCCGCGCGGGCTGGAACCGCTGGAATACAACGTCCGAGGGCTTGGCCTGATCCCTGGAATCTGGACCGCGCCGTTTCAAGCTTCGGAGCGATCGTCGGTATACCAGCAGCACCGGGATTGGCTGGTGAAAAACGCGCAGGGAGAGCCCCTTCATGCGGGGTTTGTGGAGGACGGCAAAGATCCGCTGTACGTCCTGGATACGACGAATCCCGCCGCGCAGGCCTACCTGCGGGAGACATACAGCAAGCTGGTCCGCGACTGGGGCATCCACTACATCAAGATGGATTTCATGGACGACAGCGCGATCGAGGGCTACTACTACAAGCCTCACACCACGGCCATGGAAGCGCAGAGAATTGGGCTGGGAATCATTCGCGAGGCAGTCGGAGATCAGGTGTATCTCGATAAAGATGGCAGCGCGATGCTGAATCCAGTGGGTTACGTGGACTATGGGCGCATCTCGCAGGATACCGGCCATAGCTTCGGAGCGAGTCGCGAGGCAGCTACCGGAATCGCGGCGCGCTACTACATGAACCGCAATTTCTTCGTCTCGGATCCCGATGCATTCACCGTATCGACACAGCGCATCAGCGACCAGACGTGGCATGAAGGTAAGCAGCCGCTGACACTCGATGAAGCCAGGGTCTCGATGGCTCTCGCTGCCGTTTCCGGCGGAATGCTGGAGATCGGAGACAATCTTCCCTCGCTGCAGAACTCCCCTGATCGGCTGGCGCTGATTGAGAACCGCGACCTCATCGATATGGTGCGGCTGGGGAAAGCGTCGGTGCCGGTGGATCTGATGAGCTACACGGCGGCCGATCGGCTGCCCAGCATCTTTTATCTGAAGGAATCGGGCCGGCAGAGCATCCTGACCGTCTTCAACTGGACCGAGCAGCCCCGGTCGAAAACCATCCGGCTCGCGGACCTTGGTCTCTCGACGACGGGCCATTACACGATCGCCGATGTGCTCGATGGAAAAGCCGTGGCGTCGCCTTCAGGGTCTTTGCAGCTGGAGCAACCAGCCCGCTCCGTGCAGGTGGTGAAAATTGTCGATGACAATGCGCCCGCCGCGGTGTCGGCCATCGACGCGCATTGCACAGACGGAGGACGCGCCGGAGAGGGCCTGGAGTTTTCAGCAGCCGCAAAAGGTGAGGATCCGGCGCTGCTGTTCCGCTGGGATTTCGGCGATGGAGTCCAAACCGAAGGCGCTCACGTCGCGCACGCGTGGACTGAGCCAGGAGACTATGCGGTTCGCGTGACGGCCGCCGGTCTCGACGATACGCACGCGGAGCAGAAATGCACGCTCCAGGTAAAGGGCTATCTGCCCACGGCTTTTGCGCCGGCGCGGAACCAGCGATACCAACCACAGCCGAAGTAGTTCGCGCTCCTCTGGAGGGGCTCAGGCAATTTCGCAAGACAAATTCGTCAGACCAACACGACTTCAATGTTCTGCGTGCGCAGAGCCTCCTGGGTCGCCGCGTCGATACCTCGGTCCGTGATCACGCAGTGAATCGCGGAGGGAGGTACGATGCGGGAGAGACTGCGCCGCTTGAATTTTGTCGAATCGCAGACGGCCACCACGCGGCGCGCCGCCTTCACCATGGCCCGGTTCACGCGTGACTCGAGGAAGTTCGGCGTGGTGAGCCCCACTTCCGCATCGAACCCGTCGACGCCGAGAAAGAGGATATCGGCGTGCATCTCCTGGAGCACATCCTCGGCGAGCGGACCAACCAGAGAAAACGAATTTTTGCGCAGACTGCCACCGACCAGGATGACTTCGAGATTGGTGCTGGCCAGCTCGGCCGCAATGTTGACCGCGTTCGTGATGACGGTGAGCTGCGAGAAACGCCGCAGCTCGTGGGCGATGGCCGCGGTGGTCGTGCCCGAATCCAGCATCACGCACTGCCCCTCCTCGACCATCTTTACGGCCGCGGCCGCGATCCGCTGCTTTTCCTGGGAATGCTGCTTCTGCTTTTCCTGCAGGGTTGGGTCGAACAGCGCGCTGGACTGGATGCGCAGCGCGCCGCCGTGGGTGCGATGCACCAGTCCTTTGGATTGCAGGTACTCGAGGTCCTTGCGGATCGTAATCTGAGAAATGCCCAGGTTGCGGGATAGTTCGCCCACCAGCACCCGCCCCTGGCTCTGGATCAGGGAAAGGATGTGCTGGCGCCGCTCGTCGATCAGGAGCTGGCCGGGCTCCGGGGAGTGTGTTTTCAATTTGGCACGAACCATGGGTGTTTCGGCTGCTTTCCTTCGAAAGGGTACACCAGGCGGAGCAGCGGTGATAGTGGCCACCGCTGAACCGATGCAATGATCGGCATTTCTGTACCTTACCCGGGATAACCGAGGAGGGGATGCGCGGGATCGGTGGACCGCATTGTGCGCATTTAGAAATCAATGGTAATAATACGGAAGTCCGGAGTAACCCCCGAGCTTCCTGAGGTAGCGATGGCCGAGTTCGACATCACGATTGCGGGCGAGGTCAATCTCGATCTCATCCTCTACGGCCTTGATGAGACCATTCCCCTGAACCGCGAAATCCTGGCGACGAATTTCGAGCTCACCCTGGGCAGTTCGTCTGCAATACTCGCCCACAACTTGGCGGCGCTCGGCAGGCGCGTGGGTTTCGTGACCCAGTGCGGCACCGACCCGTTGGGTTCGATTGCGATGGAGCGCCTGGCCGAGAGCGGCGCCGACCTCTCGCGTTGTACAAAAGGCGGAGCAAAGTCGAAGACCGGCGTGACCATCCTGCTGCCGCATGGTCGGTCGCGCCGGATCTTAACCTACCCGGGAATCATGTTCGATATGACGGTGGCGGATCTCGACCTCGACTACCTCGCGTCCGCAAAGCATTTTCATCTGTCCTCGCTGTTTCTGCTGCGGGGTCTGCATGCGGGGCTGCCGGAGCTGTTTCGCGAGTTAAAAAAACGCGGCTTGACGCTGTCGCTCGACACGAACGACGATCCGGAGGACCTTTGGGATGGCGTGTTGGAGCTGCTGCTGCCGTACCTGGATCTGCTGCTGCCGAATGACGATGAGGCCCGCCGGATCGCGCGGCGCGATTCGATCGAGGAGGCGCTCGACGTGCTCTCCGCCAGGGTTCCGCTGATCGCGGTCAAGTGTGGGAGCAAGGGTGCGCTGGTGCAGGAAGGCGGACGCCGGTTTGCGGTTCCGGGAGTTTCGGTACAACCCGTGGATACGATCGGCGCCGGAGACAGTTTCGACGCCGGGTTCCTGGCAGCCTGGCTGGGAGGAGCCACCGCCGAGCAATCGGCCCAGGCCGGCAACATCACCGGCGCTCTCTCGACGCAGCGGCCGGGAGGGACAGAGGCATTCCGCGACCGTGGGCTGATGGAGGAATTTCTGCGAGACCATGCCTTTCATTTTCACCTCGCGCGCGCGAGCCGAAAATGAACTCAGCGGGCAGTTGGCCCGCCCGTTATGCCTATAGCGGGATGAAGCCCCAGGAGACCACCTAAAGGCTTGACTTCATCATCATTTCGAATTCCAATGATATATTCCGTTTGATTACGATATCGGTAGAGGATGTAAACTGGCTCCCGGCCCGGAGGAGATTCAACGTTGAATCCATTATCAGGACTACTTGACCTGAGCGCTGCCGAGAAGAGCGAGCGCGGACTCGAATACACGCCTCGCGAAATTGCCCAGCAGCCGGGCACCTGGATCGGGACTTTCGACCGCCTGCAGGCGCGCAGCAGTGAGATGTCGAGCTTTCTCGCAGACGCCGGCGTAAACGGCCCGGCGAAGGAGAGGCCAACGGTGTTTCTGATCGGCGCGGGCACTTCAGACTACATCGGCCGGTCCCTGCATCATCTGCTGCGCACACGATGGCAGTGCGAGGTAATCCCGGTGGCGAGCACCAGCCTGCTGACGGATTTTCCTGAATACCTGCTGAGGGATAAACGCTACCTCTGGGTTTCGTTCTCCCGTTCGGGCGACAGTCCGGAAGGAGTAGCGGTGCTGGAGCGGGCGCTGGCTGAGTACCCGCAGATTGGCCACATCCTGGTGACCTGCCATGCAAGCGGACGGATGAGCAAAGCGGTCGCGGGGCGCGCGAATTGTCTCTCGATCGTGCTGGACGATGCGACGAATGACCGTGGTCTGGCCATGACCAGCTCGTTCACGAATATGATGCTGGCCGGGCAGATTCTGGCTCACGCGTGGAGCCTCGAGGAATACGAGTCGATTCTGCGCGCGCTGGTCGGCGCGGCCGAAGCATTTCTGCCGAGGGCGGCTGCGCTGGCGTCGGAGCTGACGCGAACCGGATACAAGCGGGCATGCTTTGTGGGATCCGGCGTGCTGGCCGGCGCCGCTCTCGAATGCGCGCTCAAGCTGCTGGAACTGACCGCCGGCAAAGTGCAGACCATGACCCAGCCCACGCTTGCGCTGCGCCACGGGCCGATGGCCGCGCTCAACCGGGACACACTGTTCGTCAGCCTGATTTCGAGCCAGGCGCAGCGAAGACAATACGAGCTTGACCTCCTGCGGGAGGTCGGCAGCAAGGAGCTCGTGGGGACGCGCGTGGCGGTGGCAACCGATCCGGATCTGCTGCGAGCCGATACCGATTTTGTCCTCACGCCGGGCACCAAAGAACCGATCCCCGATCTCTATCGGCCTGTTCTGGATGTGATCTTCGGTCAGCTGCTGGGCTTGTTTGCCTCAATCCACTCCGGCTTGAAGCCCGATGTTCCCAGCCCTAACGGTGTGATCAACCGCGTCGTGCAGAACATCGACATTTATTAGGACCTGCGACGCGCCGCTAGGTATTCGTCCAGGCAAGAGCGGCGGAGAGCAGGACCTCAGCAGTGCGAATCACCGACTCAAGCAGATCGGGCAGCATGTGCTTGTCAGCCACCGACGCCGCCGTCGTGCACACCGAGT
>PMSS01000295.1 GCA_003167515.1 Acidobacterium sp. | reverse complement strand
CCATCGTTGAACAGATCGCCAAATGCCGCTCCGCGTCCCGACGTGACCACCGCCAGCCCCGTGCCGTTAACCGCGGGAACGGGCTCGAACTTACCGTTGTGGAGATTGCGAAAGAGAAGAGGCCGTTGTGCGTAGGAGGTGCCCCAATCCAGCCGGTCGGCTGCGGGATAAATATGGCCATTGACGAACATCAGGTCCAGCCAGCCATCGTTGTCGTAGTCCAGGAAGGCGCAACCCGCCCCGCTGCTTTCCGGAAGATACTTCTGTGCAGATCGGCCCGCGTCATGCACCCATCGAATGCCGCTCTTTTCAGCTGGCACCTCCTCGAACGGATAGATTGCCGGCGCAACAGCAGCCCCGCTGAGCGGGGTCAGATCGAGAGCCGAGCCTGCAGCGGCAAGCGCCAGACTCCGGAGCAGCCTGCGGCGAGATAAATCCCCGAAGGGCCGGATGGTTCCGGATTGTGAACGAAATGGCACGAAACCCCTCAGTATAATTGGCGATGGATACACCCCATGCCACAGCAGGCACTCAGGTCCATTTGCCTCGGACTTGCTCTTTCACCGTTTGCGGGCCTGGCCTGGGCACAATCCACCCCGGCAACCCAGTCCCCACCGGCCACGACGGTGGGGACGGTCGAATTTGCCCGCCTGCGGGACCAGGCCGCGAGCGAAAGCGAAGCCGGTAAAACTGCCGATGCCATTCGCGATTACCAGCAGGCTCTAACGCTGCAGCCTGACTGGAAAGAAGGGTGGTGGAACCTCGGAATGCTGCAGTACGGCAGCGGCCAGTTCCCCGACACGAAGTCTACCTTCGAAAAAGTAACAGCGTTTGCGCCGAATCTGGGGATCGCCTGGGGCGTTCTCGGATTGTCGGAATATGAGACCGGCGATTACGACGCTGCCCTCGGGCATCTTGAGCAAGGGCAAAAGCTCGGGATGCAGGATGACGACGAGATTGCCCGCGTCTCCGAGTTTCACCTGTGCCTCCTGTTGATTCGAGCGGGAGAGTTCGACCGCGCGTCTGCGCTGCTGAGGACGAGGTTCGGAGCCGGTATCGTGCCCGAACAAGCAAAGATCGCGCTTGGCCTGGCCACGCTACGTGTTCCGCTGCTGCCGCAGCGGATCGATCCCTCGCGGGAGGCGCTGGTTCTGGCAGTCGGAGCGGCGTCGATCGGAGATGACCCGAAGGCTTTTTCCGCTCTCCTCCGCACCTACCCCACGCTTCCCTGGCTGCACCTGGCGTACTGCCGCTCCCTGGCGAGGGCCGGAAGAGCTCGCGAGGCCCTGGATGCGTGCCAGGCGGAAACACGCCTCCCGCCGAAGAGCCCGCTTCCCTGGATCGAGGTCACCCGCATCGAGCTTCAACAGCGCGCGCTGCCGGAAGCACTCCAATCGGCGCGCACCACAGTCCGCCTGTTTCCCAACGACGTCGAAGCTCACCAGATGCTGCTCCAGGCAGCGGAGGCTTCCGGGAACACCGCCGAAGCGGCGAAAGAGCGCGACCTGGCCGCCGCGCTTCCTCCCTCACAGGCTCAGCCCGATGACCGCATCGTCCAGCTCTATGCGAACAAGAGTGTGCTGGCCGATGAGGCTCAGGCGCGATGGAAGCAGGCACTGCGGGAGTACGTGGCGGCCGACTACCCCGCGGCCAGCGCCGACCTGAAGGCATGGCTGGCCTCGAATCCCTCCAACGGTACTGGCTGGGCCCTGCTTGGATTGTGCGAGTTTGCTCTGAAAGAGTACGACAACGCGCTCATTCACCTGGACCGAAGCGCGAAGCTCGGCTTGAGCGCCAGTGCCGAATCCATCGATCAGGCGCGATACACCTACGGGATCCTGCTCGTGCGCGCCGGACGCTTTGACGAGGCGGAGACCATCCTGGCCACCGCGTGGCACCCAGCCAGTCCACTGCGGCCGAAAGTCGAGTTCGCCCTGGGCCTGGCGCTGCTTCGGCGAGCGGAGTTTCCCACCCAGACCGCGGCAACAGAAACAGAGCTGGTGAGCGACGCGGGAGGCATTGCCGTCCTTCTGGAGCAGAGCAAATACGACCAGGCCTTCCCGCAATTCAAGCTCCTCCTGGACCGTTACCCCAACGCCCCTTTTCTCCATTACGCATATGGAACCGCGCTGATCGCCCTCTCCGAGTTCGACCAGGCAACCGCCCAAATGCAGGCGGAGCGCACCATTTCGCCGCGCAGCGAGCTACCCTGCGTCAGCCTCGCATCCATCGCGCTCCGTCAGGGCAACCCGGCGCCCGCGGTCAAGTGGGCGCAATGCGCGCTCGACCTGAATCATGACTCGGTCAGCGCCCATTACCTGCTGGGGCGCGCCACCCTGCAGCTGGGCGACTTGGCCACAGCCATCCGCGAGCTGGAGATCGCCAGCACGCTCAGTCCGGAGAGCCCCGAGATTCACTTCAATCTCGCCAGAGCCTACGCCCGGGCGAAAATGCCGGACAAGGCGCAGCGCGAGCGGGAAACATTCTCGCGATTGAGCGAGGCGCAGAAAAACAGCCAGCCTGCGCTCCCACAGGGACTTGGACGGTGAGCAATCCGACGTTGACTATCTGAAAACAAACTCGCAACTTCGACGAAACTAGTTACGCGGCAGTACGTCTCCTTCGGCAGCGCAATTGAGCCTACAATTCGAGCGTTCTCACTTCCAGTTTCCTTTGCCCATGAAACGCGGACGCGAGTGTAGAAACCGCTGGCGTTCGTTACAGGAGGAGAGGCGGCCCATGATCCGATCCATATCGCTCACCGTAGTTTCATTGTTTTCCATCGTTGCTCTGGCCCAGCAAACCGACACAGGCGCCGCGCCGACACCGACTCTCAAGGTCACCACGCGCCTGGTTTACGTCGATGTGCTGGTGCGGGACAAAACCGGACGGGTGGTGACAGGCCTCACCCAGCAGGACTTCAGGATCACCGAGGACGGCAAGCCGCAAACCCTCCAGTTCTTTGCGGCGCATAATGCGGAACCCCAAAATCCGCCGCCGGCGGTGGCGGTTCCGGCAGAGCCGAAAACCGAGTTCTCCAACGTGAA
>PMSS01000089.1:7732-8060 GCA_003167515.1 Acidobacterium sp. | reverse complement strand
CTTGAGTCCGTGAAAGCAGATGGAGAGTCCGTGGTAGTAACCTGTTCAACGGAGAACGATGAATCGACGCACCGCTGGTGGCCGTACGCGTTTCGCCTGGAGCACATCATATCCATCGGCAGATCCCTTGGCCTTCGGTTGATTGTCATGAATACCGGACAGCCCCCCTTTCGTTTCGAAGAGGCTTTGCACACGTATTTCCGGGTGAGTCAGGCAGCGAATGTAAGCATTCGTGGTCTCGATCAAATCAAGTATCTCGATAACATCGATGGGAACCGGACAAAGGCCCAGTATGGAGACTTGATCCTTACCGCTGGGACTGACAACG
>PMSS01000089.1:0-7724 GCA_003167515.1 Acidobacterium sp. | reverse complement strand
GCGGCCTCGCTCACCGATCTCGGGAACGATGAATGGCAACGATTTGTGTGTATGGAAGCAAGCAATATTCTCGGCTCGGCCATATTTCTCGCACCAGGCCAACAACACAAAATGGAAGCAACCATTAGTGTCGTTCCAAAGCGTGAGAGTCTTATCAAAGAAGAAGAAGAGATCTCCACTGCGATGTAGCTTGGCACTCGCAATATTGAACGGTCCCTGTATGGCGCCCGCGTGGCTTAGTGACGTTTGTTTCCCGAATGCGGATTCTGCCTATTGCGCCCGAGTCGCCGGCAAGCCGGAAGTCGGCCTGGACAGGGCTCATTATCGCCATATGGCGAGGAGGCCACAGGGCGATGAAGCAGAAACCACGTTCCCTAATAAGCACAAGCACCTTCAGACCCATCTGCGGTTGCCAGATATTGATTACTCTAAGAAAGCCGTGCTGAACAGCTTGACCAGCGTCGACGGCCAGCGTGGGCATGGCCATGCGATCGACGAATTCGCTGTCCTGGTCGGGCGCTCCATAGACGCCCGAAAAGAAATCGAGGTTCTCACGAATCGTCAAATCTTCATACAAAGAGGACTTCTGCGACATGTAAACAATGCGCCTGCGGCGGGATGATCAAACGGCTCGTGCAGCATTGGAGGTCAGGGCCTCTTCGGCTGTTTTATCTATCGATCCGTCTGATTCGCGCGGTGGACGTTGAAGTGTGGCTTCATCAACGCGCAAAACGGATGCTGATTGCCGAAGTGATGGAAGTCGATGAGACAGCCGCTTTGCTGACGAAGCTCGACTCATGCTTCCGACTCAGGTTCTCATGGCCGCGACGACCGGCCTTCGACGCGGCGAACTTTATGCTCTGAAGTGGGCCGATGTCGATTTTTCGAATCTCGAGATCCGGCTGACGCGATCCACATTTCAGCAGGTCGTCGGCAAGTGCAAGACGGAAGGATCGTGCAGGCCGATCCCCGTCGACTCAGTGGCGGCCGATTTGTGGGTCTGGCAAAACACATCGCATTATCGGCAACCCGAGGATTGGGTGTTCGCCAGTCCCCATACGTGCGGGCTGCCGCCGTTCTGGCCGGATATTACGCTGGCCAAGGTTATCCGTCCCGCGGCAACGGAAGCCGGCATTCAAAAACGAATCGGATGGCACACGTTTCGCCACTCGTTCTCCACGTTGCTGGTGGGCAACGGGGAGAACGTCAAAGTGGTTCAGGAGCTGATGCGGCACGCCAGTGTCCGGTGCACGCTGGAGATCTATTCACAGGCTCGGGCAATGGAGAAGCGGAGAGCGCCTGAGCGGATCGTACAGATGCTCCGCCAGGATGTGGAGCAGGGTGCTGCGATACCGGCGGTTGAGGCGGGCCTAAGCCCCGACGGGGGCTGACGGTGACTCCAGGCCGAGACGCAGAGAATCCAAAACATGAATGGAGCCTTCTGGAGCCTCGCGAGCGCGCGGATGGATCTGTAAATTCCTGAGAATATGGTAGGCACGAGGAGACTCGAACTCCTGACCTCTACCGTGTCAACCGGCTGAGGGAAATAAAGGAGATAAAAGCCGGTGGGATGGCAAATAGCCGGTACTCTCGACGCTATTTGACACCAAATTGCCACCAAAACCAAGTGGGTCCATGAGGCTGAGCCAAATGGGGGCTCAGCGTACTTTCGCCAGCACGAGTGATCGCCTTGAGACCCGGGGAAATGCGGGTAATGAGCTCCAGTGGCAGGCGTGGGATCGATCTCAAGAGCCCCATCACTCATCGTTTCAGCCCTTGCAGGCGCCACGGGTAAGCTGATCGGCCGGGCGATTCCATACCCACTCTGGTCAGACCTGTCACCAGCCGCTTTCATCGGGCAAAAACGATTAAGTGAAGAAGATTTTGATTGACAACGGTCGGTTGGAGAGAGAATACTTCCTCGATTTCACAGGACCAGGTCAAGCTGTCACGAACGTTGCGGGGTATCGGGCCTTCGAGTTCAGCGTTCGTGGCGGTCTCGTGGTTCCTTAGCAAGTCCTGGTCGCGATCCCAAAAGGGAGGCGGGCAGAGAAAAAACAATAAGAAGTTTCAACCGCCTTATCAGGAGGATCCATGAAAACAGAGTGGACTAGTAGAGGGACAGTGTCTCGACCGAGGAGCAGGATCTGGGCGATTTGCACGATCCTGATGCTGGCGACAATACCTGTCGCCATTCATGCGCAAGCTTATTACGGATCGATCGTCGGCGACGTGACTGATGTTTCGGGCGCCGTGGTCGTCGGGGCGAAAGTCGTGGTGACAAGCAACGCGACCGACGTGTCGTTCAACACGGTTACATCTTCCATCGGGGCATATTCGCTGGCGCAGCTGCCGGTGGGAACCTATACGGTTACGATCACCGCGCCGAATTTCAAGGTATTCAAAGTCGACGGGGCGGAAGTTCACGTTTCGACGGACACCACGATTAACGGTACCCTCTCGCCAGGAGCGACGTCCCAGACAGTGACGGTTGAGGCGACCGCAATCCAGGTGGAGACGGCCTCCGCAGAGGTGGGTGAAGTGGTGACGGGGGAGCAGACCCGAGAACTTCCGCTGAACGGCGAAAACTTCATTGGTTTGACACAGCTCTCTCCCGGTGTGAGTCCCGCGGCATCGTTTGACGGCGAGGACAAGGGACTGGAGGGCGGCGTCAACTTCTCGGTAAACGGCAATCCTTACACCAATAACCTGTTTCTGGTGGACGGCGTCAACAACAACGACGTCGGCTCGAACCGCACGATTCTGGTCTATCCCTCGACGGAAGCGATCGCCGAGTTCAAGATGATCCGCAACTCGTTCGGGGCCGAATATGGACAGGCGTCGGGCGCGATCATCAGCATCACGACAAAGTCGGGGTCGAACCAGATCCACGGCGGCTTCTTCTATGCGGGGCGGAACAGCGCGCTCGACGCGAACAACTTCTTCAACAACGAGCTGGGAGTGGGCAAAGCCAAACTGCGCCGCAACGACTACGGTTACTACGGCGCCGGTCCGGTTTGGAAAGACCATGTCTTCGTGTGGTGGAACCAAGAGTGGAACAAGGAAATTCGGGGAAGCGCGTATGGCGCGTGCGTTCCGACCGCTGCGGAATCCGGAGGCGATTTCAGCGCCTACGGAACCGCATCCTCCGATCAGTGCGGAGCCGCAATCCCGGGTGGCGGCGCCAATCCAGGTTTTCCGGCCTGGCTTGGTACTGCCAATAAACTCACTACCGTCGACCCGGCAGGGGCATTGCTGGCGCAGTTCTATCCTTTGCCGAATGTCGGCAGCAGTGGAACTACGCTGAACTCGCAGGGTTATAACTGGGCCGCGCCCATCAACAACCCGCTGAACTGGAGCGAGTGGAACATCCGGCCGGATTGGGATATCAATCGATCCAACCGGGCCACCTTCCGGTGGACGCAGGACTCCTGGACGAATCCGACGCCCAACGTGGGCGACGCGTTCTGGGGCGAGTCTGACTTCCCGACGGTGCAATCGGCATGGAGCCAACCCTCCAAGAGCGTCATGGCGAAGCTGAGCTCCACCATCACACCCAGCATGATCAATGACGTTGAGTTCGGCTATGGGCACAACGCCATCATCACGACACTGGGTGGCACCAAGGCCAGCATCGTTCCGGCGCTGCAAACAATGTATCCGGCAACCTTCCCGGCCTCGCTGAAGGAGAAAGATGCTTTCTTTGGCAACTGGGGCGGCTTCAACCCGTACGGGTCCTATGAGGGCGAATCTTCGTTCTGGAACATCGCTCCCTACCACAACCACGAGGACCTCTATACCGTTCAGGACAACCTGTCCAAAGTCAGGGGCAACCACACGCTGAAGGCAGGTTTCTTCTACGGCAACAACATCAAGGTTGAGGACTCCGGCGACGGCGCGGACCGTCCGGGCTTCCCCGGTGGCTCTCCTTATTGCGCGAAGGGTCAGACGGGGCCAACGGCGACTCCGACGGCGAACATGCCGGCATGCGTGCAAACCAACAACTCGTTGGCCAACGCGCTGGTTCCGGGCACCGGTACCTCGCCTCAGGTCTTCACGAGCATCAGCGAGGGCAGCACGGACATCACCGCTCAGGTGAAGTGGTACGACTATGAGTGGTATCTCTCGGACAGCTGGAAGGTCAAGAAGAACGTGACTGCGGAATTCGGTTTCCGCTGGTCGTTCTACCGTGAGCCTTTCTCTGCCGACAATCAGTGGGCGAACTGGAGCCTGGCCAACTGGAGCGCCTCAGAGGCAGCGTCCAATCCCACCGATGCCTGCAACGGGTTGATCGTCCAACCCGGCACCCAACCCTGCCAGGCTGCGAACAAGCTGATGGCAAGTCTGGGTGTACCGTTTAACCTCTCCAACGGAACACAGGGATCGAACAATGCCCTCATTCCGAATAACAACCACGACATTGCGCCCCGCCTGGGCATTGCGTGGGATCTGTTCGGAAACGGGAAGACCGCACTCCGCGCAGGCGGCGGGCAGTTCTTCCAGAGAGAGCTGGTAGGCCAGGATGAGGGAATGGAAAAAGGAGCTCCCTTCTCCCTTGCTGCAAGCTCTAACCGTCCGCTGGATTCGGCAACGAGCTGGGTCTGCGCGACCACGGGCTGCACAAGCTTACCGGGCTTTGCAGGCGGATCGGTTTCGCCGAACTTCGCCAGAGTCCCGCAAGCTATCACGCCCAACAGTTGGCAGTGGAACGTCACTATCGAGCAGGAACTTCACCGCAATACCTCCATGCAAATCGGTTATGTGGGGAACACTGGTGAACACCTGACTTCGATGCTGCAATTCAACCCGATCCCGCAATCGAGCTGGTCGTCGGCCGTATTCAGCGGCAGCGGCACCGGAACGAACCCGTATCGTCCGGCATTCAACTTCGGACAGATCAATGGGTTTGGGCGCGAAGGGCACGCGAGCTACCACTCGCTGCAGGCGCTGTTCCGTTCGCAGGTGGGCCCATCAACGTTCCAGGCTGCGTATACGTGGGGGCACTCCATCGGCGATGTGGAAGAGGACAACTCTTCCGGCACGGCCAACCAGGAGATCCAAACCTACTCGGGAAACAGCAGTCTGGATAAGGGCAACACGAACATCAACCGTCCGGATATCTTCGTGGCAAACGAGGTTTACTACCTGCCGAAGTTTGCCGGCTCCAATGACTTCATCAAGCAAACCGTGGGAGGCTGGGAGTTCAACGGGATCATTGACGCGGTTCACGCGAGCTCTCTGACGGTCTTCTCCAACGGTAGCTACACCGACGCCTTCAACCAGGCGCCGATATCGCAGCTCATCGGTACCGGCTACAACGGCAACAACCGTCCTCTGGTGACCGGGACCAAGTTCAACGCGGGTGAAAAAACGAACCACGTTGGGAACGTGGGCGCCTTCACACTGGTGGGCTATCCCCTGGGCACCATTCCGGCGGGCATAGAACACCGGGGCTTCGGCTATGGCGCTCCAACCGAGGACTGGGACTCGCAGTTAGCCAAGAACTGGATGGTTAAGGAGAAGTACAGGATTAAGTTCGCCATGGACTTCTTCGATTTCCTCAACCACCCGAACTTCAACAGCGGCGGCATGGAAGGCGAGGGATATACGCCGAGCGTAGTTGTCTGCGGTGGCGCTCCCTGCTCTGCGACCAACAACGTGATCACCGCCGCCGGAACCTCGTCGCCGTCCCCCGGCGTAGTCACCGGAACGCCGTCGCTCGGACAGCCAACCAGCTTGCAGACGGCCAAAGGCAATCGCGAGCTGCAATACTCCCTGCACTTCTCGTTCTAAAGACGAGAATTTCGGGGCCTTACGTAAGAACCAAAACGAAAACTGCGGAGCGCTGGTACAGGCTCCGCAGCTTTTTGTGGAGTACAATCGACACAACTCTCTCCATGCGGTTGAAATCGCCCTCTGTATCTCGATCGAGACATTCTCTGGAGCGTTTTTGCTGGGGCGATCGGCTGGTGCTCTTCGCGGTATTCGGTGCTTTGTCTTTCGGGGCGGCTCAGCAAACCGCTCACCGGCCTGCAGCGGGACAACAGAGGCAAGTGGCGCCCGATGAACTGGAAGCGCGGGTCGCAGCCACTGAACAGGCACGGCGCTCCGGCGATGCATCCACGGTGGCGGCGACCAATCGCCTGGTCATCGCGTCAGCTCTGCGCGAGCTGGCCGGCCTGAAACTGGCGGAATCCGATTACACCGCGTCGATTGGTCTCTACCGCAACTCCATGGAATTCGAAGACCGTCCTGCTGTCGATGAGCCTCTTGGGTATGCCGAACTGCAAACCGGGCATCTGGACGAGGCTATTGAGCTTGGAGAAAAAGCGCATGCCGACGATCCCCACAATCTCGGCGCGGACAGGCTTTTGGCCAGCGCTCTCGACCAGAAAGGAGAATACGTCAAAGCGGTTGAGCCCTTCACGCGGATTGCGACGGCCGAGCCTACGGTCGATAACCTGTATCCGCTGGCCGAATGCCTGCTGCAAACGAAGAGGCCGGAGGACAAACAGCGGGCGATTGAGGTTTTCGCGCAGATGAAGCGCATAGCTGGCGACAGCGGATCGCTCCATGTGCTGATGGGACGCGCGTTTCGCGATGGGGGCGATATGCAGGCCGCGATTCGCGAGTTTCAGCGCGCAATTGCGATTGATCCGCGCACGCCGCACGCCCACTATTTTCTCGGGCTGGCGCAGCTTTCTCTGAACGACTGGAAGCCCACGCCGACGATCGAAGCGGAATTGCAGAAGGAGGCCGAGTTCTATCCCAACGACTATCTGGCCAATTACATGCTGGGTCTCACCACGGCTGGAGAACGCAAGTACGAAGAGTCCGATAAGTACCTGAGTGTGGCTGCGCGCATCGATCCCACATCGCCCGATCCGGCACTTTATCTGGGGATGAACGCGTATGCGGAGGGGAAGACGGATCGAGCTGAGGCGATGATGCGCAGGGCGATTAAGCTGACGGGCAGCGATGAAGAGCGCACTAATTATCAGATTCGGCGCGCTTATGTCGACCTGACGCGCATTATGGCTCAGAGCGGGCGCATGGAGGAGAGTAATGCGTTTGCCGCCAAGGCACGCGAGCTGCAGAACAAGATCATGGTGCAGACGCAGCAGGAGGTGAGCAAGACGCAGGCCGAGAGCGGCAACGGGATGGGCGTGGCGGTGGTGCCGCTGACCCGCCAGCAGGAGGATCAGTCGGCGCCCCCTGTGCACGACGATGCTTCCGGGGGCCGCAGCCTGACGGTCGCACAGCTGGCGGCGGCGAAGCAGCGGGAGCGCGCACTAAAGTCGGTTCTGGCTTTCGCCTATAACGATCTGGCGACGGCCAATGCAATTCAGAAGGATTATCCCGCGGCTCTTGGTTTCTACCAGCAGGCCGAGCACTGGGACAGTGGACTGCCGGGGCTGGAGAAGAACCTTGGCCTGTGCGCTTTTCGCACGAAGGACTATGCGGAGGCCACGCGCGCGCTTTCGGCGGCTGTGCGGGAGGGGGACGACTCTTCCGCGGTGCGCGGGATGCTGGGTTTGTCCTGGTTCGCTACGGACAAATATGCGGATGCCGCCCGGACGTTTGAGCCGCTGGGGTCAGTCGGCATGACGGACAGCGAGACGGGCTACGCGTGGGCGGCTTCGCTGGCCCATACCGGCGACATGAAGAAGGCCATGGAAGTGCTGGCCGCGTATGAGACGCAACCGCGTGCGCCCGCGACCCTG
>PMSS01000142.1 GCA_003167515.1 Acidobacterium sp. | reverse complement strand
CGGCGATATGCGCACCACAATTGGTTTCGCGCTGTTGTTGCTGGTGGTTTTACTGGGCTACCAATATTTCTTCAAGCCGACTTCGACGCCGAGCCCAACGCCGCAATCCCAATCGCAGAGTACATCCCAAGCACAGCCTGCTCCCTCGGGCCTGGCCAAGACCGAAGCGGCGGCGACTCAGTCTTCCGCGGCGATTCCGGCCGTGACCGCGGCTCTGGAGACGGAGACCACGGTCGAGAACGAGCAATACAAAATCGTTTTCACCAATCGCGGGGCACAGGTGAAGCACTGGATTCTGAAGAAGTACAACGATACGGCTGGAAAGCCGCTGGACCTGGTGCAGCCGCAGACCTCGGCGAAGTTCGGTTATCCGCTTTCACTCTTTACCTATGAGCCAGGACTGACAAGTGAGTTGAACCAGGGACTCTACCAGGTATCGGGTGCGCAGGCATCGGCGACTGGATTGGTTCTGGCGCCAGCGACAATTACTTTCCACTATGCGGCGAATGGCATTGACGCGGTGAAGACGGTACGGTTCGACGCGAGCTACGTTGTGAGCGTGGAGACCGAGGTGAAGCGGAACGGTGCGCCGGTTCGATCGCTGGTCCAGTGGCCTTCAGGGCTGGGGGACATGGAGGAGTTTCTTCCTGCATCGACAACGCGCAGCTCGGTCTTCACTTCTGCTTCATCGACCTTTGCCTGGTCGCTTGACGGCAAGCAGGATTACGAAGCCGTCACAAAAGTGGGCAGTGGCGCCACGCTGAACGGGGACTACGGGTACGCGGCGATCGAGGACCTCTTCTTTGCGTCAGCTTTCCTGCCCGATAATCCCGCCGGGGCCAGTGTAGTGACACTGCACAACACCATCGATCTACCAGGCGACCTGAGCGATCCCAACAGCCAGAAGAAGCCGGCACATGTGCTGGGTGTGGCAGTTGGGGATACGAGCGGGGACACGAAGCTGAGGATTTACGCCGGGCCGAAGACTATGGATGTGCTGGCATCGATTCATCCGATCGGTCCGGATGGCAAGCCTGCGAGCCAGTCTCTGGAACCGCTGATCCAGTTCACCTGGCTGGCGGTGATCGCCAAGCCGCTTTACCTGGCACTGCGCTTTCTGAACGAGCACGGCATACCGAACTGGGGTTGGGACATCATCATCATCACGGTGATCTTCAACCTGCTGATGCTGCCGACGCGGCTGATGATGATGAAGTCGTCGCTGAAGATGATGCGCATCCAGCCCAAGGTCGACGCCATCAAAAAGCGCTATGCCCATCTCAAAGTGAGCGACCCGAAGCGGGCCGAGATGAACACGGAGATGATGGCGCTCTACAAGGAGGAGAACGTCAACATGTACGGCGGATGCCTGCCGCTGTTGATCCAGATGCCGCTGTTCTTTGCTTACTATCGAGTGCTGGCCAACGTGATCGAACTGCGCCAGGCGCACTGGTACTGGCTGCACGATCTGTCGGTTGCCGACCCACTGCACATTCTGCCCATCCTGATCATTGCCAGCATGTTCCTGGTGCAGTTCATTACGCCTTCACCGGGGATGGACCCCAACCAGCGGCGGATGATGGCGATCATGATGCCGGTGATCTTCGGCTTCTCGATGTGGCACTTCGCTTCGGGACTGGCGCTTTACTGGGGCACCGGCAACCTGATCAACCTTGGCATTCAGCTGGCCATCAACAAATCGAAGATGGGCCAGGAGATGCATGCAATCGCGTTGAAACGGCAGGCGAAAAAGCTTGGCGGGAGTGGCGGGCAGAAAACGATCCAGGGGAAGCGCTAGCGCTGTTTCGAAAAGTCTTACATCAAACAAAAGGGAACATGCTTCGGCCCGTTCCCTTTTGCTTTTGTCGCCATTCTCAGATCAGGCTACGCTAACTGATTGCTCCGCTGACTGGGCGAGGGGCTGCTTGATCGAGGGCGCGTTGTAGCCTTCTGTGGCCAAATGACGGCCCATCTGCGCATACATCTCCGGATCGGTTGGCTGCCATGTGCCGAGGCCATCGACATAGCGGTTGCACATGCAGAAGACGGCGGCGATGAGGACGGTGTCGTGGATCTCTCGGTCGGAGGCGCCGACTTCTCGCGCGGCTGCGATGTCGTGCTCGGTGACGTGCTTGCCGCCCTGCTGGACTTTGCCTGCGATGTTCAACAGAGCTTTCAGCTTTGGTGAGATGTCGGCATGCAGCCAGTCGGTCTTGACGCGTTCGACCAGAGCTTCGTCGTGGTTGAGTTGCGCGGCGGCTATTGCACCGTGAATGGTCTGGCAGAAGAAGCAGTCGTTGCGCCAGGAGACGTGGGTGGCGATGAGCTCGCGCTCGCCGGNNCGGAAGGTCATAGGTCCGACGATGCCGGGAAATTCGCGGCCGAACTCGGGGGCGATGGGCAGCTCGATATAGGCCATGGGGCAGCTCCTTTGCAATGGCTGGTAGGTTCGGGAACGACGCATCGGAATGATACGGGCTGGCCGGAGGTTGCGCATCCTCCTTGGGGTTGAGATCCATGCCAAACTGGAGGCGGTTGTGAGGTGGGCGGCGGGTCGGGGATAATCGGTTCGCTTGTTCTGATGCCCGTTTCCGATATTTGCCCCGTTATCGGCCCCGATCCCAGGACTGCATTGTTTTCACGCATGGCGCAGACAACGAACGCAGCCGCGGTGCGCTCAGACGAGAACCATCTCGGGTATCCTGGATGGCGAGTGGCTGCGGTGTGCCACATCGGAGTATTGACCGGGTTCGCGACGGTTTTCATTTACAGCTTCAGCTTTATGGTGAAGCCGCTGGGGCAGGCGTTTGGATGGGACCGGGAGCAGATTGCGCGGGCGTTCAGCCTGGCGGCGATTTCGGTGGCGATTTTCTCGCCGTTCATTGGGAAGCTGTTTGACCGGTTCGATCCGCGCAAGCTGATTGCGGGATTTATGACGGCGTTTGGGCTGGGGATGGGCTCGCTGGCGTTTCTGACGCCGCACCTGTGGCAGCTTTACGCGAATGCGGTCTTTATCGGGATTGCGGGGACGGGGACGTATCAGCTGGGCTATGCGCGGGTGATCGCGGCGTGGTTCGAGCGGAGGCTGGGCGCGGCGCTGTCGATCGTAGTGGCGGGATCTGGGGTGGGGTCGTTCATCGTGCCGCCGCTGGTCGCGCATCTGCTGACGGTGTATGGATGGCGGGCGACGTACCTGGGACTTGCGGTATTGCCGTTGCTGGTGGGGGCTCCGCTGACGCTGGTGTTTGCACGATCACCGAAGGCTGGGTCGATGCATGGGCCGGCACGCGCTACGCGGGGTGAGGCGGCGGAAGGGTTGACTTGGCAGCGCGCGCTGGGATCGCAAAGTTTCTGGTTGCTGGCGCTGGGGGTGGTGGCGCTTTCGCTGAGCGAGAACGGGGCGCTGGCGCATCTGGCGCCGATGCTGAGCGACCACGGGCTGCGCGGGCGCGATATTGCGTTCGTTGCGTCTCTGCTGGGTATCTCGAGTGTGACGGGGCGGTTTTTGCTGGGATGGCTGCTCGATTTCGTCAAGGGTTCGTACATCGCGGTGGCGTCGCTGCTGGCAGCGGGTGCGGGAATGCTGATGCTGGCGCACGCGTATTCGTTTGGAGCGGCTGCACCGGCGGCGTTTGTTGCGGGACTGGGCGGCGGGTGCGAGCTGGATCTGATCCCATATATGCTGCGGCGCTATTTTGGGCTACGGTCGTTTTCGACGCTTTACGGATTGGTCTACAGCACGTTTGCGGTGGCGGGGGCGATTGCGCCGCTGGTGCTGGGGCATGTTTACGACAAGACGGGATCGTACACAGGCATACTGAATGGGTTCTGCACGTTTACGCTGGTGGCTTCGCTGGCGATGTTGGCGTTGCCGGCTTATCGGTTCGCTTCGTACGAGTCAGCGCGCAGCGAAGAGGTGGAAGACACGTTGTTGAGTTCGGGAGCGAGTAGGGGAATTTGAGGAGGAAGACGATGGCGCATATTGCATTGGAAGAGGGAGTACCGGGAATTGTGAGTGCGTTTGGGTTCCGGCCGGAGACGGCGAAGCCGATGCGCGAGCTGGCGGAGATTCTGCTGCGCGGACCGAGCACGCTGACGAGTGCGGAACGCGAGGCGATTGCGGCGGTGGTATCAAATGGGAACGAGTGCCGGTTCTGCCAGCTCTCGCACAGCGCGGCGGCTGCGGAGCATCGGGGTGGACGGGATGCGGACTATAAGTGGATCGAAGAGGTGAAGGCGAATCCTGACGCGGCGGATGTTTCGCCGAAGCTGCGGGCGCTGTTGCAGATTGCGTTGAAGGTGCGGGAGGGCGGGAAGAAGGTGACGCGGGACGACATTGCCGCTGCGCGGGCGCAGGGCGCGACCGATCTGGAGATTCATGACACGGTGCTGATCGCGGCGGCTTTCTCGATGTACAACCGTTACGTGGATGGGCTGGCGACGTGGCAGCCGGAGGACATGGCGGCGTATCGGCCGATGGGGAAGATGATGGCGCACGAGGGGTATGTGCGGCGGGCTCCGGAGCCGGTGGGCGCTGGGAGCCGGTAGCCAGCAGCCGGTAGCCAGTAGCCG
>PMSS01000411.1 GCA_003167515.1 Acidobacterium sp. | reverse complement strand
ACGGCCTCAAGTCCTTCAGCGCTGTCTATGACATCGTCGCGAAGAACTACGCCGAGCCGCTCACCGGCGACATGCCCGACAAAGCCATCTACGACGGCGCCATCCCGGAGATGCTGCACACCCTCGACCCGCACTCCAGCTTTTACGACCCCAAAGCCTATGCGCGGATGAAGGAAGACCAGCACGGCAAGTACTACGGCGTGGGAATGCTCATCGTGCCGCAGAACGGTAAGGTCGTGGTCGTCACTCCCATCGAAAATTCCCCGGCCTTCCGCGCTGGCATCCATCCCGGCGACATCATCACCAGCATCGACGGCCAGTCCGCCGCCGGCTTGAGTTCCGATGAAGTGGCCAACCGCCTCAAGGGCCCGCGCGGCACCAAAGTCAACGTCACCATGACCCGCGTTGGCTCTTCCACCCCGCTCAACTTCGAACTCGTCCGCGATGAGATTCCCAACGCCAGCATCGACCTCAGCTATGAGATTCGCCCCGGCATCGGTTACGTCCACATCAAGCAGTTCCAGGAAACCACCGGCCGCGAATTCGACGACGCCATCGACGCCTTCGGCCCCAATCTCAAAGGCCTGGTCCTCGACCTCCGCGGCAATCCCGGCGGCGTCCTCGTCGAAGCCGTCAGCGTCTGCGACCGCCTCCTCAAGCGCGGACAGATCATCGTCTCCCAGCGCGGCCGCGCCTTCCCCGAGCAGGTCTACCGCGCCACCCACGGCAACGAAGGCGATAGCTTCCCCATCGTCGTCCTCGTGAACCGCAACACCGCATCCGCTGCTGAAATCGTCTCCGGCGCGCTGCAGGATCACGACCGCGCCCTCATCGCCGGCGAAACCACCTTCGGCAAGGGTCTTGTCCAGACCGTCTACACCCTTTCCGACAATACCGGCCTCGCCCTGACCACCTATCACTACTTCACGCCCAGCGGCCGCCTCATTCAGCGCAACTACAGCGGCGTTTCCCTCTACGACTACTACTACAACCACGATCAACCGCAGGACGATAAAGACCGCGAGGTTAAGCTCACCGACTCTGGTCGCACCGTCTACGGCGGCGGCGGCATCACCCCCGACGTCAAAGTCGAGGCCCCCAAGTCCACCCCCTTCCAGGACCTGCTTCTCGAACGCGATGCCTTCCTCGGCTTTACCGAGGACTATCTCGCGCACCGCACCGTCAATAAAGACTTCCAGGTCGACGATGCCGTCCTCAGCGAATTCAAAAAGTACCTCTCGTCGCAGAACTACGACTACACCCCGCAGGAGCTGGACAATAATCTGGACTGGGTAAAGGCCAACCTCAGGTCGAAAATCCTGGCGACGCAACTCGGTCAGACCGCGGGACTCAAAGTCGAAGCCGACTGGGATCCCGAGATCCAGCAGGCCATCGCCGACATGCCCCAGGCCGCCCAACTCGAGCAACACGCTCAGGAAGTCCTGGCCCAGAAGGAAGCCGCCCTCAACAAAGGTCCCGCTTCGCGATAGATCGCAGACTCTAGCGGTACGCCTCCGACCGATGCAGTACGGAATGGATGTTCAACGTGCCCTGCGGCTCTTCCGTGAACCGCACGCGGTAATCGCCCACTCGCAGGCGGGCCTCGGGCGGCTCAACATCCCGAAGCCGCTTGACGTCCCCTTCGCCGCTGCGAGCGAAACGGTCGAGCGCCTTTAAGATTCGCATGGCGGTCTCCCGGTCGATGCGACGCACATCGTCGCGAGCACGCGGAGTGAAAATGATCTTCTTCACGCACTGAACCCGTCAGCCAACCGGATCTTCGGAGCTCAAACCGAATTCAGCCATGACCTCTTCGTGAGGAATGCCTTCGCCGGGATGCTCAGCCAGCCACGCCTTGGAGGCCGCAACGGCCCGCTCTTCTTCCTCGCCGATCGGCTCATCTTCAATCGGCGCATTCGCCAGCGCAACCGAAACTGGATCGAGCATCGCCTCCAGCAACCCCACCACAGCGGCGACCTGTCCCGCCGTCAGACGGTCAATCAGCTCGTGCGCTTGTTGCTTCGGATTGACGGTCGTCGTCGCCATTGCATTCTCTCTCTGACATTATCCCGCGCCTCGAAGCGTAACGCTACTTGCTACCGGCTCCTCTGCCTCCCTCGACCCTGCACCCTGTACCCTGTACCCTGTCCTGGTGGACATCCGCTTCGCCGAAGAATCCGATCTCCCCGCCCTCACGGCCCTCATCAACAAAGCCTTCAAGGTTGAAGCCTTCTTCATCGTGCGCGATCGCCTCATGCCCGAAGAAACCCGCCAGTATTTTCAGAAAGGCCGCTTCCTCATCGCCGAAGAAAACAACACCCTCGCCGGTGCTGTCTACGTCGAACTGCGCGGCGACCGCAGTTACCTCGGCTTGCTCTCTGTCGATCCCGATCGTCAGAAGTCCGGCCTCGGCCGCCGTCTCACCGCCGCCGCAGAAGAATTCGCCCGCGAGATGGGCGCCCACCACATGGACATCACCGTCGTGAACCTCCGTACCGAGCTCCCGCCCTTCTATCGCAAACTCGGCTACACCGACAACGGCACCGAACCCGTCCGCCCCGAAATGATCCCCCGCCTCCTCCAGCCCGCCCACTTCATCAAAATGACCAAACCCCTCGGCAACGGCTAGCAAACGAAGCGGGTGGTAAAAATCTGGGTGCCCCATTCTGGTGCGCATGCTTTTCGCGCGCCAGGGTGGGATATTTTTTGGGTGCTCTGTGCTTTGCGCCCTGTGCTCTGTCTCACGCCTTGGCTGTGTTCTGTGCTCTGCGCCCTGTGCTCTGTAGCGCGGCCAGGATTGGCCGGGCTACGAGCAACACTCCCAGCACCACCGTGATCGCCAGCGGACTCTTCACCCCCGACTTTACGCCCCACCAGTAATGCACCACGCCGCTGATCGCCGCCGCATACGTCAGCCAGTGCAGCCGA
>PMSS01000218.1:448-7909 GCA_003167515.1 Acidobacterium sp. | reverse complement strand
TTGGCGATTTCAACGGCGACGGCAAATTGGACCTTGCCGTCGCGGATCAAACCGGCAACACGGTCGCCATCTTGCTCGGCAACGGCAACGGAACCTTCCAAAACGCGGTCACCTACGCCGCAGGGTCCAGCCCAGTGGCCTTGGTCGCCGGTGATTTCAACGGTGATGGCAAGCTCGATCTCGTCGTCGCGACCGCCTGCGGCAGTGACAACTGCACCATCGGTACGGTGAGCGTGCTTTTGAATGAGGGGAACGGCGCCTTCCTCCCGGCCGTTAGCTATAACACGGGTCCACAGGAAGCTGACTCCGTGGCCGTTGCTGATGTGAACCACGATGGCAGGCTCGATCTGATTATAGGCAATGAATGCGCCAACCAGAACTGCACAACCAGCACGGTGAGCGTCCTCCTCGGGAATGGGAACGGTACCTTTCAGACAGGCGTGAGCTACGGCTCCGGCGGAACGGGTAGCGTCGCCGTGAAAGTGGCGAACCTCGACTGGGACGGCAGCTCGAACCGCAGCCCCGACATTGTGGTGGCGAACCAGTGCGACTGGGACGCCGATTGCCTCAATGGAACCGTGAGTGTGCTGGCTGCGAATGGGGACGGTACCTTTCGGTCGGCGGTCAGTTATGGCTCCGCTGCGTTTGAGGCTGATTCGATAGCAGTAGCAGATGTGAACATGGATGGCACGCCCGATCTGCTCGTGACGAATGCCTGTTACGACAACGGATGCGCCGCAGGTGCAGTGAGCATCCTTTTGGGCCGGCCCGACGGAACATTCAAAGCGGCGCCGAACTACCAACCCGGCGGCCAGGATGCCAACGCGATCGCAGCTGCCGATTTGGAAAGAAACGGAACACTCGATCTGGTGGTCGTATCCGCATGCCTCAGTGAACCCAACTGCCCGAGCGGCGCCGTGGGTGTGCTGCTGGCCAATGGACACGGAGGATTCAGCAAGGCCGCAACCTACGCATCGGGCGGCATAGACCCATACAGCGTAGCGGTCGCTGACGTGAACGGCGACGGCAAGCCGGATCTGGTTGTAGCGAACGTCTACGCCACCTCCAACCCAACGTCGGGCAGCATCGGGGTGTTGCTCGGGAATGGAGACGGTACCTTTCGGCCGGCAATGAGTTTTGCCTCGGGCGCAGTCAACGCGGTCTCCGTAAGGATTGCCGATGTGAACGGAGACGGCATCCCCGACCTCGTGGTGGCCAACGAATGCAGCAGCACTAGCTGCGCGAGCGGCACAGTGAGCGTTCTGCTTGGCAAGGGGAACGGAACCTTCCAGCCGGCGGTCAACTATCCCTCGGGCGGCCAATATGCATCTTCGGTGGCCGTAGCGGATGTAAGCCGCGATGGTAAGCCGGACCTGATTGTGACGAATTGGTGCGTGAGCAGTGGCGATTGTACAAGCGGTACTGTAAGTGTCTTGTTGGGAAACGGAAATGGCACATTTCAGCCGCCTGTAACTTACGGGACAGGCGGCCAGTTTTCCTCTCCGGTAGTGGTTGCTGACCTGACCAGGAATGGAAAACTGGACTTAGTCGTCGCTAATGAGGACTCGCTCGCCGTGTTAACGGGCAACGGCGACGGGACCTTCCAGCCAGCTACAGTAACGGCAACTCCCACCGAGTTAGACAGTGGGGATGGATCGCTGGCCATCGGTGACTTTAACGGTGACGGGAAGTTGGACGTAGCCTCAGGGGCTGCCGGTGTTTTGCTTCTCGGCAATGGCGATGGCACGTTCCAGCCTCCGTTGCCGCTTGGCGCGGCGGGCAAGGGACTCGCTGCGGGCGACTTCGCTCGCAACGGCAAGCTCGACCTGGCAGACACCGGCCTTACCGTGCTTCGGAGCACTTTGCCGGACTTCTGGTGGTACTGGTAGACAAGTAACGCAGGAATCTGAATCTGCGGCTCTTGTCTATTTATCGTTGCCCCGATGAGCGCCTATGGGATGGTCACCATGAACACACTGGAACGCGGGATCTGCGCGTCATTGGAGTCCACGCTCCTCGCCTGGTGGTTATAACCGCGACTAACGACGTTGGTATCCGAATAATTCGAGGTGGTTATACACGAATCGTATTGAGTATCAACGGGCCACGGGCTGAGCTAAGAGTCAGTTGATCGAGAAGGGGCCGAATTCGCGCCGCGTGCGATCCGCCATGAACAACCCGGAAAGCTCTTCGAAAGCCGCGGAGTCCGAACACTCGGCTGCGTCAAAACACTCTGTACCATTTTCCACGCGCTCGCGCAGGCGCTGGTTTTCGAAAACGGTTTTGATCAGGTGCTCTTCAAACTGGAACACAGCTTCTTCCGCGTCCTGCACCATTCTGTGAACGCCTGTGAGTCCCATGCTTTCAACAGCTCTTTCAATCTCTACCAGTTTCCCAATCAGATCAGCGGCGTTCATGAAGCGATTTCCTCGTGCATGAGTTTCAGAATTCGGTTCCATCGGGCATCTCCCAAAGATATTCGATGCCGGGAACAAAGCAAATCCGGTGCCAAACTTCTCCTCGGGACATATCGCGTCAATTCAGCAAGTTCTGTCCGCCCCGGTCATTCCCGCGGCGAAATCGCTCAATGAGCTGCGCTATGGCGCCTGGTGCTGCGCCGGCTCGCGCACCAAGTCTCGATTATGCGATAGCGCGGATGGGAGCGCCAGCGGAGACGCTGGGGTCTTTTGCCGACTCGCTCATAGTCATTTCTCCCGCAAAAGGCAGAAAGATGCGGAAGCAAGTGCACGTCCCCTGCGCGGAGTGCAGACTGCGGAAGCCGATCGTGCCTTCGTACTTCTGCACGATCCCTTTGCTGATCCAGAGGCCGAGGCCGGTGCCCTTGGCGGACTTGGTGGTGAAGAAGGGCTGGAAGATGCGGCGTGCGTCTTCGCGGCGAATGCCGTTGCCGGTATCGATGACGGAGATGACGATGCCGCGGCGCTGGGTCTCAAAGTCGGTGCCCTCGGCGACCCGGAGACGGAGGCGGCCGCCCGAAGGCATGGCCTGAATCGCGTTACTGATGAGGTTGAGGAAGACCTGGCGCAGCTCGCCAGGGAACCCGCGGACGATGCCAGTCGAGGAGTACTTCTTCTCGAGATCGATGCGGCTGGCGAGAATGGGGCGTTGCTGCAGCTCGACGACGTTGTCGATGAGGTCCGGGACGGAAACGGCGATGGGCTGCCGCGAATCCCGATAGAAGCTGAGGGTCTGGTGGGTGATGTGCGAGGCGCGCTGGAGTTCCTGTTCGGCGAGGTTGGCGTAGTAGCGGGCCTCCGCGTCAAGGGAGGGGTGGTTGCGCAGAAGGTAGAAGGCGTTGGTGATCGCCTCCAGAGGGTTGTTGATCTCGTGTGCGATGATGCCGGCGACGCGGCCCATGGCGGCCAGTTTTTCGGCCTGGCGAAGCGCTTCTTCGGCCTGCATTTGCGCGGTGATGTCCCGCTGGATTTCGAGGATGGCGTCGCCTTCGCGGTTGACGACCTTGCGCGTGGAGACGACGATCTCACGGCCGTCGCGGGCGCGCTGCACGAGGTTCCCCTCCCACGAACGTTTGGCGTGGAGAGAGCCTTCGACTTCCTCTTTGGGGACGGGAAGGATAGTGCGCAGGACCTGGTGGAGGTTGCGGCCGACGACTTCGTCGCTGCGCCATCCGTAGAGGGCTTCGGCGCCGGAGTTCCAGAAGCGGATGCCGCCGCTGAAGTCGCGCACGATGATGGCTTCCGTCGCCAGCTCGAGCAGTTCGGCGCGCTCGCGATGGTGAGCCTCGCTCTGGCGCAGCTCTTCCGTGCGCTCGGCGACGCGGCGCTCGAGGTCGGCGTTGAGCCGCGTGAGCTGACGCGTTTTGCGATGAAGCTCGACGAAGACGCCGAGTTTGGCCCGCAGAACTTCAGGGATGACGGGGACTGAGATGTAGTCGACGGCGCCGCGACGATAGCCGTTGATCTTGTCGGAGTCGGTAAGGTGAACGCCGGAGATGAAGATGATGGCCGTCTTGCCGAACCGCGGATGCTCGCGAATCATGTCGGCGAGTTCGAAGCCGTCGAGCTCCGGCATGCTGACATCCATAAGAACTACGGCAATGTCATTTCTGAGCAGGACATTCAACGCCTCTCTGGCCGACGATGCCTTAATAAGATTTTCGCCGAGATCCGCGAGGATCACCTCGTAGCTGAGCAGCTTTGCGGGCTGGTCGTCCACCATGAGGATATTAACTTTCTCGTCGTCCGTCATTGATCTCTCCGGGCCCAAACGAATCCTTTCTCAGCGGTGCAGCCACATGCGCAGCGCGGAGAGCAATTGCTCTGTGTTCACCGGCTTGGCAAGGTATTCCGAGGCGCCCGCTTCGAGGCACTTCTCGCGGTCGCCCTTCATCGCTTTGGCGGTAAGAGCGATGATGGGCAGCCGCCGCAACGAAGCATTTTGACGAATCACCTGCATCGTCTCGTAACCGTCCATTTCCGGCATCATGATGTCCATCAGCACGATCGCCAGGTCCGACGTGGACTCGATCGTGGCAATGGCTTCACGCCCCGTACCGGCGGTCAGGACCGTCATGCCACGGCGCTCAAGAACGCTGGAGAGGGCGAAGATGTTGCGGACATCGTCGTCGACAATGAGAACCTTGCGGCCGAACAGCGCTTCGTCAGACTGGTGCAGGCGGTCGAGCATGCGCTGCTTGTCCGGGGGCAGATCGGCGACGACGCGATGCAGGAAGAGCGCGGTTTCGTCGAGCAAACGCTCGGGGGATTCCACGTCTTTGACGACCACGCTGCGCGCGAGCATGTGGAGACGGGAGTCCTCTTCGGCGCTGAGTTCGCGGCCGGTGAAGACCACCACCGGCAGGTCCCTGAGTTTCTCGTTATCGCGAAGCTGATCGAGGACTTCGAAGCCACTCATGTCCGGAAGGCGCAGGTCGAGGACCGCGCAATCGTAGCTGGACTCCTCGAGGTTCTGCAAGGCGGAAGCGCCGGAATCGACGACGTCGATGTCGATGTCGTCGTGCCAGAGCAGCTCGCGAATGCTGAGCTGTTCGGCCGGATTGTCTTCAACCACGAGCAGGCGCTTACGGTGCGGCATGGAGAAGTCGTGGATGCGCGTGAGTGCCGCTTCGAGGCCCTCTGTTGAGGTGGGCTTGGTGACGAAGGCGAATGCGCCTCGCGAAAGGCCGTGGCGGCGATCGTCGTCGAGCGTGAGCATCTGAACAGGAATGTGGCGGGTACGCGAGTCCTGCTTGAGATGGTTGAGGACGGTCCAGCCAAGCATGTCGGGCAGGAAGACGTCCAGGGAGATGGCCGACGGATTGTATTCGCGTGCGAGAGCAAGGGCCTCAGCGCCGGTCATAGCGGCGAGAACCTTGAACCCCTTGTCGTGGGAGAGGTCAGTGATCACGCGCGCGTAGTGCGGGTCGTCTTCGACAACCAGCAGCGCGGTGTCGCCCTCCTGGAGATTCTCCCGATCGTCTTCAATGCGGGCATCCTGCTCCGATACCACTGGATTGGCGAGGAAGACCGGCGCGGTGAAGGAGGCGCGGTGCTTCTCCGGCAGCGGAGACGCGGCGGGACCGACGTACGTTTGCGGCACATATAAGGTGAAGGTGCTGCCCTTGCCCGGCGTGCTGCGCAGCTGGATTTCGCCGCCGAGGAGGCTGGCGAGCTCGCGGCTGATGGCGAGGCCGAGGCCGGTGCCTCCGTATTTGCGGCTGGTGCCCGCATCGGCCTGCTGGAAGGCCTCGAAGATGATGCGTTGTTTCTCGGCCGGGATTCCGATGCCGGTGTCGGAGACTTCGAAGGCGACGACCGAGCCTGCTCCGGAGAGGATGGGGTGGTCGCTGCTGAACCCGGAAGCGGCGCTGGAGACGGTGAGACGAACGCCGCCCTGCTCGGTGAATTTGAATGCGTTCGAGAGCAGGTTCTTGAGGACCTGCTGCAGGCGGCGCGGATCTGTGACGAGGCTGCGGCCGAGTCGCGGATCGCCCTTCACCTCGAAGAACAGCTTGCGATTTTCCGCTTCGTGGCGGAACGGACGGGAGACAGCTTCGAGCAGACTGCCGAAGAACAGCTCTTCGGGCTCGACCGAGACGGTTCCGGATTCGATCTTGGAGAGATCGAGAATGTCACTGATGAGGTTGAGGAGGTCGGTTCCGGCGCCATGGATGGTGCGCGCGAATTCGACCTGGCGGCCGCTGAGGTTGCCGTCGGGGTTTTCCGCGAGCTGCTGGCCCAGAACGAGGATGGAGTTGAGCGGCGTGCGCAGCTCGTGCGACATGTTGGCGAGGAATTCGGATTTGTACTTTGAAGTGAGAGCCAGCTCGCGAGCTTTTTCTTCGAGGGCGCGCCGGGCCTGCTCGATTTCCTGATTCTTACGTTCCACTTCGGAGTTCTGTTCGGCCAGCTGCTGAGCTTTTTGCGCGAGCTGCTCGTTGGTCTGTTGCAATTCTTTTTGCTGTGTCTGCAACTCGGTGGCGAGCTGCTGCGACTGCTTGAGCAGCGCCTCGGTCTGCATCGTTGCTTCGATGGAGTTAAGCACGATGCCGATCGATGACGTGAGCTGATCGAGGAAGGCTAGGTGCGATGCGGTGAAGTTCGAGAGGCTGGCCAGCTCGATAACGGCTTTGACGCGGTCTTCGAAGAGCACCGGCAGGACGATGACATTGCGCGGGACGGTTTCGAACAGGCCAGAGCGAATGGGAACTGCCGTCTCTGGAAGTTCGGTGATGAGCATGCGGCGCTTTTCCGAGGCGCACTGGCCGATCAGACCCTCGCCGACGCCGACCTCGCGGCGGTAGCCATCGTGGACATTGGCGAAGGCGGAGAGGAGGACGAGGCCGCTGAGGTCTTCGGTTTCGGCGTGGCTTTCAGTCTGGTAGATGACGCCCTGCTGCGCGTTGACCAACGGGACGAGTTCCGAGAGGAGCAAACGGCCGACGGTGACGAGGTCGCGCTGGCCCTGGAGCATGCCGGTGAAGCGGGCCAGGTTGGTCTTGAGCCAGTCCTGCTCGGTGTTGCGGTCCGTGGTGAGGCGAAGGTTATCAATCATCGTGTTGATGTTGTCCTTCAGCTCGGCCACTTCGCCGCGGGCTTCCACCTGAATGGAGCGGGTGAGGTCGCCCTTGGTGACGGCGGTGGCAACTTCGGCGATGGCGCGGACCTGGTTGGTGAGGTTGTCGGCCAGCAGGTTGACGTTGCCGGTGAGGTCCTTCCAGGTTCCGGCGGCGCCGGGGACGTTGGCCTGACCGCCCAGGCGGCCTTCGACGCCGACCTCACGCGCGACCGTCGTCACCTGATCAGCGAAGGTGGCCAGGGTGTCGGTCATACTGTTGATGGTTTCGGCGAGCGCGCCTACTTCGCCCTTCGCGTTGACGGTGAGTTTCTGCTTGAGGTCGCCGTTGGCAACGGCGGTGACGACCTTGACGATGCCGCGGACCTGCTCGGTAAGGTTGGCCGCCATGACGTTGACGTTGTC